>CACXHB010000106.1 GCA_902767315.1 uncultured Eubacteriales bacterium
AAGATTTCAGCAAAAACTGGTAGGGGTGGCAGGAAGGCTGAAAACCCAAAGGGTTTTCAGGTTTCGCCGAAGGCGAAACTGCCGACGGCTCAAACCGAAGATTTGAGACGCGGCACCTGGCGGGGGAGCTTGCTCTCCCGTCCACCAGCTTGTCAAACTCTTTTTTGACAAGCTGAGGCGCGACCTTTCCGGTCACGCCATCGCCTCTGCCAGGGTGTCCACGGTGCAGCCCTTGCTCGCGTAATAGGTCAGCATCTCGGGAATCTTCTTTTTGTCGTAACGGGTGATGCAGTCCGACAGCACCCGCACGGCATATCCGCCCCCGGCCATGCTGCAACAGGTGGACTTGACGCAGGCCGCAGCGTCCGCGCCCTGTTTCCCATGCCGCGTCTCTCTTCTTTTTCTTTCTTCATTCCCCGGCCAGCAGGGTGCGGAACAGTCCCGCCTCCGCCAGGGCGTTGTAGGAGCCCACCAGATACCGCAGCACCGCGCCTTCCGTCAGAAGAATCAGCCCCGTGGCCAGACCGCTGGCGCCGCAGGCCCCGCACAGCAGCACCGTGCCCGCAATCACCGCCACGTGCCACCAGTAGAGCCGGATTTCCATCTCCAGAATCTGCCCAAAGTGCTTCATCCCCACCTGCAGCCCCCGGGCCGCCGCCTGAGGAAGATTGCCCTCCAAAACATTCATTCCGTACATGGCGCACCCCGCCAGCATCCGCGCCGCGCACAGCACCGCCGCCGTAATCAGCGCCAGCCACCAGGAACCGCCCAGCACAAATCGCCGGAACAGCGTCAGCATCATGCCCCCGATCACGGCCGGCAGAATGCACCGGGCAAATCCCCCGGGCGTGTATCCCCCGAAGAACTCCGCGTATTCCGCCTTGCCGCTGCGCCATGCCGTCATGGAAACCCGGTTCATGCCGCAGAAGGCCCCCAGACACACCGCCGTGCCCAGCGCAAGCCCGATCAGAAGATCCAGCGCCCCGCTGCCCGTCAAATCCATTCCCAGCAGCGAAACCGCCGCCATTCCATACGAAATCACGCTCATGGCCGTCAGGTGCTTCACCTTCACCTTGGAAAACGCCTTTTTGCAAATTTCCCCGTTGGTCATTTGCTTCTGCCTCCTCGCCGTGTTTTTTGCCCATTATAACACATTCCGAAAAAAAGCGCAAAAATTTCGCCCCAACACAATGTGTGTCAGGACGGCTATTTCATACTGTCAATTTTCATATCAATTCCCGGCATAAATCAGCACCTCTTCCGGTCGAATGCTGTCCAGAAACTGCGGCGTCAGCATCTGGGTGGTCAGCAAATCCGTCTCCTTATGGAATCCATCCTCCAGCGCCATCTGAAATCCGCTCAATTGAAAAAGCGAACGCAGCCGTCCCTTTTCAATGCGAAAATCCAAATCGCTTTCCGACGTGGCCTCGCCCCGGGCATACGACCCAAACAAATACAGGGCTCCCACGCCGTATTCTCTGGCCAGCGGCGCGGCAATGGCCCGAATCTCGTCCAGCGTATAAATCCGTTTGCTTCGATTCACCGCCCATGCCCCCTTCCGTTTTCTCATTCATTATATGCATTTTTCGCGCCGCCTTCAAGGCCCCCGCAAAAATTCCGCCCCGGCGAAATCATCCGTCGGGGCGGAAAACCGTCTTCTGTCAGGCGTCCAGTTCCCATTCCTCGTTGAGTTTGGGCACGTCCGCCACCAGCTGTCTGGTGTAACGGTGGGTGGGGTTGAGAATGATCTCCTCCGCCGCGCCGGTTTCCACCATCTTGCCGTGCTCCATGATGTAGAGCGTGTCGGAAACGTAATAGGCCAGGCCCAAATCGTGAGTAATGAACACAATGGTCATGCCCTTTTCATCCCGCAGCTTCAATAGCATATCCAGTATGGTGGACCGGCTGCATGCGTCGATCATGCTGGTGGGCTCGTCGGCGATGAGCACGTTGGGCTGCATCATGAAAATGCGGGCGATCATCAGCCGCTGCATCTGTCCGCCGGAAAGCTCGAAGGGATATTTGTTATATAGCTCTTCGTACTTCAGGTTCACGAACTTGCACGCGTCCACCATCATCTGCCGCTTTTCTTCCCGGCTGAGATGGCCCAGCCCCTTCAGCGTCAGACAGTCATTCAATATCTTCTCCACCCGGAAAAACTGGTTGAAGGTGGAGAAGGGGTCCTGAAAAATGGCCTGAATGTTCTGCCAGTACATCTTCTTCATGGGCCCGGTCTTCAGAAAACGGGGGGCGCCGTTGTAGAGAATCTCGCCGCTGGTTTCTCCCAGCAGGCCCAGCAGAATCTTGGCGAAGGTGGTCTTGCCGGAACCGGATTCCCCCACGATGGAGATGATCTCGCCCCGGTGCAGCACGAAGTTCACGTCGTTGACCGCGTGGACGCTCTTTTTGCCCGTGCCGAAGATCTTGTTCACGTGCCGGGCTTCCAATACCACGTCGCCGGCGGTGGTGCTCTCTCCGCATTCGGGGCATTTGCCGTTGTTCCGGTCCACCTGGGTGCCCCGGAAGGTCTTGCCGCAATGGGAGCATTTCACTTCCCGGTCGAATTTCCGGCCGCTGTTGTAAAGCCCCAGCCCGGCGGAAATCACCATCAGCCCAATGCCCGCGTACAGCCACCAGAACCGGATGATCATCAGCGCGTAAAGGAACCTGGCCACCGGGTAATACACAATCAGCAGGCTTCCCTCGGCGCACCGGGCCTCGGCTTCGGGCACGGCGGCCTGGATGGCGTCGTAATGGTCCAGAAACGCCCGGGGCATTTCGGAGGCGGGCATCTTCTCATAATACCCCGTGTCCTCCCCCTGCTGGCTGGTAATTTCCAGCAGCGCCCCGGCGTAATCCGAAGCGGCGCTGAGTTCCGAATAAATCATGCAGCTCAAAAGGCACAGAATTACCAGAATCACGCCCAGAAGGAAAATCAGCCTTGCCGCCTTGCTGACGGAGCGATATTGCCTGTAAAACCGATCCCACTGTGTCATTTCGCGCCACCTCCGATGCCGAACCTGCGCTTTTCTTCGCCGTACCAGGCGCGCAGCTGTTCTTCGGAAAATACGCACCGGTGATACCGGCTGTTTTCCGGCCCAAATCGGGTAATGCCCACCCGGGCGTCCCGGGCGCATTCCTCCCGGGCATAGGCGCACCGGTCCCGGAACCGGCATCCCGGGGGTACCCGCTTCAGGTTCGGCGGCGCGCCGGGAATGGCGGTGAGCTTGTGGGCCTTCATGCCGTCCTCCGGCACGATGATAGAGCCCATCAGCGCATGGGTGTAGGGATGAATGGGGTCAAAAATCACCTGCTCGGTGGTGCCCTCCTCCACCAGCTCGCCGGCGTACATCACCACGATGTCGTCCGCCACGTGCCGCAAAAGGGGCAGTTCGTGGGTGATGAAGATCATGCTCTTCACATAGCCTTCCTTCATCATCTTCTTCAGCATGCTGATGACGATCTTCTGGCTGGAAACGTCCAACGCGCTGGAGGGCTCGTCGGCGATAAGCACCTTGGGGTTCAGCAGCGTGGAAAGGGCGATCACCGTGCGCTGCTTCATGCCGCCGGAAAGCTCCGAGGGATAGGCGCTGAGCACCCGCTCCGGCAGGTTCAGAAATTCGAATTTCTCCCGGGCCAGGTTCAGCATCTGCTCCTTGCTCAGGTCCGGCCGGTGCTCCTTGAGTATATCCACCACGAATTTGGATACCTTCCGGGTCTGGTTCAGGGCGTTCATGGCCGCCTGGGGAATGTAGGCAATTTCCGTGCCCAGGAAATTTTTTCGCAATGTTTCATAGGGAATGGACATAATGTCCGTGCCATCCAGCACGATCTGCCCGCTGCCGTAATGCAGCGGCGGGAAATAGAAGCCCATCAGCGACGTGGCCAGGGTGGACTTGCCGCATCCGGATTCACCGGCGATGCCCAGCACGCGTCCCTCCTTCAAATGCAGATCCACGCCGTCCACGGCATACACATTTTCCTTCAGACGCGTGCGATAAAAGGTCTTCAGCCCCTTCACGTCGAGAATATATTCTGCCATGGTCTCAGCTCCTTATCTTGGGATTGAATACCTGGTCCATGCCGGAATTCATCAGGTACAGACCAAAGGTAATCATGCCGATGGCGCAAGCCACGGGAATGAACTCCCACCAGCGGTTGTAATTGATGGCGTTGTATTCCAGGGCCCAGTTCATCAGCCGGCCCAGAGAAATGCCCGTGGGGTCGCCCAGACCCAGCAGCGCCAGGGTGGCCTCCTGGCCGATGCCGCCGGCCACCTGCAGGATAAAGGCCATCACGATGTAGCTCATCAGGTAGGGCATAATCTCCGTCACGATGATGTGCGCCGTGGAATATCCGGTAATCCGGGCCATGTTCACATGGTCCCGCAGCCGCAGGGAAACCGTCTGCGCCCGAACGGAACGGGCCGTCCAGGGCCAGGCCGTGCAGCCGATCACCAGGCCCGTAAGCCAGGCCTCCCGGAACTGCCCCACCGCGATGGAAATCAGAATCAGAATAATGAATCCCGGAATCACGATGAAGGTGTTGGTGAGAATGGTGATAATGTCGTCCACCAGACCCCCCACAAATCCCGCCGTCAGCCCCAGGGCAATGCCGATCAGCGTGGCCAGACACCCGGCCACCAGCCCCACCATCAGACTGGTGCGGGCTCCGTAGGCCATTTCCACAAACAGATCTCGGGAAAATACGTCCGTGCCAAACCAGAACATGGAACTGGGCGGATCGTCCTTGGGATACAGGAAGGTGCTCTGGGCGGTTTTGTTGGCCGCGTCGATGGCGCCGGCATAGGCGGATTTCTCCGTGCGTGCCAAAGCTTCCGTCACCTGGGCCTCCAGCTTGCCGTGCTGGGTGCGCAGGTTCTCCACCGCGTCCGCCAGTCCTTCCCCGTCCCTGGCCTCGATGGCGGCGTTGATTTCTATCAGCTCGTCGTCCGTGGCGGAGGTAAACGCGTCCACGGCCTCCTGGGCCGCGTCGAAATCATTCCCCGCCTCGGTGATGGATTCAAAGAATGCGTTGGCCTGGGCGCAGTGCTCCAGCAGCCGCCCGCCTTCTTCCCTGGCGCCTTCCACGTCGCCCTTTTCCAACAGGGCCTTCATTTCCAGCCGCTCGCCGTTCACCAGGGGGAATTTGCGGTTGCTCTTCACCTGCTCCAGGGCGTTCACCGCGTCGGCGGTTTCATCGGTCACCAGGGCCTGTTCCACCGCGTCGGCCACGTCGTTCAGGTTGTTCGCCGCGTCGGCCAATACTTCGTCGTCATTGTCCGCGGCCAATTGCCGCAGCCGGGCGATTTCTGTCGCAATGGCCTCGTCGTCCTCGGCCTCCAGGGCCGCCACCAGGGTTTTTACTTCATGATAATAGGGGTTCTCCCCGCGATTGCCTTTGGGATCCACCTTGGAAATGGCCGGCACCAGTATGGCGTAAGCCAGTATGGCGAAAACCATGAGAAATCCCACAATAAATCTGGGGGACCGGAACATTGTCTTTATCGCCTGCATGCTCAACCCTCCTCAGAATGGGCGCTGCGCACCCGGGGATCCAGCACGCCGTATACCAGTTCCACCAGGAAATTGGCCGCCAGCACGCAGGCCGAGGTCATCAGCGTGCAGCCGGAGAGCAGCGTGTAATCCACGTTTCGAATGGACAAATTGATCAGCATGCCAATGCCGGGATAGGAAAACACCGTTTCCACAATCAGCGCGCCGCCCACGGCCCCGCCGATGGAAGAGGCCAGGCCCGTGATCTGGGGCAGCACCGCGTTGCGGAAAACGTACCGCACAATCTTGCGGTCCCGAATGCCCAGCAGTTTTGCGTAAAGCACATAGTCCGCATTCAATTCATACAGGGACATGGACCGCATGCCGATGGCCTGACCGCCGATCATCACCAATACGGACGATAAGAAGGGCAGCGTCCAGTGGTATATCAGGGAAGAAAAGAACTTCCACGTGGGCAGCTTTAAAAATCCAAACAGCGTCACGTAACTGGGCAAAATGTCGTATGCGTACGCGTTGCCCGTGGGGAATACCTTCACCGTCATGCTCAGGGTAAACAACAGCACGAAGGAGAGAATGAACGAAGGAATGGAAGAAATCAAAAGAGAAACCGGGAAAATCACCTTGTCGAAAACGCCCTTGCGATAGGCCGCCACCGCCCCCAGCAGATTGCCGATGATCCATCCGATGAGAATGGCGGGCAGCTGAATGGCCAGCGTATAGGGCAGTCGATCCGCAATCAGGGAAGTGACCGTCCTGGGATACAGGTTAAAGGAACGGCCCAGATCCCCGTGGAACATGTTCACCACGAACCGGAGAAACTGCCGCCAGAGGGGCAGGTTCAGCCCGAAGTTTTCCATGTATTCGTTGTAAATCTTGAAATATTTGTCCGTATCGGTCATGCCGGCGGACATTTCCCCCAGAATCAGGGAAACCGGATTGCCGGGAATCAGCCGCGGAAGGAAGAAGTTGAGCATCAGCGCGATGACGAAGGTGAAGATATACCAGCCCAGCTTCCTCGAACAATACTTGAGGTACCCCTTCATGTGGTAACGTCACCCCCTACTTACCGGGAAGCCCTCCCCCTTGCCGGGAAGGCGCTTCCCCTGCCTCTTCGACGGAGGGGAGCCGCTTTCGCGGCTCCCCCCATTTCTTTGGGAAGAAATTTCAGAAAAACTGCGTTTTCCCTTATTCCTTTCCGGTGGGCTCCAGCATGAACAGCTCCTTCAGGCCGGCGAAGTCATGCAGGTTGTAGGGCGGGGTGTTGGTGCCGTCGTCCGCGCTGGCCCATCCGGTCCAGTAACCGGAATAGGTGGTGTGGAAGTTGCCGGGACGATACATCAGCGGCACGGTGGGCAGTTCAGACAGGTAGATGGTGTCGATCTCGGTGTAGATCTCGATCAGGGTGTCCATGTCGGTGGTGGCAGCCGCTTCGTCCGCCAGAGCGTCGATCTCGGGATTGGAATAACGGCCGTAGTTGCGGGGCGTGTACTCGCCTTCGGGAGCGCCGGTTACCAGAATCTGGTACACCCAGTTCCAGGGGTTGGCCACGGAGCCGCCGGGCTGGGGAGAGGCCATCAGGATGTCAAAGGTGCCATACTGCTGGTCGTTGGTGTAAACGGAAGCTTCGGGGAAGTAGGTGACGATGTTCAGGCCGATGGCCTTGGCGGATTCGCACAGAATCTCCAGGGAGGCGTTCCAGTCGGACCAGCCCATGGGGCACTCGGCCTTCCATTCGATCTTGCTGCCGTCGGGCATTTCGCGCATGCCGTCGCCGTCCGCGTCAACATATCCGGCCTCGTCCAGCAGGGCCTTGGCGGCTTCCCGGTTGCCGTCCAGGTCGGTGGTGTCCCACCTGAGGGCCATGTACTCTTCGTTGGTCTCGTCCAGATACTGGCCGTAGATGTAGGTGTTGAACAGGGAGGGCACGATGTCCTGAGTATAACCGGACATGGCGTTGGTGGCGATGGATTCAAAGTCCAGGGAAAGGGCGATGGCCTTGCGCACCGCGTAGTCCTTCAGGCCGTCCCGGTTCATGTTGAACACCAGGCTGGGCATGGAGTAACCCAGGTGATAGGGCTTCTCGTTATAATAGGTGTGCACCAGGGTCTCGCCGTTCTCGTCCTTCATCTGGTCCTGAATCTCCCAGACGGAGGCCATGAACTGCTGGGCCACGTCCACTTCGCCGTTCTGGAAGGCCAGGTCGCCGGCGGCGTTGTTGGAGTAGATGCCGTGGGCGAAATACTTGGGCGCGGGCAGCTTGCCGAACATGGAAGCGTCCTGGCCCCAGTAATTGTCGTCACGGATGCAGACGATGCGGGTGTCGTCGTAATAATACACCATGTAGCAGCCGGAGGAAACCACGAAGTGGGTCTCGCTGCCGTCGGGGCTCAGGCCGCAGTAATCGTAATTGGGGTCGTCCGCCCAGATTTCCGCGATGGCCGCGCCGTCATAGGTGCCGTCTTCCAGCTTGTTGGCCTCGAAGATGGGGCGCCAGATGTGCTCGGGGCGAATGGAGACCTGGCTCAGCATGGAGGGAACCTTGTACATGTTGTAGGGCTCCTTCACGATGGTGATGCGCACGGTCAGATCGTCCACCTTCTCGATGTTCTCCGCAAACGTCCAGAAGTCGGAATAGCCCTGGGTGACCATCTTGGCGGATTCAAAGGTCCATACCACGTCGTCCGCGTTCAGGTCCTCGCCGTCGTTCCAGTGGGCCGCTTCCTTGATATGCACCAGGAAGTTGTAATCGTCTTCCCACTCGATGGGGCCGTCCGCCAGCAGGGGCTCGTTCTCGTTGGTCAGCACGTTGTACATGTAAAGCGCTTCGTAGATCAGCATGCGGGTTCCGCCGCCGCCGGGCCAAGCGATCGATCCGGTGTTGTAGATGTTGTAGCTCGTGGGAGCGCCCCACTGGTTGCCGTTCTCGGTGACGGTCTCGTTGCGGGGAATCTCCAGTTCCGCAAAGGCCGCCGCACTGCTAAGCACCAGGCACAGGGCAAGCACCAATACCAACAGTTTCTTCATGGATCCATCCTCCTGTCTATTTTCCGGGGAATGCATCTTCCGTTCCGTCCCCCGGAGGGTATTTTTATTATATCCCTGTTAATAGACGGTTGTCAACCCTTGTCGCAGCGTTTAAAGCGCATTAATTTTACAATTTTATTCTGTTTTATAACATTATCACACGTAATTCTCTTATCAAGATTCAATATACGCGTCTTTTTCAAGGCGCACCCTGCCGCATCCCCCGCCTTCCCCCCTGGGGAAGGTGCCGCCCTCAGGCGGCGGATGAGGTCCGTAACCCCCATCCCCTCCCCGCAAAAAAGCCCCTCCGATTGCTCGAAGGGGCCCGCAATGGTCCTACGCCTTATTTCGTTACCTTGTTCAATACCGCAATCACCAGGTAAATCACGATCATCACCGCGAAAATCCCCAGCATGCCGAATAACGTAATCCGAAGGGTCTCCAGCAGATTTGCGCTCATCTTTTCATACCTCCGTCAATGGGCGATCAGGGAAAGGATCATGCCGCCGGCAATCACCGAAGCGATCTGCCCGGCCACGTTGGCCCCCGCCGCGTGCATCAGCAGGAAATTCTGCGGGTCTTCCTTCAGGCCCATCTTGTGCACCACCCGGGAAGCCATGGGGAAGGCGGAAATGCCCGCCGCGCCGATCATGGGGTTGACCTTCTTTTTCAGGAAAAGGTTCAGTATCTTGGCAAACAGCACGCCGCCGAAGGTGTCGAACACAAAGGCCACCAGTCCCAGCCCCAATATCATCAGCGTCTGAACCGTCAGAAATTCCGCCGCCTGCATCCGGGCCGCCACCGTCAGCCCCAGCACCAGGGTAATCAGCTTCGCCAATATGTTCTGGGCCGCGTCGGAAAGATTGTCCAGCACGCCGCATTCCCGCAAAAGGTTTCCGAACATCAGAAAGCCCACCAGCACCGCCGATTGAGGCGCCGCCACGCCGGCAATGGCCGTTACGATAATGGGGAAGAGAATCCGTGTGGTTTTGGAAACGCTCTGGGGGTTGTATTCCATGTGAATCCTGCGTTCCTTCTGGGTGGTAATCAGCCTGATGCAGGGGGGCTGCACAATGGGCACCAGCGCCATGTAAGAATAAGCCGCCACCGTAATGGCCCCCAGATATTTGCTGCCGAATACGTTGGCCACCAGAATGGAGGTGGGCCCGTCCGCCGCGCCGATGATGGCAATGGATCCCGCGTCCTTCAGGTCGAAGCCGCAGGCCCGGGCCACAATCAGCGTAAAGAAAATGCCGAACTGCGCCGCCGCGCCGAAGAGCAGCAGCCGCGGATTGGACAGAAGCGGCCCGAAGTCGATCATCGCGCCGATGCCGATGAACAGCAAAAGCGGAAACAGCTCGTTGGCAATGCCCGCGCTGAACAGCGTCTCCAACACCTCCGTGGCGCTGGAAAGGGGCAAATTCACCAGGATCGCCCCGAAGCCCATGGGCAAAAGCAGCGTGGGCTCCATGTCCTTTTTGATGGCCAGATAGATCAGGATCCCACCGATGACCCACATCACCGGCATCTGCCAGGTAATGGCCTGAATCCCTGCCAACAGTCCTTCCATGTGTTCTTCCTCCTCCGGTTTCTGCGCCGGGCCCCTGCAATAAAAAAGCAAGACCTCCGGCAGCATGCAAAATACTGCCAAGGTCTTGCGTTTTCAAGCCCGCGCGGGCGGAAAAGCCGCCGTCCTGACGCGCCGGGCTGCGTCCCTGTGGAACGCTCGCTACTCCCCTTGCCTGGTGTTCAGTATACCATCCCGCCCGGCAAATTTCAACGCCCGCCGTCAATTCTTTTCAGAAATTTTGCGTCCTCAATAGGCCTCCTCCTGCCGGGAAAAATACGCCCGGCCGTGGCCGCAGGCGGGGCAGTTCTCCGGCGCGTCCGCGCCATATGCCACGTGGCCGCAGTTGGCGCATACCCAGGCGCATTCCCCCTCCTGGTGAAACACCTGCCCCGCCTGCATCTGGCTCAGGGCCAGCCGGAAGCGCTGCTCGTGTCCCCGCTCCACCGCGGCGATTTTCTCGAATTGCCCCGCGATTTCCGCAAACCCCTCCTGCCGGGCGATTCGGGCGTATTCCGCGTACAGCTCCGCCCATTCCTCCCGCTCGCCCTCCGCCGCCCGGTCAAGGCTCCGGGCCGTGTCCGTCTGCTCCCCCAGGGCCCGCAGCCACATCTCCCCGTGGGCCTGCTCCTTCTCCGCCGTCTCGTCAAACAGCTGCCCAATGTGCACGTATCCCTGGGCCTTGGCCTGCTGGGCGTACCATTCGTACCGCAGCCGGTTGCGACTCTCCCGGGAAAGGGCCGCCTGCAGATTCCCCTGAGTGCGCGATCCCTGCATTTCCATCTGTCCCTCGCTCCTTTTCCTGCCTTTTTCCGTTATCTTGCCCGCCTTTCCTCGCCCTTATGCCTCTTCAATATTGAACATCTTTTAATCTTTGCGTATTTTCTCGCACAAACTGTTGATTTTCGTACAATATCGATGTATAATGTTTTCCATCAAAAGGAGGAAACCACACATGCGCGACGCCGACCGACGGGTAAAATTCACTAAAATGGTACTTCGGGAAAGTCTTCTGGAGCTGATGCGGGAAAAGCCCATCGGGGAAATCACCGTCACCGAGCTTTGCAAAAACGCCGATGTAAACCGCGGCACCTTCTATACTTATTATAAAGACCCCATGGACCTGCTCTCCCATATTCAGGACGGCCTCTGCCGGGAATTCGACCAGGTGCTGGAATCCCATCGGGGGCAATCCAACCCCCGGGCCCTGTTTCTGGAATTGATGCAGGTGGCTTATGAGGATAAGGAGCTGTGCCGCATGGCCCTCTCCGGTGGCCTGCCCCTGACGAACCGGCTGAAGGCCCTGTTCCTGGAAAAATTCGCCTTCTCCTGGAAAAGCGCCCAGCCCATGGCCCCGGAAGCCCTTCACCGGGCGGTGCGTTTCCTCACCGCCGGCTGCCTGAGCTATTTCGAGGACTGGCTGATGGAGCCCGCCCCCGGCCGCCCGCCCCAGGCCGCGGCGGAGGAACTGATGGACATGATGCTGCGCTTCATGCAGGGCATGGGCCTGGTGGGCACGCTGGTTCCCCCCTCGGAAACTCCCTGATTTCTGTTCCCATCAAAAAGCGCATGGATTTCGGCTTCTCCGCCGTCCATGCGCTCTTTTTTATGTGTCAATCCAATACCGCTGCACCACGTCTTCGCCGTCCAGCACTTCGTTTTCCAATCGGCCGCCGTTTTTCTGAATGGTTCGGGCGGAGGCCGGATTGTCCTTATCGCAGCACATGAGCACCCGCCGTATTCCCATTTCCCGGCATTTTTCCAGCGCCAGGCCGATCATCTCCGTGCCCAGGCCACTGCCCCGCCGGCTGGGGCGTATGCCGTCGCCAATGTGTCCCCCGGCGTGCAGTAATCTTTCGTTCAACCGGTGACGGATGTTCACCGCTCCCACAAAGGCGTTTTCCTCCGTGTCCAGGCAAAAGTACGTGGAATCCGGCACCAGCTTTCCGCCTTCTTCCTTTACCTCCAGACTGTCCAGATACGCCTCCCTGTGGTGATAATCGCATTTGCGAATGGACCATGGAATGATCTTCTCCCCGCTGGCCGTCCATTCGTCCATCATTTCCGTCAATTGCGGCCAGTATTGCTCCTCCATTTTTACCAGCTTCAGCATCTCCATCTCCTCCTTCTCCTCGGCGGACGCGCTTCATTCCCCTGCCGCCTTCAGAAATTCCAGGGAAGATACGCCGCCCCCATGGCCAGAAACACCGCCGGCAGCATGTTGGCCACCCGAATCTTCTTTCCTCCTGTCAGGTTCAGCCCGATGCAGAAAATCAGAATTGAGCCGATCAGGGATAAATGCGCCACCGCCGCCTCCGTAATCAGCGGAGCCAGCCATTTCGCCAGCAGCGTCATGCCCCCTTCAAACAGAAACACGGGAATCGCCGAAAAAATCGCTCCCGTTCCCAGGGCGGAAGTCATCACCACGATGATGACGCAGTCCAGAACGGATTTCACCATCAGCGTGGAAGCATCCCCCTGCAGCCCGTCCTGAATGGCCCCCACAATGGCCATCGCGCCGATGGAAACCGTAAGGGAGGCCGTCACAAACGCGTTGACAAATCCCGCGTTGCCGCCGTTTCCCGTTTTTTCCCGGAGCCATTCGCCAAAGCGCTCAAATCCCTTTTCCACGCCGATGATTTCGCCCATCAGCGTTCCCAGCGCCAGACACAGCACCACCAGCATGGATTTTCCGCTGCTGATTTCGTTTCCCTCAATTTTCAACATGCCCTCCATGGCCCCGGCGATGGCGATAAACAGGATGCTCACGCCGCAGGCCTTGTTCAGCGCGTCCTGCTGCTGCGGCTTCAGAAATTTCCCCGCGAAACGCCCGACAATTCCCCCGAAAACAATGCCGGCGCTGTTGAGAATGGTTCCAAGTCCCGTCATTTTTGTCATCCTTCCCGATAAAAATCAGACGGGGAAGCCCTCGCTTCCCCGTCTCAGACTGTCGAAAAATCCTTATTACCGGCTTACGCCCAGGGTGGCCTTTTCGCCGTTGATGTTCCATTCCTTCACCAGTTCGCCGGCCTTGCCGGGGGTGAAGTCGGTGGCCAGCACGGCCTTTTTGATTTCCTCCGCGCCCTTTTCCAGCACCTGAGAAAGCTTCTCCCCGGCCTCGTAGGTCACGTGGATGCGGTCGATCACTTCGAAGCCCGCGTCCTTGCGCATGTTCTGCAGCTTGGAAATCACCTCGCGCACATAGCCCTCCTCGATAAGCTCGGGGGTCAGGTTGGTGTCGATGACCACGGTCATGTCCCCTTCGGATTCCGCCACAAAGCCCGGCTTCTGCATGGGCTCGGTGAGCACGTCCGCCTTCTCCAGAGTCACCTGGGTGCCCTCGATGTCGAAGGAAACGGTCTCGCCCCGCTCGAACGCGTCCACCACTTCGTTGCCGTCCAGGGTCAGCAGCTTCTGGCCGATCCTGCCCAGCAGCTTGCCGTACCTGGGGCCCAGGGTGCGCATCTGGGGCTTCAGCTTGTAGGTGGTGAAGGCCCGTGCGTCGTCCACAAAGTGCACGCTCTTGGCGTTCAGTTCGCCGGAGATCATCTCCGCCACGGCCTGCGGCAGCGCCGCGCCCTTTACGTACAGGGTGGCGATGGGCTGACGCACCTTGATGTTGGCGGTATTGCGGCAGGCGCGGCCCAGCTGCACCGCCTGCATGACCTCCCGCATGTCGTTTTCCAGTTCGTCGTCGATGCGCGCCGCGTCCCAGGCGGGGAAGTCCGTCAGATGCACGGATTCCTTCGCGTCGGGCAGATTGCCCACCACCAGGTTCTGATACATGCTCTCCGCCAGGAAGGGCACATAGGGCGCGCACACCCCCGCCAGGGTGGTCAGCACCGTGTACAGGGTGTCGAAGGCGGCCAGCTTGTCCCCTTCCATGCCCTTGCCCCAGAAGCGCTCCCGGTTGCAGCGCACATACCAGTTGGACAGATCGTCCACGAATTCGGCGATGGCCCGGGCGGTTTCGGTGATCTTGTAATCCTGCATGCCCTCGTCCACGTACTTCACCAGGCTGTTCAGCCGGGAAAGCACCCATTTGTCCATCAGCGTCCGGTCCTCTTCCCGGGGCTTCTGGGCGGCGGGCTGATAGTTGTCGATGGAGGCGTACAGGGTGAAGAAGGCGTACGTGTTCCACAGGGTGCCCATGAACTTGCGCTGCATGTCGCTTACCAGCTCGCTGGAGAACCGGGTGGGCAGCCAGGGAGCGGCGGAGGCGTAGAAATACCAGCGCACCGCGTCCGCGCCCTGCTTGTCCAGCACGTCCCAGGGATTGACCACGTTGCCGATGTGCTTGCTCATCTTCCGGCCCTCGGCGTCCTGCACGTGCCCCATCACGATGCAGTTTTCAAAGGGCGCCCGGCCGAAGAGCAGGGTGGAAATGGCGATCAGGGTGTAGAACCAGCCTCGGGTCTGGTCGATGGCCTCGGAAATGAAGCTGGCGGGGAATTCCTGCTTGAACAGCTCCTGATTTTCGAAGGGATAATGCAGCTGGGCAAAGGGCATGGACCCGGAATCGAACCAACAGTCGATCACCTCGGGGGTGCGGCGCATTACCTCGCCGCATTCGGGGCAGGTCATGACCACCCGGTCGATGTAGGGCCGGTGCAGCTCGATGTTCTCCGGCACTTCGCTGCCGTCCTCCATCCGGCCCAGCCTGCGCAGCTCCTCAATGGAGCCCACGGTGTGGGTGTGTCCGCATTTACAGACCCATACCGGCAGGGGCGTGCCCCAGTAACGTTCCCGGGAAAGGCCCCAGTCGATGACGTTGTCCAGGAAATTGCCCATGCGGCCGTCCCGGATGTTTTCGGGCATCCAGTGAATGGCCTGGTTGGATTTCATCAGTTCGTCGTGCACGGCGGTCATCTTGATAAACCAGGTGCTGCGGGCGTAATAGATCAGGGGCGTGTCGCACCGCCAGCAGAAGGGATAATCATGGGTGAATTCCGGCGCCGCTACCAACAGGCCCTTCTCGTCCAGCTCCTTCAGGATGATGGGGTCCGCGTTTTTCACAAAGGTGCCCGCCCAGGGGGTTTCCTTGGACATCTGGCCCTTCGCGTCCACCAGCTGCAGGAAGGGGATGCCGTATTTGCGGCCCACCCGCGCGTCGTCTTCACCGAAGGCGGGAGCCTGATGCACAATGCCGGTACCGTCGGTCATGGTGACGTATTCGTCCGTTACCACATACCAGGCCTTCTTGTCCACCAGGGGCTTTACAAAGTCGAACAGCGGCTCGTATTCCATGCCCATCAGTTCGCTGCCGGGGAACACCGTCATGTTGGAGATCTCCGTCTCGCCCATGATGGAGGGAATCAGCGCCTTGCCCATGATGACGGTGCGGCCTTCCGCGTCGAACCGGGCGTATTCCTCGTTGGGGTTCACGCACAGGGCCACGTTGCTGGGCAGGGTCCAGGGGGTGGTGGTCCAGGCGTAAAGATAGGTGTTCTCCTCCCCCTTCACCTTGAAGCGCACCACGGCGGATTTCTCGGTGACGGACTTGTATCCCTGGGAAACCTCATGGCTGGACAGGGCGGTGCCGCAGCGGGGGCAGTAGGGCACGATCTTGTGGCCCTTGTACAGAAGCCCCTTGTCGGAAATGGTCTTCAGCGCCCACCATTCGGATTCGATGTAGGGATTTTCGTAAGTGATGTAGGGATGCTCCATGTCGGCCCAATAGCCCACACGTTCGCTCATCTTTTCCCATTCGCCCTTGTATTTCCATACGGATTCCTTGCACTTCTGAATGAAGGGCTCGATGCCGTATTCCTCGATCTGCTCCTTGCCGTCCAGGCCCAGGGTCTTTTCCACTTCCAATTCCACCGGCAGTCCGTGGGTATCCCATCCGGCCTTGCGGGGCACCTTCTTGCCCTTCATGGTCTGGAACCGGGGAATCAGGTCCTTGATGGCCCGGGTCTCGATGTGCCCGATGTGGGGCTTGCCGTTGGCCGTGGGCGGGCCGTCGTAAAACATGAATACGTCGCTGCCCTCCCGCTGATCCACGGACTTCTGGAAAATATCGTTCTCGCGCCAGAACTTCTCGATTTCCACTTCCCGGGAAACAAAGTTCAAATCCGTTGAAACCTTTTCGAACATCTTCCTTCCTCCCAATAAAAAAAATCCGCCCTGTCTTTCAGGACGAATTGCTTCGCGGTACCACCCGATTTGCCCCCGTTTTCACCCGGGAGCCCCTCTGCGCGCCTTTACGCGCCTGCGCGTTCACGGGCGCACCCGGCCGGCTCTACTCGCTTTCCGCTTTCCACCGGCAGCTCCGGGGCGATGCTCTTTTCCGCGCCGTCCGCCGGGCTTTCACCATACCCCGGCTCGCTTGGGACGCTTTCGGACAGACCTTCCCCATCACGGCTTTTGTCTATATTCCCATTATAATCCCCCAAACTTCCCTGTAAAGCGGCCCCGTGTTAAATCTGCTTTTCCCCGGCCCGGCATTCGTACAGCAGCATTTCTCCCTCCGCCGCTTCCGCGGGGCTTTTGTCGTATCCCCCGTATGCCTTGATCTGCGTAAATCCTGCCTGTTCCAGCAGCGCGTCCATTTCGCCCATCCGATACAGGTGGGTCTGAAAGTCCATCTCCTCCCGCCGCAGTTCTTCTCCCGCCCGGGACAGCACGTATCTTCCCGGGGAATACTGGGTCTGCGTCTGCGCGTCGTATCGGTTCTTCGACCAGAGGGCGATCTCCAGCCCCTCGGGGGTGCTGACGGTCAGGTTCTTTCGATATTCCCCGTCGTCCGGGCAAACGCAGGCCACCGTGTCCACCGCAAACACCAGCCGGCCCTCCGGGTTCATCAGTTCCCGCAGCTTTCGCAATACCCCGGCCAGCTGTTCCCCGTCCGTGAAAAGGCAGATGGAGCCCGAGGGAATGAAGATATAATCAAACTGCACGCCGGGCCGGTAGTCCTCCAGCGTGCACCGGTCCGCCTTCGCCCCCGGGGCCTTTGCCCGCAGCTTTTCCAGCATCTCCTCCGAAGCGTCCATGCCCCATATGTCATATCCCTTTTCCATAAAAGGCGCCAGAAACCGGCCGCTGCCGCACATGGGCTCCAGCATCCGCTGCCCCTTCCGGGCGTAGGAAAGATAAAATTCCATCTCATCTTCCGGGGCCTGGGGGTGCAGTATTTCGTACATCTCCGTGCACAGACTGCCGTAATCGTTCCGCTTCATTCCATCGCTCCCTTTCCATCTCAAAAAGCATATCCTCTTTCTCTCTCATAGTAAAACCTGTACCCCCGCCTTCCCCTCTGGGGAAGGTGCCGCCCTCAGGCGGCGGATGAGGTCGTTCCCCTCGCTCATACGCAAAAACCCGACGCAACTCTCCGTCGCGCCGGGCACGTTTTCTTTTATTTCAGCGTCGCAGAAGCCGCTTTCTTGATGGCCGCCTGATGCAGCGGACAGAGGGAATTGCTGCCATGCGTGCGGCTGTTGGTGAAGTGCAGGCAGTGATGCCCGCCGAAGCCGGTCTCCTCGTGCTTGTTGTCGCCGTGGGGCATGCAGTTGATGGAACCCGCGTAATTCACGCCGTTGACGGTGACGAACACCGCGCGCCGGTCCCAGCTCCAGCTGCCGCAGGCGGCCTTCATGGCGGCGGTGTCGGCCTTGGTGGCGGGCACGGTGTCGCAGTGGTTGCTGCCGCCCACCCGCTTCTCGGTCCAGGCAATGCCCGTGGCCACGTCGGTAACGGTGTAGGTGTCGCCCACCTTGATCAGGCTCTGAATGCCGCCGTCCCACCAGTCGATCTCCTTTGCCGTGCCCCGGGCAGGGGTGGCGGAGGAGCCGTTGGAGGGGGTCACCGGAGAAGTGCCCAGATCCCGGCGCAGCATGTACGCGCTGCCGGAACCGCTTTTCACCCGGGCCCAATCGTCGCTCAGGCCGGTAACGGTCACTTCCGTGTTCTGCTTCACCGTAGCCACCACGCTGGAGGAGGTGGACCACTGCTCATAGGCCTTGGCGGAAGAAGCGGTCACATAGGCGGTCATGCCCGCGTCCTTAAAAGCCACCGTCTTTTCCGTGGAAAGATCCGCCCGGCGCATATATCCCGTGGCGCCGTTTTTCGTCACCCGGCACCAGCCGCTCTTGTACGCGGTCACGGTAACCACGTCGTTCAGCGAAAGGCTGCACAATACCTTGGAGGAAGTGCTGTTGGATTTGTAGGCCCTGGCCCCGTCCACGCACACATACGCGTCCACGCTCTGGGCGGGCGCTTCCTTTTCCGGCCCCTGGGTGGTCAATTGGGAAATCTTCACCAGTCCCTTGGAGCCGCCGGCCTTTACATAGGCCCAGTCTCCCGCCGTGGCGTACAGATTCACCGCCGTACCCTTGTCCAGGGTCTGAAACGCGGAGGATTCGTTCAGGTTCCGATACATTTTCGCTTCCCCGGCGGTGTATACCGTCTGCCCGGAATAGCTCTTCTGTACCGCCAGCGCGTCCGCCTTCACATAGGCGCTTTTGCCCCCGGCGGTGATCTTCGCCCACCCGTAACCGTAATCCGAAAGGGTGGCGCTCATGCCCGCTTCCAGGGTGCCGTAGGCCTGAGAGGAGGTGTCCGGCTTGGCATATGCGGTGGTATCTTCCATAACGAATACCGTGGTGGCCTGGGCCGCGCAGCTGATCATCATCAGCACCGCCGCCAGCATCGCCAGCATTCGTCTTCTCATCTGCTTGTTCATGCTTCCCTCCATCGGGTCCGATTTCGTTTCAATTGCTTCCATTATATTACAAGATTGTGACGTGCGCAAGCATTTTCGTCAATATTTGACATTGTGCTGCCTATATTGCAGAATATCTCCCCATTTTTTGTGCATATTATACAATTTTTTCACCCACCCCGTCCGTCGCCCCAGCCCTCTCCCCACGAAAAAAGCGGAGGAGCCTCAGCTCCCCCGCCGCAGGTCTGTTCTATTTTCCAAAGATGTTCAGATTCCGCGCCTTGGGCGAAACATAATAGGAAGGATCCTGCCGCTTGTCCGTGGGCCCCCAGTAGCTGGAGGAACCGTATTTCTTCAGATAAGCCTGGCATTCCTCGCTGGTAATGGCCGCCGTCGCCGCCGCCAGCTCCTCGATGGAAACCTTGCCGTCCCCGTTCAGGTCGGCCCGCAGGTCGGTCTCCGCGCCGCTGCGGAAATCCCAGCCCAGGCTCTCGCAAATGCCCAGTGTGAAGAAGTCGTAGGCCTTCTTCTCGGCGGTGTTGGAATAACTGGCCCGCTTGGTGCCGTCGGAGGCGCACACCACGGAATAGCTGCCGCCTTCCCCCGCCGCCTCGTCCGCCTGACGCATCATGCCCGTCAGGTTGTTGGGGTTCTGGTCGCTGCCGCCGCTGTAACAGGACAGCACCATCAGCACCACGTTGCCCTTGATCTTCTGAATGGAGGGCATCACCTGAGAGGCGAACACATACGTGCCCTTGCTGCCGGATCCCTTCAGATACCAGCAGAATTCCCCGTTCTTGATCACGCCGTGGGTCATTACGTAAATCACGGAAACGTCGCCTTCCTTTGCGTCGGCAAAGGTGCTTTCAATGGCGGAAATCATCTGGCTGGCGCTGGTGAGGTTCTGCTTGTACGTCACCTCGTACCCCTCGCCCTCCAGATCGCTGCGGCTGACCGCGTTCACAAATCCCTGGGCGCTGTTTTTCGCAAAGGGCAGATAGCCCTTTTCCCTGGAGGATTGATACTGGGAAATCAGCAGCGCCCGATACCGGGGCTGGCTTTCGTCCCGGGGCACGTTCACCACAAAGGAGAAGGCGTACCTGCCCGCCACCATGGCGGTAATGGTGGCCTGTCCCGATCTCCGGGCGGTAATCAGCCCGTTTTCCACGCTGACGATCCGGGCGTTGGAGGAAGTCCATTCCAGATACATCTGCGGCGCCACGCTGCATTCCGCCTGGGCCTGCTGGCCGTATTCCAGGGTCATGGTCTGTCCCTGGGCGATCTCGCTCCCCTGCCAGAACACCCGCATGCTCTCCAGCGCCACGTCGCCGATGTTGATGGAAATCGTGGCCTTCTTCCGGGAACCGTCCTTTGCCGTGGCGGTGACCCGAATGGTGCCGGCCTTTTTGCAATAAATCAGGCCCGTGTTCGCGTCAATGGAGGCCAGCTTCCGGCTGCGGGAATCCAGCGTCCATTTTACCGACGCGTCCGTGGCGTTTTCCGGCTGCGCCGCCGCCGTCAGGGTGTATACGCCCCCCACCTGGAAATCCCCGTAAGGATTGACGATGCTCAGGGAAGTCACTCCCCGCTTTTTCACCGTCACCCGGCAGGTAGCCCTCTTTCCGTTGGCGGTGCGGGCGGTAATGGTGGCCCGGCCGGGGGCGACGGCATAAACCATGCCCTCGTCGCTTACAAAGGCCACGGCGGGGTTGCTGGTGGTCCAGGTCACGGTCTTGTAGATTTCCTGGCGCACGTTGGCCGGGGAAATGGTGTAAGTCAATTGATAGCAGTCGTCGGGGTACATGCTGCCGCTGCGCTTGTTCAGCTTCACGGATTTGGGCAGCTGCGCCTTCACCCGCACGGTGCATTTTTTGAAAACGCCCGCGGAATTCATGCAGTAAATGCTGCATGTGCCGGGCTCCAGGGCGGTCACGTAGCCGTTCGCGTCCACGGTGGCCACCTGGGGATTGGTGCTGGCCCAGATCAGCCCCTTGTTTGCCGCGGAGGAGTTCACGCTGCCCCGCAGCTTCCGGCCCGTGCCTTCGTATAACGTCAGGGAAGACGGGCTGATGCGCAGGCTGGTGGCCCCCTTGCGCTTGGCCACCACCGTGATGGAAATCGTCTCCCGGGCCATGCCGTCGGCGCTTTCAATGGTCACCGTGGCGACGCCGGGGTTCACGCCCACGATCTTGCCCCCCTGAATCACCGCCACCGCGGGATCCGAGGAGAACAGGGCGTATCCGGTGTACGTGGCGTTTTCCGGCAGCATCCGTACCACCGGGGTCACGCTCTGGCCCTGGGCCAGGGTAAAGGCGCGTACCTCCGGGAACACGCTCAGGTAAAATTCCATTCCCGTCACCGGGCGAATGATCTCCAGATACACCTGACACTGGGCGCCGGAAGCCGCCGTGGCCGTGAGCATCACGCCGCCGGGGGCCTTCAGGTTCACCAGTCCGTTTGCGTCCACTTCCGCAAGGTTTGCGTCGGATACGGACCAGGTTACCGGATCGTCCGCCTCCGCGGGGGTGCGCCGCAGGGTCATCTGGGCCGTCTCGCCCACCTTGTAATACCCCGTGGTGGGGGTCTCCACTTCCAGCTTCTCCGTGGGCTCCATCACTCGCACCGGCATCTCCAGCACGTTTCCGGATTCCATCTTCAGCCGCAGCTGCGCCGTGCCCCGGCCTGCGCCGTGTATCACGCCGTTTTCGTCCAGGGTGAAAATCGTCTCGTCGCCGCTTTCCAGGGCGACCACCTTATCCTGATGGTTCATGGGCGCAAGGCCGTATTTGCCGTAAGTCTCCAGGGTCTGTCCCCGCAGAAGAGCCATCTCGCCCACCGGCGCGGCGGAAGTGACTGCCTGCAGCAGCACCACCTTCACCCGCACGCTGCGGCTTTTGTACGTCACGTCTACATAACTCTCGATTGCGCCGCTTTCGCTGGCCAAAATCCCCTCTTCCGAAACCACGGGGGTCAGATTCCCCGCCTCGTCCAGGGTAAACCAGCTCTCGCTGCCCTCCTGGGGAACCAGCCGCACCAGCGCCGCGTCCCCTTCCGCGCCCTCGACAAACTGCCACTGCACCCTGCCCGTCTGGTTGGAATACAGCGTCACGTCCTGGGCTGTGATTTCCGCGGGATCGGCGCTGACGGTGATTTCACACTGGGCGCTCAGTCCCCGCCACCGGGCGGTAATAACAGCGCTGCCCGGCTTCAGGCAGACGGCCTGTCCCGCCTCTATCCGCACGCATTCGTCGGATGCGGTCCATTCCACTTCCTGCAAATCGATTTCCGTCTCCGGCTGGCACTGCAGGGTCAGCTTCACCGTCTCCCCCTCCATGGGGTCGGTCTTTTCCGCCCACAGCTTCAGTTCCCGGTCCTCGGTAATGGTCACCGTCGCCTGGGCGTAAATCTTCTCCTCCGAAGCCAGCGCGGCCCGAACGGTGTACTTTCCCGCGCCTTTCACCCGCAGAAACATGGCGGCGTTTTCCGCCTCCGTCCCTTCGGGAATCTCCCGGCCGGTGTCCGCGTCGCCCCGGTAAATCTCCGCGCCGTCGCCTTCCGTCACCGTCCATACCAGCTTCTCCCCCTGGGTCGCCTGGGGCTTCAGCTCCTTTTCCAGGTTCAGGGGCGTCTGAGACATGCCCGCGGAAATTTCCGTCCTCTCGAAGGTCACATGGAACGTCTCAGGAAGATACGTCTCCGACCCGGTGGGCTCCGCTTCGGGGGCCGCGGCGGTGGTAGGCGCTTCCGTCATGGGTGCTTCCGTCATGGGCGCATCGGTTGCGGGCGCGTCGGTCACAGGCGCGTCCGTGGTCGTCTTCTCCGTCTCCGCCGGGGGCTGGGTCGTCTCTTCCACCCGGATTCCCGGCGTTTCTTCTATTATTGCATCCGCAGAAACAGGGAGGCCGCTCAGTGTCAGTAAAAGACACAGACAGGCGCTGAGTCCTCTTTTGAATCGATTCATGCCGCGTTTTTCCTCCTGATCAATTGTTTCCAATTTATTGCATACCGTTTCTATTATATTGCATTTCCCTGCCTTTGTCAAAGCCCTTTTTAATTTCATAAAAAAGTCATGTTTCGAATTTCATCGCCCAAAATCCATGGGATTCGCCCAGACTGCGGCCCGTTTTGCGCAAACCATTCCGTTCCGAATTCACCCGCGTAACCCCCGCCAATCGTCTCCCAAAATTCCCAAAAATCCGGAGCGGGGAATTTCGCTTTTCCCCGCTCCTTTTCGTTTCATCAAACGCGCCGTCCGTCCCTAAGCCTTCCCCTCTGGGGAAGGTGCCGCCCTCAGGCGGCGGATGAGGTCGTTCTTCTCCGTCAGCCGATTCGCACGATTGTCAGCGTGGCCAGGGGCGCGCTTCCCGCGGTCACGGCGGCGGCGGTAATGGCCGCGGTGGTGGTCAGGGAAAGGGTGTCCCCGCATTCCGCCTCGAACAGCGCCATGCCCACCGTCTCGGTGTTGGCGGCGGTGGTGGTGGCGGTCTCCACGTTCTGCTGGGAGGCGTACAGGGCCTGCCCGTTGAGACTCAGGGCCATGGTGGTGGTCAGGGCCGTGTCCGCCGGGGTAGTCAGGGTGTAGAAGGCCATGTACCGGCCAGGCACGTTGATGCGCACCCCGTTGGGCCGCAGCCGGAAGGCCTCCCGGTCCCCGGCCTCAAACTGCAGGGGCAGCCCGCCCCCCGCCGCCGCGTTCACCGGCTGCACCACGGCGTACTGCGCCGCCGCCGGGCCGCAGCCGCATCCGGTATTCGTCTGCCCGCCGTTTCCGCCGCATCCGCCGCATCCATTGCAGCCGTTGCAGCCGCATCCGCCCCAGGACGGATTGGTTCCCCCGGCGCAGGGAACCTGCCAGGCGCGATAAAGGGAATTCAGCGCCCCATACCGGCCGCAATCCCCGTAACAATTGTTTGCCATGGTCGATTTTCCTCCTTTTGGAATCTCTCCGCAGCATCCTATGCCGCCCCCGGAAAATCGGTGCCCTTTTGGCTGTCCACCGCCTTTTGCCCCTTCTTCAACAGCCTGTCAACAGGCAAAACGGGGCCTTTCCAAAATCTATCCACAATCCCCTGTGGATAATTCACTTTTGGAGGCCCCTTTTGGCTTGCGCCCGGAAAGTCCATCTGCTATAATAATCATGGATATGTATCGATTACCGGAGGGATGAGCGTGGAATACACCGACGCGCAGCTGGAGCTGTTCAACCAGGCCATGGGCATCATGAAAAAGGAATTGCCCTCGGCCTCCTATATGACCTTTTTTAAGCCGCTGAAGCTGCGGGCGGTAACGCCGGACGCGCTGATCATCGAAGGTCCGGACGATTTTACGCTGAAAAACATCCGCAACCGTTATATGACCATGCTCTATAACGTGATGAAGATCACCTTCGGCCGCTCCTATGAACTGACGCTGGCCACCAAGGAGGATCTGGATCGTCAGTCGGCCCAGATTTCCCGGACCATGCTGAACAAAAAGTATACCTTCGATAACTTCATCGTGGGGGAATCCAACCGGTTTGCCTGCGCGGCGGCCCTGGCCGTGGCGGAAGACGGGCCGGAGGGGGGCTATAACCCGCTGTTTATCTATGGCGGCGTGGGCCTGGGCAAAACCCACCTGATGAACGCCATCGGCAACTACACCCTGGCCCGGGATCCCCGGAAAAACGTGCTTTTCATCTCCTCGGAGACCTTCACCAACGAATTTATCGACGCGCTGGCCAAGAAAAAGGGCACTTCCGATCTCCGGGACCGGATGCGCAGCGTGGACGTTCTGATGGTGGACGACATCCAGTTCCTCTCCAAAACCGTGGCCACCCAGGAGGAATTTTTCCATACCTTCAATGACCTGCACGCCAAGGGCAAGCAGATCATCCTGTCCTCGGACCGGCCGCCGCGGGAAATTCCTACTATAGAAGACCGCCTGCGCTCCCGGTTCGAATGGGGCCTCATCGTGGACATCCGCCGGCCGGATTTTGAAACCCGCATGGCCATTCTGCAAAGAAAGTGCGAGGACGACGGGGTGGATTGCGACCCGGAGGTGCTGGAATTCATCGCCGGCCGGGTAAAAAGCAACATCCGGGAACTGGAGGGCGCCCTGAACCGGCTCATCGCCAAACATCAGCTCATCGGCGGCCGCATCGACCTGGCCTTCGCCCAGGAAACCCTGGACGCGATTCTGCCGGTAAACGCCGCCCGGGTGGTGAACGCCCAGACCATTCTGGCCGCCGTGGCGGAACGCTACGCCGTCACCAGCGAGGATCTGCTTTCGAAAAAGCGCACCCGGGATCTGACCCTCCCCCGGCAGATCGCCATGTACATGATCCGGGACATGACCAGCCTTTCCACCACCGCCATCGGCAGCGAACTGGGGGGCCGGGACCACACCACCGTCATGCACGGCTGCGACCAGATCGCCCGAATGCTTCAGGCGGACCCCACCCTGCGGAAAAATCTGGACGATCTGAAGGAATCCCTTCTGAAGGGCTGATTTCTATCCACCGGCCTTTTGGCCCTTTGTGGACAACTTCTCCCTTTTGGGGGCGTTATCCACCGCTCCATGTGGACCCAAAATCCAGCGGCCACGGGCCCAAAAGGGACTTATCCACAGTCTCCACAGGCCTATTACTACGTCTACTTCTTAAGTATAGAATAATCATAAAGAAATATCGGAGGCGCTTCCCATGCGATTCACCATTGCCACCGCCAAAATGGCGGAAGCTCTCACCACCGTGACCCGGGCCCTTTCTTCCCGAACCACCAATCCCATTTTGGACGGCATTCTCATCGAAGCCGGCTCCCGGCACGTGCAGCTCACCTGTTCCGACGAAAGAGTTACCATTATTACCCGGGTGGACGCGGAGATTCAGGATCCCGGCCGGGGCGTGGTGCCCGGAAAGCTGTTCACCGAAATGGTCCGGCGCATGAGCGGCGGGGAAATGACCATCTCCATGACGGACAATTTCCAGTTCCGCATTTCCTGCCAGGCGTCCCGGATGAACCTCTCCGGTCAGGACGGGGATCTGTTCCCCCTGCCCGGGGTTGTGGACGGCGAAACGGAGGTCACCCTGCCCCAGCCCATGCTGAAGGATATGATCGCCAAAACCGAATTCGCCATCGCCCAGGACGACATGCGGGAAGTGCTCACCGGCTGTTATCTGGAAATCAAGGCCGGAAAGGCCACCATGGTGGCCCTGGACGGCTATCGCATGGCCCTGGTGAAAAATGACGTGTCCGACGTGGAAAGCAGCCTTTCCGCCATCATTCCCGGCCGGGCCGTGGGGGACATCGGCAAGCTCCTCAAGGACGGTCAGGACGATTTCTGCACTCTGTCCTTCCAGCAGAACCGGCTGCACATCAACCTCATGGGCACCGATATTTACGTGGTGCTGGTGGAAGGGGAATACATCGATTACCGGCGCATCCTGCCCACCCAGTTCGCTACGGTGCTGAAGGCGGATCTGGAAACCCTGCGCCGCTGCGTGGACCGGGCGGCCCTCATCGCCCGGGAGGGCAGCAATAACCTGGTGAAGTTCCGCATGGAGGACGGCCGGCTCTTCATTGAATCCAATTCCGAAATCGGCGACGTGCACGAGGAAATGGACGCGGAACAGGAGGGAAACGATCTCACCATTTCCTTCAATGTAAAGTATATGCTGGACGTGGTGCGCAATATCGAGGCAGAGCGGGTGGAAATGTGCTTCAATACCGCCGTGACCCCCTGCGTGGTGACCCCCGAAGGCAACCGGGATTATCTGCACCTGGTGCTGCCCGTGCGCACTCAGGCCTGAAAAAGCCATGGAATTTGAAAAAACCATCGCCGCCATCGCCACCGCCCGGGGCCAGGGGGGCGTGGCCATCGTGCGCATCAGCGGAACCGGCGCATTGGCGGTCTTGAAAAAATCCTTCTCCCACCGGGGAAAGTATGAAAGCCACCGGATGTATCACGGCTATGTGCTGAATGAATCGGGAGAGAAAATCGACGAGGCCCTGGGGGTCTATATGGCCGCGCCCCGCTCCTATACCGGGGAGGACGTATGCGAAATTCAGTGCCACGGGGGAGACGTGTCCGCCCGGCGGGTGCTGGAACAGGTGCTGCGCGCCGGCGCCGTCCCCGCGGGCCCCGGGGAATTCACCCGCCGGGCCTTCCTCAACGGCCGCATGGATCTCAGCCAGGCCGAAGCGGTGATGCAGCTGGTTTCCGCCGGCAGCGAGGCCGCCGCCCGGGCGTCCCTTCGGCAATTGACCGGGGGCGTTTCCGGCCGGGTTCGCGCCCTGATGGATCAGCTCCATTCCATTCGCGCCCTCATCGAGGCGGGGGACGATTTCCCCGAAGAAATGGAAGAAACCGAAACCGCCGGCCAGGTGCGTTCTCAGGTGCAGGCCCTGGCGGATCAACTGCGTAAATTGTGCGACCCCCGGGCCGCCCGAATCATCACCGGCGGTTCCCGGGTGGTGCTGTGCGGCCGGCCTAACGCGGGCAAAAGCTCCCTGCTCAACGCCCTTCTGGGGGCGGAGGCGGCCATCGTCACCGACGTGCCCGGCACCACCCGGGACGTGCTCACCGGCCATCTGGAGCTGGGGGGCGTGGATTGCGAAATTTCCGATACCGCCGGATTGCGGGATACCGCGGACCCGGTGGAACAGATCGGCGTGCGCCGGGCGGAGGAGGCCCTGACCCAGGCGGACGTGGTGCTGGCCGTGGTGGACGCGTCCCGGGAATTTACCCCCGAAGACGCGCGTCTTCTGCAGGCCGCCCCCCGGCGCACCCTTTGCCTGTTAAATAAAACGGATCTTACGCAAAAAGTTGATGCTGATTTCATATCCGGGGAATATAATATCCCCGTCCTGCAGGTCAGCGCCGTTACCGGCGCGGGACTGGATCAGGTTAAACAGGCCCTGCTGCAGAGAATCAACCCCGGGGAAGCCCCCATCGTGGCCCAGCGCCACCTGGAAGCCATGGCCCGGGCCCTGCAGGCGGCGGAGGACGCCCTTTCCGCCCTGGACGCCGGGTTCCCGGCGGACGTGTGCGGGGTGGATCTGGCCCGCTGCGGCGACGCGCTTTCGGAAATCACCGGGGAAAACGCCCGGGAAAGCGTCATCGACCGGGTGTTCCGGGATTTCTGCGTTGGAAAATAACGGTGTAATACAGGAGAGGATGGATTCGATTTTGAAAATAGGAATGATTTCCCTGGGCTGCGCCAAGAACCGGGTGGATTCCGAAAACCTGCTGGGTCGGCTGAAGGCCGCCGGGCATGAATTCGTGGATGATCCCGCCCAGGCGGACGCCATATTTGTCAATACCTGCGGCTTCATTGAGGACGCCAAGCAGGAATCCATCGACGCCATTCTGGAAATGGCCGCCGCCCGGAAAAAGGGGGCGAAGCTGCTGGTCACCGGCTGCCTGGCCCAGCGGTATTCCGACGCGCTGATGGAGGAAATTCCCGAAATCGACGGCCTGCTGGGAGTCAAGGACTACGACAAGGCCCTCTCCCTGCTGGACAGCGATATCCGGGAAAGCTACACCTCCGGCACGGAGCGCTTCCCCGACGGGGAGCGGATTCTCACCACGCCGCCCTATTCCGCCTTCGTGAAGATTTCCGACGGCTGCGATAACCGCTGCTCCTATTGCGCCATTCCCCTGATTCGCGGCCGGTATCTCTCCCGGCCCTATGAGGAAATCGTGGACGAATGCGAACGCCTGGCGGAGGGCGGCGTTACGGAAATCACCCTCATCGCCCAGGATACCTCCCGTTATGGCAACGATATTTACGGCAAAACCCGCATGTCCGAACTGCTCCGGCGGGTGGCGGCCATCGAAAAGGTAAAATGGGTGCGGGTGCTGTACTGCTATCCGGATACCACCGACGACGAGCTGCTGGAAACCATCGCCCATACCCCCAAGGTGTGCGCCTATCTGGATCTGCCCCTGCAGCACATTAACGACCGGCTGCTGAAAAAGATGAACCGCCGGGGCTCTTCGGATTGGATCAAGTCCCGCATCGAAAAGTGCCGCCAGCTGGGCGTCACCCTGCGCACCACCATGATCGTGGGCTTCCCCGGAGAAACCGAGGAGGAATTCCAGGAACTGATGGACTTCGTGCGCTGGGCCCGGTTCGACCGGCTGGGCGCGTTCGCCTATTCCCCGGAGGAGGACACCCCCGCCGCCGTTATGCCCGATCAGATCGATCAGGAAACCAAGTATCGCCGGCTGGATCAGCTGATGATGCTTCAGCAGGAAATTTCCATGGAAATCAACGAATCCCGGGTGGGCGAGGAATGCACCGTGCTGTGCGAAGGCTGGGAGGACGGCCTGTATTACGGCCGCAGCCCCAAGGAAGCCCCCGAAAGCGACGGCAATATCCGCTTTACCGCCCAGCGGGAAATTCAGCCCGGAGAATATGTCAAGGTTAAAATTCTTTCCGCGGAAGCGTATGATCTGTATGGGGAGGAAATGCAATGAAAATCAATTTGCCCAATAAGCTGACCCTGATTCGTATCGCCCTGATCCCCGTGTTCGTGGTGCTGGCGGAATTTGAAAGCGTCTGGTGCCAGCTGGCGGCGGCCGTGGTGTTCTGTGTCGCCTGCGTTACCGATTACCTGGACGGCAACATCGCCCGCAAGCACAATCTGGTCACCAATTTCGGCAAGTTCGCCGACCCCATCGCCGACAAAATGCTGGTGATGAGCGCCTATGTGGTGCTGGTGGGGCAGGAGCGCATGCCCGCCTGGGTGTGCATCGTCTTCCTGGCCCGGGAATTCACCATCTCCGGCTTCCGGCTGGTGGCCGCTGATTCCGGTAAGGTCATCGCCGCGGGCATGCTGGGCAAAATCAAGACCGTCACCCAGATGATCGCCTCCATCTCCCTGCTTCTGATGGTGCCCTTCAATCGGGGAGACATCGCCCTGCTGGGACAGTTCGGCTGCGTCTTCGCCAACGTGATGATGTATATCTCCGTGGTCATGACCGTCTGGAGCGGCGTGGATTACCTCTATAAAAACTGGTCCTTCGTGAAGGATATGTGATGGGAACCCGGCCCCCGGAAAACTGCGTTTTCCGGGGGCCGGGGCCATTGCGGGGGAGCTGCGCTCCCCCGCACCCCCTCGGTGGGGCGATTTTTCCTTTGGAAAAATCGCCCCACGGCGGCGGAAACGGCGTGCATTTTTCAAATGCGCGCCGTTTCCGCCGCATCGCGGGGGGAGCGCAGCTCCCCCCGCGCCCCCCTGGCCGCCTTCTATTTCGGCTTGATTTTTAACACGGTTGTTGGTATACTCTTATGCATACGGGGGAAAGAATGCACGCCCCGCGCGTTTTGCAGAGATCCGGCCCATGGGTGCAAGGCCGGAGTCGCGCCTGTGCCTTCTGCCGCCCCCTCTGGACGGAAACGTTCATGCTCCGCGCAGGAAATGGCGCGGCGGGCCGGCCGGCGTTATACGGCTTACGAGAGGGCTCTTTGAGCCAATCAGGGTGGTACCGCGAAACGCGCCTTTCGTCCTTGAAGCATGGACGGAGGCGCTTTATTCATTTTTCACCATTCATTCTTCATTCAGGAGGGACTTCACATGAATCCGAACATCCAGACTGCGGACGATCTTCGCTCCCTGTTTCTGAACTTCATGCAGAAAAAGGGCCATGCGCTGATTCCCAGCGCGTCCATCATTCCCGAAAACGACCCCACGGTTTTGTTCACCACCGCGGGCATGCATCCCCTGGTGCCCTATCTTCAGGGGCAGAAGCACCCCATGGGCAAGCGGCTGACGGACGTGCAGAAGTGCATCCGCACCGGCGATATCGACGAGGTGGGCGACAACAGCCACCTGACCTTCTTCGAAATGCTGGGCAACTGGTCCCTGGGAGATTATTTCAAGAAGGAAGCCATTTCCTGGAGCTGGGAATTCCTCACTTCTCCGGAATATCTGGGCATCGAGCCGGAGCGGCTGGCCTTCTCCGTGTTCGCCGGCGACGAAGACTGTCCCCGGGACGAAGAAGCGGCTTCTTACTGGAAGCAGGCGGGCGTGAAGGAAGACCATATCTTCTTCCTGCCCAAGGAAAATAACTGGTGGGGCCCCGCGGGCATCACCGGTCCCTGCGGCCCGGATTCCGAAATGTTCATCATCACCGATAAGCCCCCCTGCGGCCCGGACTGCTCCCCCGCCTGCGATTGCGGACGGTATCTGGAAATCTGGAACGACGTGTTCATGCAGTACGATAAGCAGAAGGACGGCACCTTCAAGCCCCTGTCTCAGAAGAACGTGGACACCGGCATGGGCCTGGAGCGTACCTTCTGCGTGCTCAAGGGCGTAAAGTCCGTGTACGATACCTCTATTTTCGCCGGCATCATCGGCAAAATCCAGGAGCTCTCCGGCAAAAAGTACGGCTCTGACGAGGAAACCACCCGCGCCATCCGCATTATCGCCGACCATATGCGCACCGCCACCTTCATCATCGGCGACGACCGGGGCGTGACCCCCTCCAACGTGGACCAGGGCTACGTGCTGCGCCGTCTCATTCGCCGGGCCGTGCGCCATGGCATGAAGCTGGGCATGCCCCAGGGCTTCACCTGCGAAATCGCCAAGGTCATCATCGCCCAGTATAAGGCCACCTATCCCGAACTGGAAAGCCACGGGGAGTTCATTCTGGAGCAGCTGAAACTGGAAGAGGAGCGCTTCTCCCGCACGCTGAAGAAGGGCGTGGCGGAATTTGAAAAGGTAGTGGGCAATATCCGGCGCACCCGGGAGGCTCTGGAAGCCGCCAAGGCCGAAAAGACCCCCGAATCCGCCGGCAAGCTGCGGCCCACTCCGGAAATGCAGCCCATTATCGCCGCCCTGAAGGACGGTACCGCCACGGACGAGATGTTCGACCGGGTGCTCTCCACCCTGGATACCATCGACGGCCGCAGCGCCTTCAAGCTGTACGATACCTACGGCTTCCCCATCGAGATCACCACCGAGATGGCCGCGGAACAGGGCCTGAAGGTGGATACCGAGGGCTTTGACGAGCGCTTCAAGCAGCATCAGGCCACCTCTCACGCCGGCGCGGAGCATCGCTTCAAGGGCGGTCTGGCGGACGCCAGCGAGGAAACCGCCAAGCTGCACACCGCCACCCATCTGCTGCAGGCGGCCCTGCGGAAGGTACTGGGGGACGAGGTGCACCAGAAGGGCTCCAACATCACTGCCGAGCGCCTGCGCTTCGACTTCTCCTTCGGCCGGAAGATGACCGACGAGGAAAAGGCGGAAGTGGAGAAGCTGGTGAACGAGGCCATTCAGGCCGCGGTGCCGGTGGTCTGCGAAGAGATGACCGTGGCCGAAGCCAGGGCCCAGGGGGCCATGGGTCTGTTCGAATCCAAGTACGGCGAGCGGGTCAAGGTGTACACCATGGGCAAATATTCCAAGGAAATCTGCGGCGGCCCCCACGCCAGGAATACCGGAGATCTGAAATCCTTCAAGATCAAGAAGGAAGAGGCCTCCTCCGCGGGCGTGCGCCGCATTAAGGCCGTTATCGGCGTGTGAGAAAGGAAGGAAACCAGCAATGCCTGAATTTTCCAAGATGACCTTTGACGAGCTGACCCGGGAGGGCGGCTATGACTGCCCCTGCGGAAGACATCACGGCACGGACCTGAAATTTCTGCGCATCGGCCGGGGCGTGGTGAACGCCGTGCCCGAAGGGCTGAAGGCCGTGGGCGCAAAGCGGCCCATGGTGATCTGCGATCCCAATACCTACGAAGCCGCGGGCAAAAAGGTCTGCGAAATTCTGGAGGGCGCGGGCATTCCCCATACCCTCTATATCATCCCCCAGCATGGCGAGAAGCTCACCCCCGCGGAATGGGAGCTGGGCTCCATCGTGATGCACTTTGATAACCGCTGCGATTTTCTGCTGGCGGTGGGCTCCGGCGTGGTCAACGACCTGACCAAGATGACCGGCCTGTGCTCCGGGCTGAAGACCGGCGTGGTGGGCACCGCCCCTTCCATGGACGGCTACGCCTCCAATTCCTCCTCCATGGAGGTCAATAACGTCAAATCCACCATTTATAACAAGGCCCCTTCCGTCATCATCTGCGATACGGAAATCATGGCCAAGGCTCCCATGCGCATGCTGTGGGCGGGCCTGGGGGATATGGTGGCCAAGTATATCTCCGTGTGCGAATGGCGCATTGCCCATCTGGTCATCGGCGAATATTATTGCGAAGCCGTGGCCGATATGATGCGTACTTCCCTGAAGAAGATCATGGCTAACGCTTCCGGCATCAAAACCCGGGACCCCGAGGCCATCGGCAACATCGTGGAAGGCCTGGTGCTGGCGGGCATCGCCATGAGCTATGCCCAGGTTTCCCGCCCCGCCTCCGGCCTGGAGCACTATTTCTCCCATGTGTGGGAAATGCGCGCCCTGGCCTCCGGCGGACATGCGGATCTCCACGGCATTCAGGTGGGCGTGGGCACCATTCTCACCCTGAAGATTTACGACCGCATCAAGACCATTACCCCGGATAAGCAGAAGGCCCTGGATTACGTGAAGCATTTCGATACCGCCGCCTGGGAGGCCAACGTGCGCCGGGTCTTCGGCGCCACCGCCCCCGCCGTGCTGGAAATCGAGAAAAAGACCGGCAAAAACGATCCCGTGAAGCACGCCGCCCGGCTGGAGCAGATTCTGGCCCATTGGGACGAGATTCAGAAGATCATCCGGGAAGAACTGCCGGATACCCAGACCCTGCAGTCCGTGATGGCGGCCACCGGCATGCCCACCACGCCTCACGAATTGGGCCTGACCCCCAAGGACGTTTCCGACGCCTTCGTCTGCGCCCGGGATATTCGCGACAAGTACCTCTCCTGCTCCATGCTGTGGGATCTGGGCCTGATGCCCGAAACCGCTAAGTGGCTGGA
>CACXHB010000107.1 GCA_902767315.1 uncultured Eubacteriales bacterium
CCACCATGGGCGAAGCGGCCAAGAAGTTCATTGCCAACTGGGAAAGCGAGAAGTATCGTAAGTCCCTGGCCGGCAAGAAATAAGCCGACTTATCCCGACAAAAACGCGCCCTCCTTTGCATGCCGCGAAGGAGGGCGCTGTTTTCATTCAGCCTTTTGAATTTTTGCCTCGGTTTCTTCCCGAATGGCCTGGCGCAGCCGCGTCAGGTAGGGGGAAAAGTCCGTTCTGTCCGCGGCGTAGGTCAGGTTCAATTCGTATTCGTGGGGTTCCCAGGAGCGAATGTCGCTTTCGTTGTGCTGCAGCACTGCCTCCATCCCGTCCAGCGCCTTGTAGATGCGCGCTTCCAGGGTCTCCCGGGCGGCCATTTCGGCATACAGGGCGCGCATTTCCGCCCCCAGGGGCCCGGGCAGCGCCTCTGCCCAGGCAAACAGCAGCGCCTCTTCCCTGTCCTCGTCCGCCGGGGTTTTGCGGAAGACGGGAATATCCCCGGTGAAGCATTCGCCCAGATCGTGAATCAGGCACATTTTGATCACCTTGTTCATGTCCGCCTGGGGGAATTCGTCGCTGATCCAATAGGCCATCAGCGCCAGCCGCCAGCTGTGGTCGGCCACGCTTTCCCGGCGGCCGCCGGAGGTATCGCAATGGCGCGTGGTGTCCTTGAGCTTTTCCGCCAGATGCAGCGCGGAAAGCAGCGCGGATATTTCCATAATAGAACAGCCCTCCGTCTTCCGTTACCGCGTTTTGATTACAGCGTTTCCACGATCTCGCCGGTTCCCGCCTTCAGCGCGGCGATCAATTCGTCCATGCAGGTGATCTTCCCCGGGAAACGCATGCCGCCCCGGCGCACCTCCGTCACCCGGTGGGCGTCGCTGCCCGCGGTCATGGGAACGCCCCGGCGCATCGCTTCCGCCCGGGCGCGCACGTCCCATTGGGGATCCCGGTCCTGATTGCCGCCGTTAAACACCTCCGACGCGTCCACCAGGGAGTAATCCGGGGTGAACTTGGGGATATAGGGCGCTTCCCGGTAGGGATGGGCGTGAATGATATAGCCGCCGGCGGCGTGCACCCGGGCGCAGTATTCCTCCTTGGAAACCTTGTCGACGCCCGGATTGGCCAAAAGAAACGCTTCGTCCAGTCCAAGGGTGATGTATTCCGGCCCGGCGGTAAAGGTCTCCCAGGCTTTCAGCACCGTCAGCCCGATTTTTTCGCCCTCCGCCCGGGCGGCGCGATACCCCCGGAAAAGGTATTCCACCTTGTCTTCCCAGGGAAGGCCGCTGTCGCAGCCGATGTTGGCGTTGAAAAAGTGATCCGTAATGACCAGCAGATCGTATCCCGCTTCCCGACAGGCCCGGGCCATTTCCGCCCCGGTGCCCACGCCGCAGCGGCTGGTCTCCGCCGTGTGCAGATGAATCTGTGCCAATGTTCCGGTTTTGCTCATATTGCGTTCCTCTGTATTTATCGCCGGTGCAGCATCACGGGCACCAGCATTTCGTCTTCCGTCAGCCCCGCGTGTACCGCCGCCATGGGCGTTTTCTTCTGCCCCGGCAGCGTGTAGCTCATACAGGCGCTTCCCGTGGCGCAGGCCAGATAATCTCCAATAAAGTCGTCGATTTTGCGATGGGGCGTTCCCCGGCCCAGCAGCCCTTTTTCCAATACTTCTTCCCGGGAAAGCAGCAGAAAGTCCGCCCCGAAATGCGCCCGGAAGGCGTTTTCGAATTGAACGCGCCGGTAGGGCTTCACGTAAAAGGCCGCCGCCCGCATTTCCACCATGGGCGGCATCCACAGGCATTCGGTGATGTCCGGATAGTCGGTCAGTTCCACAAATCGCCCGTCGATGAGCCCGTGATCCGCCGTGACGATCAGCAGCGTGTCCGTAATCTGCCGGGAAAGGGCCTCCATTTCGTCGTTTAACAGCCGGAACTGCGCCCGGGCCTGGGCAGAAGACACGCCATACTGGTGCATGGAAGCGTCCGGTTCCGCCCAATAACTGATGGAAAAGGTCGGCCGGGGTTCCCGGGCGATGTTGCGAATATTTTCGCAGAGCTGGTGCAGGGTGGAAAACCGCAGATTCACCTCCGCCCCGTGTTCGGCATAGGTGGGAAAGGCGTACTGGGTGATGGTCTTCACCTCCGGCCGCCCCCGGCGAATCTTTTCGAAAATCGATTCGTAAGGCATCAGCGCCGTGGCCGGCTGGGGGCCGTCGATGTCCTTGCCGGTGTAGAAGGTTTTCCGCAGAAAGGTCACCCCGTCGGCGGCGTATTCCTTAAAATACAGGCTCCAGCCCAGCCACCCGTGCTCCAGGGGCGACTGCCCCGCGTAATAGGTGGTGATGGCCGCCGTGGTGGTGGAAGGGAAGACGCTGGTGACCGTGGCCGCCCGCATCCGCCTGAGATAGGCCCCATCCGGCAGATTTTTCTCCATGGGCCGAACCCCCGCGCCGTCCGCCAGCACCAGCGCCACGTGTTTCGGCCCCGTTGCCAAGGCCGCGTCCACCTCCGGCAGGGTGGGGTAAAGGGAATTTACCCCAAAGTGCCGCAGGATGGACGCGGTGGTGGAAAGAATACTGCGGTTGTAATTCGGGAAAATCACTTTTCCAGCCGGGCGATGGAATCGTCCAGCCGCTTCAGGGTCTCTTCCCTGCCCAGCAGATAGGCGATTTCAAAAGCGCCGCCGGGAGTGGATTCCCTGCCGGAAATGGCGATGCGCAACGGCCAGAGCATCTGGCCGTTCTTCAGCCCCGTGGTGGGAATAAATTCCATCACCTTGTCGTGAAGCTGCTGCTCGGTCCAGGGGTCGATGGTCTCCAGCATGGGCCGCACGGCCTTCAGCGCCTGCAGGGCGATTTCCGGATTGGTCTTCATCTTCTTGTGGGTGTAAATGGCCGGGTCGAATTCCGGCATTTCCGCCAGGAAGGAGACCATGTCGGGAATGTCTTTCAGCACCTCCGTACGGTTCTGCATCAGTTCCGCCAGCCGGCGCAGGTCGAACTTGCCGGGGGCCAGCGCCTTTTCAAACCAGGGCGCGGCCAGACGCAGATATTCCTCGAAGGGCAGCTTGCGCATGTATTCGGCGTTGAACCAGCGCAGCTTCTGCATGTCGAAAATGGCGGGAGCCTTGTTGATGCCGTCCAGGTCGAAAATCTTTTCCAGTTCTTCCAGAGAGAAGATTTCCTGCTCGCCCTTGGGGCTCCAGCCCAAAAGGGCGATGAAGTTGATGATGGCTTCCTTCAGGTAACCCTGATCCAGCAGATCCTCAAAGGAGGGATCGCCGTAGCGCTTGGAAAGCTTCCGCTGGGCGTTGGCCATGACGGGGGGCAGATGGATGTACTTGGGGGGCTCCCAGCCGAAGGCCTGGTACAGAAGATTGTACTTGGGGGCGGAGGAAAGGTATTCCGTGCCCCGGGTCACGTGGGTAATGCCCATGGTGTGGTCGTCGATGACGTTGGCGAAGTTGTAGGTGGGCAGCCCGTCGGCCTTGATCAGCACGTTGTCGTCCAGGGTGGAGCAGTCCACCTCCACGTGGCCGAAGATCAGATCGTCGAATCCGGCCTTGCCCTCGGTGGGAATGTTCTGGCGGATGACGTAAGGCTCGCCGGCGTCCAGGCGGCGCTGTACCTCTTCCTTGCTCAGGTGCAGGCAGTGCTTGTCATATTTGAAGTTTTCGCCCTTTTTCTCGGCTTCCGCCCGGGCCTGATCCAGGCGTTCCTTGGTGCAGAAGCAGTAATAGGCGTGGCCGGATTCCACCAGCTGTTTGGCGTAGGGCAGGTAGAGATCCTTGCGCTGAGACTGGATGTAGGGGCCGTAATCGCCGCCCACGTCCGGGCCTTCGTCGTATTTCAAGCCTGCGGCGGCCATGGAGGAATAGATTTTTTCTACCGCGCCGGGCACTTCCCGTTCCTGGTCGGTGTCCTCAATGCGCAGAATGAACTTGCCGCCGTGACTGCGGGCAAAAAGATAGGTGTACAGCGCCGTGCGCAGCCCGCCCAGATGAAGGTATCCGGTGGGGCTGGGGGCGAAACGGGTGCGAACCTGCATGTTGGTGTTGCTCCTTTATTCGTCGATATCGAAAGAGAAAATGGTGGTGTAGTCGTATTTCTCGCCGGCATAAAGCACGCTGTCGGGGAAATTTTCGTGATTGATGGAATCCGGCGCGAACTGGGTTTCCAGACACAGGCCCTCCCGCTTGTCATACAGCCGTCCGCTCTTGCCGGGGTGGATGCCCTTGAGCATGTTGCCGGCGTAGAACTGCACGCTGGGCATGTCGGTGAAGACGTTCATCACCCGGCCGGTGTCGGGGTCGGTGACCCGGGCGGCGAAGCGCAGGCCGTCGTCGTTCAGGTTGAAGTTATGATCGTAGCCGCCGCCGAAGCGAATCTGCTCGTAATCCGCGTCGATTTCGTCGCCGATACGCTTGCCGGAACGCAGATCGAAGGGCGTGCCGGTAACGTCGCGCATTTCGCCGGTGGGAATGGATTCCGCGTCCACCACGGTGAAGGTGTCGGCGTTGATTTCCATGGTTTCGTTTTCAATGGTCTTGCCGCTGTCCTCCCCGGAGAGGTTGAAGTAGCAGTGGTTGGTCAGGTTGCACAGGGTGTCCTTGTCGCTGATGGCCTCGTAGCGGATCATCAGTTCGTTGTCGTCGGTGAATGTGTAGGTGACCATCACCTTCAGATTGCCGGGGTAATTCTCCTCGCCGTCGGGAGAGGTGGTCTTGAGAATCAGCATGTCCTGGCCGATGCCCTCGATGGGGGTCGCTTCCCAGAGCTTCTCGTTGAAGCCGTGGTCGCCGCCGTGCAGGTGGTTTTTGCCGCCTTCGTTCTTGGCCACCTGATAGGAAACGCCGTTCAGGGTGAACTGACCGGCCTTTATGCGGTTGCCCACCCGGCCGATGAGCGCGCCGATGTAGCCGTTGCAGGGCAAATAGCCGTTTACGTCCTTGTAGCCCAGCACCACGTCGCCCAGCTTGCCGTCCCGGTCGGGCACGTTGATGGCGTGAATGATGCCGCCGAAGTTGGTGATCTCCACCGAAGCGCCGGAGGCGTTCTTCAGGATATACAGGTCGGCTTCACAGCCGCAGGGCAGTTTGCCAAAGGAAGTCTTCACAATGCTCATGCAGAAATCCGTCCTTTCTATAAACCGTCGTTGCGCGTACCATATTCACCTCCTATGATACATCCATTTGCCGCATATTTCAAGGCCGAACGGGTGAAAACTTGACAGTCTGCCCCGGGCTAAGTATAATACAAATCAGAAAGAAAGGGAGGTTTCTCCAGATGTATACGTACAAAACGCACGGAACCTGTTCCACTGCCATCGAAATCGAGACCGAGGGCGATACCATAAAGGAAGTCCGCTTCATCAACGGCTGCCGGGGCAATACCCAGGGCGTGGCGGCGCTGGCTCAGGGCATGAAGATCGACGACGTTATCGCCCGCTGCAAGGGCATCCAGTGCCGGGGCGGCACCTCCTGTCCCGATCAGCTGGCCCATGCGCTGGAGGAAATGCGCAAATCCGGGAAGGACGCGTAATTCTGCATGACCGGCTCCCGCAATCCATATCAGAAAAATGAATCCGGCATTTCCCGCCGGGCCCTTCGGGGGCTTCTGCTGACGCTGCTATTGCCGCCGGTGGGGCTTGTGTACCTTTGGCGCGGGGGCGTTTTCCGCCTTCGGGGCCGGATTCTGGTGACCGCCCTGGCCTGCATTGAAATGACGATTCTTCTGAGCACCGGCCTTTTCGGCCTGATTCAGTGGGACCGCCGCCCCGCCACCCAGACCCCCGTGCCCGGCAACGCCGCCGCGGTAACGGCCTATCCGGGGGACGATACGGTGAACGCCCTGTCCAATATCGACGAAATCATCGCCCAGAATATGTCCACGCAGAATCCATCGGCCCAGGAGACCCTGGATCCCGACGCAACGCCCACGCCGGTGCCCATGGACGAGGAGGAGCGCCAGGCCATCCTCAATACCGTGGTTTATTCCGTCCATCGCGGTGCGCAGTATTATCACCGCAACAAGGTCTGCGGCAATCAGTCCAACGGCCGGGAATTGACCGTGGCGGAAGCCATTGCGGAGGGCCTGGGCGCCTGCCCCAACTGCGATCCGCCGGTGCCCCGATAATTGAATCTGTTTTTTAAAGCCCTTTTCCCATGGCCTTATCGCCGTGGGAAATTTTTGGTTTTTTGTACCCGGATTGTCATATTCGCAGCCTTGACTTGCAGCTGCGTATGTTCTATTATGGATCGAGAGTGGATATATATATCCCGAATCTCCAATTCTGCCCCCAACGGAGGATAAAATAGATGTTTTGTTCCAAATGTGGAAAGACGCTGGATCCCAGCTGGACAAAGTGCAAATATTGCCAGACGCCCGTAGGGGAAAACCGCTTTGACGGCGTGCCCTATACCTCTACCCAGCCCAGCATCGCCCCCGGCGCGGCGGCCCCCTACGAAGGCCGGGCCTATACCCGCACCACCTATACCGGCGGCGATTACGAAGAGCAGTACGACGGCGATGTGGATGTGGCCACCAGCTATCGGCCGGTGTACGATTACCATTCCGTCCCCGACGCTCAGCGGGAAGAAATGATGCAGGCCATCCGCGAGCCGGAGGAAGAAGCCGAGCCGGAACAGACCGCCCCGGCCCAGGAAGCCCCCGCGCCCCAGCAGCAGGAGCCTGCGCTGGATATTTCCGATATCGAAGGCTTTGACATTTCCCGCATTAAGGCCCGGCCCATCGTGGCCCAGAAGCCCGCGGGCTATTCTTCCGATGTGGAAGAATATGTGCGCCGCCTGGAGCAGGACGATGTGGAACGCCCCGCCCGCCGGGGCAAGCATATCTCCCCGGACGATCCCTATCGCGACGAGCCCGCCTCCGACGGACCGGAAATGACCGCCGAGGACGTGGACGACGACGAGGGCTACGACGATCATCCCTCCGGCCCCAGTCGGTATGTAAAAATCGCCGTGGCGCTGGTGGTGGTGGCCGCCCTGTTCGTGGTGGGCGTGTACGTGGCCCCCAAACTCCTGGGCAAGTTCCAGAAAGAAGCCGCAGCCCCTATCGAAGGGGTGACGGTGGATCTGTATAATCAGGGCGTGACGCTGCTGCAAAATCACGTGGGCCAGGAATACCGGGACAGCGTGCTGGCCACGTATCAGAACGGCGGCTTTGTGGCCCTGACCACCCGGCTCAACGCCGATAAGGCGGAAATCTCTGCCCTGCTGCCTGCGCAGCCCAATACCAACGACCAGCTGTTCCTGGACGCGGTAGGCGCCATTCAGGAGGACATCGGCAGCGCCCTGACTCTGGACGCGGTGGAAATCTCCTCCGAAGGCGCAGTGACCAGCCAGGATTCCGCCCAGCGCTGGACCACCATTAACGACCTGGTGAACGGCTTTGGCAGCGTCAGCAGCGCCCAGGGTCTCAGCGCCATCGTGGCCGGCGAACGCATCGTGGCCGAATTGCCCACGCCTACGCCGGAACCGGCGGTTACTCAGGGAGTCCTCACTCCGGAATACGCCACCCTTTCCAAGGGAGACAAGAGCGAAGACGTGCAGAAGATGCAGGAGCGCCTGTGGGAGTTGGGCTTCCTGGACGACGACCGGGACGGCAACTTCGGTTCCAATACCCAGACGGCCGTGAAGCTGTTCCAGCAGGCCGCCGGTCTGGACGTCACCGGCGTGGCCGATAACGCCACCCTGACGCTGCTCTATTCCGCGGACGCGCCCATGACGGAAAACGCAAACATCACTCCCGCGCCGGCAGAGACCCCCGCGGTTCAGGACGGCGCTATCGATCCTGTGCAGCAGGAGCCCGCTGATACTGCCGCCGCCGGAGACGCCATTTGAATCAAATTTTCTTCGTCCCCATTCGTTTGAGTGGGGACGTTCTTTACAAATAAGGAGGGAACCGGATGGAAAAACCCATTGCCGCGCTGATTTACGATTTTGATCAGACCCTGTGCCCGGGCGATATGCAGGAATATGGTTATATGTCCGGCATCGGTACCACGCCGGAGGAATTCTGGCCCCTGTGCGGGCAATTTGCCAAGGAGCATCACGCGGACGGCATTTTGGCCTATATGTATATGATGCGGGAAAAGGCCCGGGGACGCATCGGCTTTACCCGGGACGCGCTCCAGGCCCTGGGCCGGGACGTGGCCTTTTATCCCGGGGTGGAAACCTGGTTCGGCCGGATAAACGCTATCGGTGAAGCCTGCGGTTTGCGGGTGGAACATTATATCATTTCCTCCGGCATTGCGGAAATTATCCGGGGTTCGGCCATCGGCGATCAATTTAAGGCGATTTTTGCGGCTTCCTTCTGTTATGACGCCCATGGCGTGGCCATCTGGCCCGCAACGGCCGTGAACTATACCGCCAAAACCCAGTACCTTTTCCGAATTAATAAGGGCATTCTGGACATCACCAACGACCGGGATCTGAACGCTTATACGCCCCAGAGCAAGCGCCGCATTCCCTTTTCCAACATGATTTATGTGGGAGACGGGCTTACCGACGTGCCCTGTATGAAAATGACCCGTCAGCGGGGCGGCTATTCCATCGCCGTGCACGCTCCCGGCAAGACGGAAATTTCCGACGATATGATTCTGCAAAAGCGTGCGGATTTTGCCATGGAGGCGGATTATTCCAAAGGCAGCGAGATGGAACAGGTGGTAACCGAACTGTTCCGCCGCATTCGCGCCACCCATGATCTGACCCAGCGTCACGAACGCCAGATGAAGGCGGCCTACGAACGCCGCGGACATTTGCTGGACGCAGACGGCGGCATGCGCGGCGGGCTGAGTCAGGATTCAGAACGGGAAGAATTGGAATAATCCGGCGCATAAAAGCATTCGCCCGGGGGATACTGCCTGTATCGGGAGGTGATTTCCAAATGACGGAATGCGTGATGTGCGGAAAGCGGGGCGATCCTCGTTCCATGCACTTGTGCAGCCTTTGCGGACAGCCCCTGTGCGACGAATGTGCTCAGCGCAACAGCGGCCTGTGCGACGATTGCGCACAGAACGAGCGGGACCGGTGAGAACGGTGGGGGGGCACTGCACCCCCCACACCCCCCCTGCGCGAAAGGCCGGGATTGCTTCGCAATCCCGGCCTTTCGCGCACCCGCGGGGCTACCAGGCGCGGAAAATAAATTTTCCGCGCCTGGTAGCCCCGCCCCGGGCCCGGCGGCTTTGCCGCCGGGCCCGCAAAAGGCGCCGTGCGGTACGCACGGCGCCCAGGGGGCCAAACGGGGGCAGGGAGCAAAGCTCCCTGCCCCCGTTTGGCCCCCCATGGCGGAGGGAATGCCGAAAATTGCTTCGCAATTTCCGGCATTCCCTCCGCAAAAACGTCAGGTAACGTTGGCCTGCTTTTTCTCCCATCCGCTCTTCAGGTAGTAGATGGTCTGCATAATGGCGCACAGCAGCCAACCCAGAGGATACCCCAGGCCAATGGGCAGCACGGAATGCACTGCCTTCGAAATGAAGAACAGATAGATTTGCCGCAGAACCACGTAGGAAAGCAGCATGAAGATCATGGGTCCCTTGGAGTCCCCCGCGCCGCGCAGGGCGCCCGCCAGGATATCGTTTACGCAGCAGAACAGATAGAAGGGGGAAATCCACAAAACGAACATGCTGCCGTAACGCAGCACCTCTTCGTTCTGATTGAAAAAGGAGAGCAGCGTTTTGGAAAAACACATCAGCGGCAGCATGAGCACGGCCGTGGAAAGAAGGGACATGCCCAACGCCGTGCGAATGCCGCGCTTGGCCCGGGGAATGTTCTGCGCCCCCAGGTTTTGGCCCACGAAGGTGGAAGAGGCCATGCTGATGGATTGCATGGGCAGAAGCGCCAGCTGATCCAGCTTTCCATAAATGGACCAGCCCGCCATGCAGGCGGAGCCGTACGCATTGATGTAAGCCTGTACAAAAACGTTGGAGAAGGACGTGACGGCCGACTGAATGGCCGCCGGCAGACCGATTTTGAAAATCAGCTTCAGGGTAGGCCAGTGAATCCGCAGGCGGCGCAGGATCAGCCGGTGGTCCCCCTGAGCATGTATCAGTGAGGCGCACACCAGAATGGCCGATAGAATCTGCGAAAGAATAGTGGCCAGGGCTACGCCGGCGATTTTCATATCGAATACCAGAACGAATACCAGATCGCCCACGGTATTGACAATGGCGGAGAAAATCAGGAAATACAGCGGCCGGCGGGAATCGCCCACGGCCCGGAGAATGCCGGCCCCCATGTTGTAAATCATCAGCCCGATAATGCCGGAAAAATAAATGCGCAGGTATTCTTCCGCCTGAGGCAGCACATCCGTGGGGGTGTTCATCCATTCAAGCATCTGCGGCGTCATCAGCACGCCTATGACGGTAAACACCAGAGCCAGAACCAGGGTCATGACCATGGTGGTGTGCACCGCGTTATGCACGCCCTCCCGGTCCCGTGCGCCGAACATCCGGGCAATGACCACCGTAGCGCCGGTGGACAGGCCGGTAAAAAACCCGATGAGGGTGTTGATGATGTTGCCGGTGGAGCCTACCGCCGCCAGCGCCTCTTTGCCCACGAAATTGCCCACGACCACGGAGTCTACCGTGTTGTACAGCTGCTGGAAAACAAAGCCCAGCATCAGCGGCACGGCAAAACCAAGCAGCTGTTTCCAGATGACGCCTTCGGTCATGTCCATACTGCCATGTTTGCGAAGCATATTTTTCTCCCATCCGGCCCGGAAAGTTCTCCGGCAGCCTTTCTTATCTTTGATTATAGTTATTGGCCTAACAATTGTCAATCGAGATTTCCCGGGTCTGGAAGGGAATTTCGGGGGCGACGTCGAATGATATGGACAAGGAATTGACAGGAAAGGAAGTTTTTTATGGAAAAGCATCCGCTGCCCGTTTCCACACCGGAGCGGGAAGGACTCTCCTCCCGGGCGATTTACCGGTATGTGAAAGCCTTTGTGGACGATAACCTGGCCATGCACGACGTGCTGATTCTCCGCCATGGGAAGCTGATTTACGAAGGCTATTTCCGGCCTCAGGATGAGACATTTCAGCATCGGCTCTATTCGTGCAGCAAAAGCTTTGTGTCCGTGGCCATCGGCTGCCTGGAACAGCAGGGGCTTCTGAGTCTGGACGACCCCATCGTTCGCTATTTCCCGGAGAAAATGGCCGGGCGTACGGTGGACGAATATTTGCGGGAAACCACCATTCGGGATCTTTTGCGCATGGCTTCCCCCTATACCCGGGGCGGCAGTTACGACGGTTATATGGACGCATGGGAGGAATCCTTCTTTACGGACGAGGTTTCCCATGTGCCCGGCACCGCGTACAGTTATTGCACCACGGGCACCACGATTCTGTGCTATATCATTCGCAAAATTACCGGCAGGGATTTTCTGGACGTGCTGCGGCCGGCCTTTGACGCCATTGGCGTAGGGGAGGATATCTTCTGCGTGGAAAGCCCGGAGGGCGTTCAGTGGGGTGGTTCCGGCGTGTGCGCCACCCCCAGGGATTTCGCGAAATTTGCGAATTTGTGCATGCATTACGGAAACCACGAAGGTCGGCAGCTGCTGCCCGAAAAATATATGCGGGAGGCCACCAGTCGGCAGATCGACAATTCCCTTTACGCCGGCGATAACGAGCAGTGCTATGGCTACGGCTATCAGTTCTGGATGACCCGCCAGGGCGGCTTCCTGTTCAACGGCATGGGCGGCCAGTATGCCCTGTGCCTGCCGAAGGAGGACATGGTGGTGGTGACCAACGGATATGAGGAACTGACCCACGCTTCCCGGGTGTTCGACGCGCTGGGGGGCGTGTTCCGGGAACTGGTTCCCGGTCTTTCCGACGGGCCGCTGCCGGAGGATCCCGAAGGCGCGGCGCAGCTGCAGGCGCTGACGGATTCCCTGGAACTGCCTCATGTAAAGGGGGAAAGCGATTCTCCGACGGCCCGGCAGGTTTCCGGAAAGACCTATTACATGCGGAAAAACCACATGAACCTGAAAACCGTGCGCCTGGATTTCCAGGAGGACGAGGGCGTACTGACCTATGAAAAGGACAGCGGCACTTATCAATTGCGCTTTGGCCTGAATCATAACGTGGAACAGGAATTCCCGGAAATCTATTCCGGCCGGAGAATCCGCACGCCTGCGGAAAAGGGATACCGCACCTTTGTGTCCGGCGCATGGACCATGCCGGATACCCTGATGCTTTTGACCCAGGTGGTGGACGTGCATCTGGCTCAGGCCCGGCTGGCGGTGTGCTTTAAGGATGATACCATTACGCTGCATGGATTGAAGCATGCGGAATGGTTCATGGACGATTATCAGGGCTTTGCCTCCGGCGAATGGATGCCGTGAGGAAGGATACCATTCGAAAAGGAGAATGAATTATGGTAAAAATTGCAATGATCGGCTGCGGCGCTATCAGCGGAATCTATCTGAAGAATTTGACGGAAACCTTCCGGGAAGTCAGTCTCATCGGCGTGTGCGATCTGATTCCCGAACGCGCCCAGGCCGCGGCGGATTTTGTGGCCGAACAGCAGAAAAAGGGCTTCGATTGCGTGACACCCAAAATTTATAAGGACATGTACGCCGCCTTCGACGACCCGGAGGTGGACGTGGTGCTGAACATCACCCGGCCTTACGAACATTACGAGGTCACCAAGCAGGCGCTTTTGCACGGAAAGCACGTTTTTTCTGAAAAGCCCCTGGCCGCGGATTTGGAAGAGGGCGACGAGCTGGTGGCCCTGGCGGAAAAAACGGGCCTGGTGATGGGCGGCGCGCCGGATACCTTCATGGGCGCGGGCATTCAGACCTGCCGCAAGCTCATTGACGACGGCGTGATCGGCGACCCCATCGGCGCTACCTGCTGCATGATTTGCCACGGACATGAGACCTGGCATCCCGACCCGGAATTCTATTATAAGCGGGGCGGCGGCCCCATGATGGACATGGGCCCCTATTACGTGACGGCGCTGGTGAACCTGCTGGGTCAGGTGGACGGCGTGATGGGCCGCACCCGGAAGGCCTTTGATCAGCGCATCATCACCTCTCAGCCCCATTATGGCGAGAAAATCGACGTGGACGTGGATACCTATCTGACGGGAACGCTGCAGTTCTCCTCCGGCGCTATCGCTACGCTGTTTACCACCTTCGACGTATACTATCCGCCCTTCAATCAGGCCAGGTTCGAGGTGTATGGCACCAAGGGCACGCTGCTGGTGCCCGACCCCAATACCTTCGGCGGCCCCATCCGGCTTTTCCGGCCGGAGGATCAGGTGAAGCTGGAGGCTGGCGACCCGGCGCTGAAGGGTATTCTGGCGGATCCCTATGCGGGCTATAAGGAAGTGCCCCTGATGTTTGACTATCGGGAAAACAGCCGCGCCCTGGGCCTTTCCGACATGTGCAAGGCCATCGAAACCGGACGGCAGGCCCGGTGCAATTACCGCCAGCAGCACCATGTGCTGGAAATCCTCACCGGATTTGAAAAGAGCTCCCGGGAAGGCCGGTATCTGCCCCTGAAGACCCGGTATGAACGGGCCAAGCCCATGCAGAACAATCCCATGCACGGCATTCTGGACTAAAGGAGTAAGAAAGCATGAAACTGACCTTTTTGGGCACCAGCCATGGCGTGCCGGAAAAGCACCGCAAATGCACCAGCGTGCTGCTGACGGTGCAGGGGAAGCATTATATCTTCGACGCGGGGGTGCCGCTGTATACCGCGGTGAAGCGGGTGGGGTTGGATCTTCACGACATTCAGGCCATTTTCCTGACGCATATGCACGGCGATCACGCCACGGGACTGATCGAGTTCGTGGATCTGGCCACCTGGTATGACAAAACCCTGCGGCCGGAAATCTATCTGGCGGAAATCGCCGGATTTGAAGGCATGGCCGCCTGGCTGCAGGTGACCCACGGCGAGGACAAGCGCGGCGAAATGCCGCCCATGAAGGAAGTATCCGAGGGCGCGTTTTACGACGACGGCCGGGTGCGGATTACCGCCATCAATAACGAGCATCTGCCCAATCGGCCCAGCTATTCCTTCGTAATCGACGCAGAGGGCAAACGGCTGGTGCTGACCGGCGACATGGGGCACGATCATTATTCGGATTTCCCCCGGCCGGCCTATGAAAGCGAATGCGACCTGGTGGTAACCGAAGCGGCCCATTGCCGACTGACGGACTGCATGGACGTTTTCGGAAAGCTGACGACGAAAAAGCTGATCGTCAGCCACATCGTTCCCTGGAACGAACCGGAGGCGGAAAAGCTGAAGGAGATGGTATCCTATCCCGTGGAGACGGCCTTCGACGGCATGTCGGTGGAAATCTGATACGGGGAAATTAGGCACAAGGGCGGCCCCCTGCCAGACGCGCAGCGTCTGGCAGGGGGCCGCCCTTGTGCCCGGGGCGCGCGGCTTTGCCGCGCGCCCCGGTAACCTTTAATATTCTACGTCTACCCAGCGTCCTTCTTTCGCCGAACGGAAGCAGGCCACGATGGTGGCCAGGGTGTTGTGGCCGTCCTGCCCGGTGATCAGCGGCGCACGGTTTTCCGTAATGGCGCCGATGAATTCGTCGATAATGCCGCTCTTGGTCTGGTGGGTGTTGGTCTGGATTTTGCCCACCATGTATTTCACGATGCTGCCGTCCCGCATTTCCAGAACGATGTCGTCGGAATAATCCCCGAAGATTTTCATAACGCCCTTGTCTCCGTAGATGACGGTGCTGTTATCTTCCTCGCCGTAATTGGTCCAGGAAACGTGCATGATGCCGGGCACGCCGTCGTCCATGCGGAAAAAGACCATGGCGTTGTCTTCCACGTCGATGAATTCCCCGGAGGGCTTGCGCTTGTCCAGAGTCATGGTGGTGGCGTTCACCTGGGCCACTTCCCGGCCGGTAAGGTAGCGAATGATGTCCAATTTGTGGGCCCCCAGGTCGCCCAACGCGCCGAACTGGGCCTTGCGGCTGTCGAAGAACCAGGTGGTGTTGGAACGGTTTACGCTCCAGTTTTCCGGGCCGGGATGCTTGAAGTTGCTCTGGAAGGTGAGAATGCGGCCGATGGCGCCGCTGCGAAGGATTTCATGGGCCCGGCGGTGGGTGGGCAGCAGCCGCTGGTTGTGACCGATCATCAGAAGCTTTCCGGTGGCCTGGGCGGTTTCCATCATCCTGCGGGAGTCCTCGAGATTCAGGGCCATGGGCTTTTCGCACAGCACATGCTTGCCGGCCTGCAGGGCCTTGATGGAATATTCCGCGTGGGTGTAGTTGGGGGAACAGACGCTTACGGCCTCGATTTCAGGATCGGCCAGCAGCGCTTCTACAGAGGGATAGGCCTTGCAATCGTACAGCGCCGCGAATTCGCCGGCTCGTTCGGCGTTGGCGTCGTACAGGCCGACGATTTCCGCGTTGGGGTTCTGGGCGTATTCCGGGGCGTGACGGGTCTGGGTAATCATGCCGCAGCCGATGATGCCAACTTTGACTTTCTTCATAGAATTTGCACTCCTTTCAATCTCTTGCGATAAGCGTGGGCAAAATGGTGATTTCTTTTTCTTCCAGCCCGGGATTGTCCATGCGCCGCAACAATAGCGCCATGGCCTGCCGGCCAATTTCGTCGCAATCCAGCGCAACGGAACTGATTTGCGGGGAAAGCATGGCGGAAACGGTGTTGTCGTATCCCGTGACGGCGATTTGATCCGGCACGCGGATGTTTCGCCGGTAAAGGGATTGCAGAACCCCCGCGGCCAAAAGGTCGGAAGCACAGAATACCGCGTCGCAGCCGCCGGATTCCAGCAGGGCCTCCATGGCCCGTCGGCCTTCCTCCGGGGTGTAGTCCTCCGTCAGGCGAATGAGCCGGATTTCCTCCGGCACGCCGGCACTTTCCAGGGCTTCCCGATAGCCCCACAGGCGCTGCCGCTCCACCTCCTGGGAGAAATCTCCGCAGCCGATAAAGGCGACGCGCTTTCGCCCGGCGGCCAGGCGTTGGGCCACGGCGCAGCGGGCGCCGGCAACGTCATCGATGCGGATGCGGTCTCCCATTGCGCCGGGGGCCCAGCGCTCGATCAGCACCGTTGGAATGCCTACCTCCGCCAGATGCGCCGTGGTTTCCGCTGGTAATTCGCGACAGGAGGTGACCACCATGCCGTCCATCCGCCGGGATATCAGCTCCTCCGCCATTCGCCGGGAGTCCTCGCCGCCGCCATTGGAGGTGACCGAAAAAAGGGAATATCCCCTTTCATGGGCAGCCCGGGCGAGGCCGGCGTTGACGCGGGAGGCCAGCAGATTGTCGTGAAAATGCATCAGGTGGCCGATGGTTCGGCTCCGGTTTCGCTTCAGCGCCGCGGCGGACTGATTGGGAATGTAGCGCAGGGTGTGCACGGCTTCTTCGATGCGCCGGCGCTTTTCCGCGCTGACATAGCCCCCGTGCAGCGCCCGGCTCACGGTGGCCAGGGAAACCCCCGCAGCTTGGGCCACGTCCTGAAGGGTTACGTTGTTCATGCTTCACCTCATATGTGAAAACGTTTTCACATATCAAGAATACCATCTTCCACCGCGGCTGTCAAGGGCGTTCTTAGCGAAATTTTGACGGCAAGACGGGGATGTGTCGTTATGAATTTACATGATTCCCCTGACAAGATAATGTTGTATGTCGTACAATTTTCAGTATACAGAAGACGCGGAGAGGGGCGAATTTGTGAAAAACGTGGGCATTGAGCTGCGGGCGCTGGATCATCTGATGATGCGCCGCCTGGAAGGGCAGATGCGCAGCAGCCAGGGAGAGATCATCACCGGCACCAACCTGTGGATTATCGCCTATCTGATGCGCCGGGGGGAGGACGCGGTGTATCAGCGGGATCTGGAAATGGAATTCGGCATTACCCGCTCCACGGCCTCCAAGGTGTTGCAATTGATGGAACAGAAGGAACTGATCCGCCGGGAAAACGCCCAGCACGACGGGCGCATGCGCACCCTGCACCTGACCGAGCGGGCCCGGGAAATCGCCGGGGCCCTTCGGCAGGAGGGGGAAAATATCGATCAATGCCTGACGGAGGGCTTTTCGGAACAGGAGATCGCCACCTTTCTGAAGTGCCTGAAACAAATGAAGCAGAATCTGCTGAGAAAGGAACGCTGAATGGATTTTCTGGGACTGGATATCGGCTCCACCACGGCCAAGGCCGTACTGGTGCGAGGTGGAAAGGTAATCTATCAAAAATATGACCGGCATTTCTCCCGGGTGCGGGAAAGGGCCCGGGAACTGGTGGAAGAGGTAAGACAGCTTATTGGCGGGGAAAGGATCAAGGTGGCCGTTTCCGGCTCCGCGGGCCTGGGGCTGGCGGAGGCGGCGGAGGTGCCTTTTGTGCAGGAAGTGTTCGCCACCAGCGAGGTGGTGAAGCGCAAGGCGCCTGAAACCGACTGCGTGATCGAACTGGGCGGCGAGGACGCGAAGATCATCTTTTTTGACGGCGGCATTGATCAGCGCATGAACGGCACCTGCGCCGGCGGCACCGGGGCGTTTATCGACCAGATGGCCACCCTTTTGAACGTCTCCGTGGGAGAATTGGACGCGCTCAGCCTGAACCATAGCCGCATCTATCCCATCGCCTCCCGCTGCGGCGTGTTCGCCAAAACGGACATTCAGCCCCTGCTGAATCAGGGGGCGCGGAAGGAGGATGTGGCCGCCAGTATTTATCAGGCCGTGGTGAACCAGACCATCGCGGGCCTTGCCCAGGGCCGCCGCATTCGCGGAAACGTGCTGTTTCTGGGGGGACCCCTGTATTATTGCAAGGGCCTGCGCCAGCGATTTTGCGAGACGCTGGAGCTGGATGAGCAGCACGCCTGTTTCCCGGAATACGGCCGCTTCGCCGTGGCCCTGGGCGCGGCCATGTATGCCGAGAAAAACGGGCTGGAAACCGATTGCGACGCGCTGATCGCCCGCTTCGACCGGTGTAAAAACGTGGGGGCCGGCCGGGGCAACCTGAAGCCCCTGTTTGAAAACGAGGCCCAGCACGCGGAATTCGCCGCCCGGCATGGGAAAAACGACGTGCCCCGAGGGGAGATTTCTGCCTACACGGGCGAGGCGTATCTGGGCATCGACTGCGGCAGCACCACCACCAAGCTGGTGCTCCTGGGCCGGGACGACGAGATTCTGTATTCCTATTACGCCTCCAACCGGGGCGCGCCGGTGGAAATCGTGAAGGAGCAGCTGGAGAAAATCTACGCTCTTGGGGGCGAGCGCATCCGCATTGTCGGCAGCGCCGTGACGGGCTATGGCGAGGAACTCATTCGCAATGCCTTCGGCGTGGATTGCGGCATCGTGGAAACCATCGCCCATTATACCGCCGCCCGGCATTTCCAGCCGGACGTGGACTTCATTCTGGACATCGGCGGTCAGGATATCAAGTGCTTCCGCATCAAAAACGGGGCCATCGATTCCATCATGCTCAATGAGGCCTGTTCCTCCGGCTGCGGCTCCTTTTTGGAAACCTTCGCTCACGCCATGGGCATGTCCATCGAGGAATTCGCCCGCCGGGGCCTGTATGGGGCGCATCCCGCCGACCTGGGCAGCCGGTGCACGGTGTTCATGAATTCCTCCGTGAAGCAGTCTCAGAAGGACGGCGCGACGGTGGAGGATATTTCCGCGGGCCTGTCCATCAGCGTGGTGAAAAACGCCCTGTATAAGGTGATTCGCGTAGGCTCCGCCCAGGAACTGGGTCGGCACGTGGTGGTGCAGGGAGGCACCTTCCTGAATGACGCGGTGCTGCGGGCCTTTGAACGGGAATTGGGGCTGGAAGTGGTTCGCCCGGCCATCGCGGGGCTGATGGGCGCGTACGGCGCGGCGCTGTATTCTAAAAAGTGCCGGACGTCCAGCCTGATCTCCCCGGAGGAGCTGAAGGGGTTCACCCATACCGCCACTTCCGCGGTGTGCGGCGGCTGCATGAACCATTGCCACCTGACCGTGAACCGCTTTGGCGGCCGGAAATACATCTCCGGCAATCAGTGCGCCAGGGGCGCGGGCCAGAGCGCGGGGGAGACGGACCTGCCCAATCTCTACGCCTTTAAGCGGGAGTATCTCACCGGCCTGAAAAGCGGCCCCGCCCGCCGGGGAACCATCGGCCTGCCGCTGGCCCTGGGTATGTACGAGCTTTTGCCCATGTGGCACGCCATATTCACCTCTCTGGGCTTCCAGGTGCAGGTTTCCGGGCTTTCCACCCGCCATACCTACGAATTGGGCCAGTTCTCCATTCCTTCGGATACGGCCTGTTACCCGGCGAAGATCATGCATGGACACATCGAGGAGCTTATCGATCAGGGAGTAGACGCCATCTTCTACCCCTGCCTGACCTACAATGTGGACGAGCACGGCGGTGACAACCATTATAACTGTCCGGTGGTGGCCTATTATTCGGAGCTGCTTCAGGGCAACGTGGAACGGCTGCAGCACATGCGCTTTCTGTATCCGTATCTGAACATCAACAATGCCTCCCGCCTGGCCCGGGGGCTGATGCAGTGCCTGCACGCCTGGCGGCCAGAGATTTCCCGGGGCGAAATGCGCGCCGCGGTAAAGGCCGGTCTGGCCGCCCGGGAGGCCTACGTTCAGGCCGTGCGCCGGGAAGGCGAAAAGGCCGTGGCCATCGCCCGGGAAAAGGGAAAGCGTATTATGGTGCTCTCCGGCCGGCCCTACCACATTGATCCGGAGATCAACCACGGCATTGATAAACTGGCCGCGTCCCTGGGCTTTGCGGTGGTCAGCGAGGACAGCGTGTGCCACCTGGCCGCAAAGCCGGAGGTGCAGGTGCTGAATCAGTGGACCTACCACGCCCGGCTCTATCGGGCGGCGGAATTCGCGGCGGAAAATCCGGACGTGGAACTGGTGCAGCTGGTGTCCTTCGGCTGCGGTGTGGACGCAATCACCACCGACGAGGTGCGCGCCATTCTGGAGCGCCGGGGAAAATTCTATACCCAGATTAAAATCGACGAAATCACCAATCTGGGTGCGGTGAAAATCCGCCTGCGGTCTCTCATCGGCGCATTGGAGGAGAAAAACCATGGGATATGTTGAATTCACCCGGGAGATGAAGCGGGATTATACCATACTGGTGCCCAATATGCTGCCCATGCATTTCGAAATGATCGTGCAGGTGCTGCGCAATTATGGCTATCATCTGGATCTGCTGCGCTCCAGCGGCCATAAAATCGCCGATACCGGCCTGAAATATTGCCATAACGACGCGTGCTATCCCGCCATTCTGGTCATCGGCCAGTTTATCGACGCGCTGCAGAGCGGGAAATACGATCCTCACAAAACCGCGCTGATTATGTTCCAGACCGGCGGCGGATGCCGGGCCTCCAATTATATTTTCCTCATCCGCAAGGCGCTGGAAAAGGCCGGGTACGGCTATGTGCCGGTGATTTCCCTGAACCTGCTGGGGCTGGAAAAGCATTCCGGCTTCCAATTGACCCCTTCGAAGCTGATTCGCATGGTATACGCCCTGATATTGGGCGATCTTCTGATGACGCTGGTGAACCAGACCCGTCCCTATGAGGTGGAGCCCGGCTCCGCCCGGGAACTGGCCGCCCGGCTGACCCGGGAACTGGCCGACGAAATGGCCCAGAAGAAGGTCACCTATTTCTGGGTGCGGAAAGCCTGCGGTCGGGTGATTCAGGCCTTCCGCCAGCTGCCCGTTGCGCCCCAGGAAAAGGTGCGCGTGGGCGTGGTGGGAGAGATCTATGTGAAATTTTCGCCCCTGGGCAATAACAATCTGGAGGACTTTCTGGTGTCCGAAGGGGCGGAGGTGTCCATGCCCGGGCTGCTGGATTTCTTCATGTGCTCCTGCTGGTGCCATATGATGGACTTTAAATTGTACGGCATGCGGAAAAGGGAATATCTTTTGCAGAAGATCATGCTGCGCTATCTGATGCATAAGCAGCGGGATCAGATTCAGATGTTGAAGCAGGCGGGCTATCACGCACCCACGCCATTTCTGCACGTTACGGAATTGGTGGAAGGCTATATCGGCATCGGTACGGAAATGGGCGAGGGCTGGCTTCTGCCGGCGGAAATGCTGGAATTGTATGAAAGCGGCGTGAAGAACATCGTCTGCGCTCAGCCCTTCGGCTGCTTGCCCAATCACATCTGCGGCAAGGGCATGATGAAGCCCCTGAAGGAGAAAAATCCCGGCATGAACATCGTGGCCATCGATTATGACGCGGGAGCCACAGTGGTCAACCAGGAAAACCGGCTGAAGCTGATGCTGGCCAATGCCCGGGAAAATCAGGAAGCGCAGAAGTCGCAGTCCGCTTGAAGAAAATGGGGCAGGGGGCGGCGCAGGGGGCGCAAGGCCCCCCACGCCGCCCCCTGCAAGGGCGCCGAAGGCCGGAAATCTTGCGATTTCCGGCCTTCGGCGCCCTAACCCGGAGAGGGCTGCGGCCCTCTCCGGCCCTCACCCGGGGAGGCGTTAGCGCTTCCATTTGATTTTCGGGAGCGCTTTGATCAGCAGCGTACCCAGAACGGCCACCACCACGGCCTCGCCCAGCGCCACGGTGAAAACGGTAAAGCCCAGGGCACCCAGGGAGAAAACGGACTGGTATTCATAACAGAAATACACCAGCGGGCCCACGATCAGGCCGTTGATGACCACCGGCGACGCCATGGCCAGCACCGGCTTTTTGCGCAACGTCCGGGTCAGGATTGCCGCGATCAGCGTGGCAAGGGTGCCGCCGATGACGTCCGGCAGGGCCGCGCCCCCCAGAATGTTCGCCACCAGGCAGCCCACGGCCAGGCCGGGCACCGCCTCGGGCAGCAGTATGGGCAAAACCGTCATGGCTTCCGAAATACGGAACTGCACCGCATTGAAACTGATGGGCGCAAAGATCAGCGTCAGGGCCGCGTAAATGGCCGCAATCATGCCCGCACGGGCCAGGGACTTCACATGAAAATGCATTGCCGCACCTCCGAAATTTTTTTCGAGACAGCGCGGCAAAATAAAAAAACGCACGGTTTTAGCGTGCACCTGGTTTTATTTTTAGTCAGACAGGAGGGCCGCGAACTGTCTCTATTCTGCTTTCAACAAAGTAATTATAACGTTTCAAGATTGACTTGCGATGGTATATTGTTTATAATTAGGCTAAATAATGGGAGGAGGCTCCTTATGAACGATCGAATTTCCCTTTTGAAGGAATATTTCATTTATGATAAGCGGCACCATACCCTGCGCCAGGGGGAAGTGGTGGACCCGTCGGTTTACCGGGGCAAAGAGCTGCCGGACCATCGGCGCACGGCGCTGCGGATGAAAGCCATGCTGGAGGCGGAAAAACCCGTCATTGAGCCCATGGAGCGCATTGTCTTCACCCGCACGGTTTCCAACGCCCCCCTGATTTTCGACGACGCGGAATGGGCGGAAATCAAGGCGCACCACTATATCCATGAAAATGGCAACGTGTGCAATCTTTCCCCGGATTACGCCCGGCTGATTCGCTCGGGATTACTGGAAGCCCGCGCAAAACTGGGGAATACCTCCCACGACGAATCCGCCCGCATTGAAATCGACGCGATTTTGGACCTGACCCGCCGATATGAGGCCCTGGCCCGGAAAAAGGGCATGGACGATGTGGCGGAGGTGCTGGCCCGGGTACCCGCCCATGGGGCGCGGAACCTGCGGGAAGCGCTGCAGTCCCTGCGCATTCTCCACTTCGCCTTGTGGTGCGAGGGGGATTATCACAATACCCTGGGCCGGTTCGATCAGTACATGCTGCCCTATCTGGGAGACCTTTCCGAGGAAGAGGCCCTTGCGCTGGTGGAAGAATTTTTCCTGGCCTGCAATCGGGACAGCGATCTGTACCCCGGCATGCAGCAAGGCGATAACGGCCAGTCCATGGTGTTGGGGGGCATGCTGCCCGACGGGACAAACGGCGTGAACCGCCTGACCCATCTGGCGCTGAAGGCCTCCGAGGAATTGAAGGTCATCGATCCCAAGATCAACCTGCGGGTGGATAAAAACACGCCCCTTGCCCTGTTCGAGGAGGGCACGCGCCTGACCAGGCTGGGCCTGGGCTTTCCTCAGTATGAAAACGACGACGTGGTGATTCCCGGCCTGGAAAAACTGGGTTATGCTCCGGAAGACGCGCGGAATTACGTGGTAGCCGCCTGCTGGGAGTTCATTATTCCCGGCCGCGGCATGGATATTCCCAATATCGGCGCGGTGCCGGTGGCGGGGGTGGTGGATCAGGCCATTCGCCAGACGCTGCTCACCGCCAAATCTGTGGAGGACATTCTGACCCGGGCGGGAGAACTGCTCCGCGAAAAGGCGGCGGCCATTGCCGAAAGCGTGAAGCATCTCTACGTGATTCCCTCTCCCTATATGAGCCTGTTCTTCGACGTGGCTCCGGGAAAGGACATTGCCGAGGGCAGCGTGTATAACAATTACGGCCTCCACGGCACCGGCGTGGCCACCGCGGCGGATTCTCTGGCGGCGGTGGACCAGGTGGTCTTCCGGGAGGGCATGGATCCCAATGCGTTTTTGAAGGCCATGGATGAAAACTTCGAGAACACGCCGGAGCTTCTGTATAAATTGCGGAACCAGTGCCCCAAGATGGGCAACGACGACGACCGGGCGGATGGCTTCGCCTGCCGGCTGCTGAACCTGTTTGCCGACGCGGTGCAGCCCCTGCGCAACGAGCGGGGCGGCATTTACCGGGCGGGCACCGGCGCGGCCATGTATTACATCTGGCACGCCGCCGACCTGGGCGCCACCGCCGACGGCCGGCAGAAGGGCACGCCCCTTTCCGCCAACTTCGCGCCGTCCTTGAACGTGAAGCTCAACGGCCCGGTGTCCCTGCTGAAATCCTTTGCCAAGCCGGATTTCTCCCGGGTCATCAACGGCGGCCCGGTGACCATCGAATTCCACGACAGCGTGTTCCGCAACGACGAGGCCATTGCCAAGGCCGCCACCCTGGTGCAGGCCTTCATCCGCTGGGGCGGCCACGAACTGCAATTGAACACCGTGAATTCCGACGTGCTGCGGGACGCCCAGGCGCATCCGGAAAATTATAAGAATCTCATCGTTCGGGTGTGGGGCTGGAGCGGTTATTTCGTGGAGCTGGATAAGTGCTATCAGGATCACATTATTAAGCGCGTGGAGCTCTCCCTGTGATTTGCACCTTTTACGGCAGCGTGGTGGGGGGGAAGCGCTTCGGCCATACCCTGGGCTTTCCCACCGCCAACGTGGCCCCGGAAGGAGAAGTGGCCCTGCCCCAAAACGGCGTGTACGCCGCGGAAATGACGCTGCTCTCCACCGGCGAAAAGCTCCATTGCGTCCTCAATCAGGGAAAGCACCCCACCTTTCCCGAGGGTGCGCCCACCATCGAGGCCTTTATTCTGGATTTTTCCCGGGATATTTACGGCCAGCAGGTGCAGGTGACTTATGTGGAATTTCTCCGGCCGGAAAAGAAATTTCCCTCCGTGGACGAAATTCGCGCCCAGATCGCCCGGGATGTGGAACGCGCCCGGCAGATTCTGGGGGCCTGAATTTCTAGACATGATCCCCCAATCCTTTGAGATGAAAGAATGGGGGATCATTAATTTTATTTTGCTAAAAGTATCATATTGTCTAATGGGTAAATATTGGAAAATTGTGATATATAAATATTGGTGCTACGTTTCTTGACTGCTATGTGGGACTGTATGAGCACTACACGGAATACACAACGGCGATATAGGAAGAACCGCTAGGAAGCTGAAAGATAAGAAAATTGAAATACTGGCGGTGCAGTCGATTATCAACGAAAACGGCTACCCGGAAGAAAAGCTGGAATCCATCTGCCCGCCTGTATGGGCATACTTCCGCCACCTGTCCGGCAAGGAATATTACGCCGCCAACGCTGAACAAGTGCAGGAAGAAGCGCTGTTTCAGATAAATTGGCGGGCGGGGCTGTCTACCGCCCACGTCATACGGTTCAAGGGTGCATTGTGGGATATTACGCGGGTGGACACGTTTGAAGGGTATAAGGGGGATTTGAAACTGTATTGCAAGCGGTGAGGATAAACCGCGCAGGGATTATCCTCGTGCTTTTATTATTGCATTTGCTTTGATTGCAAGTACTGCAATTTCAGCATTGCCATGAGCATTTTAGCGTATTATTCCATGTATTGCCAATCCGGTTGACTATCTGAATCAACGGGCAACAGGACTTTCTCTTTATTGATTCTTAAATCATTAATTTCCCTATTGAAACTGTATTTTTCTTGCAAGCGGCTAACCATTGTTGCGACAAACAAATAGCTATACTTATTCAGTCTGTTTGATTGCAATGCGGTAACATGATCACTTGCAATAAATTCATAGCAATGATAAAATGCAGTTCCAACACTACCACTATTCGCAAGAGTGATACAGTTTTTGTATTTGCGGATATGTCCCTCATTCCCGATAAAAGCATCAACGGCATTGTTTGCGGCAGACGATGAAACATAGGGGATATTCCCTTCTATGTGATCTGCCGTTTTCAATCGTTTGCCGCGCCGAATTGCCGGGAACACGGTTCGAATATCAAATTCCGCCCAGTCCTTTTCATGTAGTGGCGTTATACCTCCCCTAATTATTACGGAAGTATTACGAACATGGGCAATATACTTTTGAATAAGCTGTTGTTCTCGCTCTTTGATGTACTCTTCCATGAAAGCATAATCAGGCTTGTCTGCATTATCAACAGGTAACATGACTACTTCGCGTACAATGTTTTTCTGATTTCCCATATTGCCATAAAGCAAGCCGAAAGCCCTGATATATCAAGGCTTTCGGCTTCAGCCTGTCAAAAAAGGTCGCACAAAGCGGCCTTTTTTGATATAATGGGAACAGGTGATGAAGATGCTGAAGAGAGAAACCGA
>CACXHB010000108.1 GCA_902767315.1 uncultured Eubacteriales bacterium
CACCGGCAAATTCCAGCGCAATCCTCGCGGAAGCTACCGCGTGACTGTCACCGGTTCTGCTTTCGTCCGCTTCCGACAGGAACTTTTGCAGCAATCCCAAATCGCCGGAGTAATGGAGTTCCACAAGCTTTGCCCGATATTCCAATTCCGCGGGGGCGATGCCTGGGAAGCGTTTCATGTCTGCGGAGTGCTGTGCTTCGTGCTTCAGAAGCGAAACAAGAAACCGCTCGCTTTCGAAATCATACGCCTGCTCAACGCAGTTAATCGTGCCGTCGGGAGAGGCCCAGCCGCTGGTACCGTACCTGCCGAAGGTCAGATAATCCATCCAGCTTCGGAATACGAAGCCCTTGAGCAGGTTGACGGTATATTCCGCCGTTCCGTCCGGCAGCTCCACGCGGTAGACGGTGGGAACCGTGTCCCGCCAGATATATGGGCCATAATATCCCTGGGTTTTCCCGAAAAGCGCGTGGTAGCCTTCCGCTTCAAACATCGCTTGAAGCCGCTCCGTTAGAAGCGTTTCCTCCGTGTCCGGCAGATTCAGGTATACTTTCAATTGCGTCAGCAGCCTGTCCGCGGCCTCCGCCTCCGGCATGCCGCAATAAAAAACGTCCCGGAAATATATCTGATACAAACGCAGGATGTCGTTGAGCTTTTTCGAAATTTCATAGGCGCGGTATTCGCAATTCTCAAAAATCGCTACATACGCGGGAAGAATGTCTTTAAATTCCGCGTGATCGCGCATGTATGCAATGGCGCCTTTTATATCGCCGTTCATAAAAAACTGACTGATTTGCACCGCCGGTCGTTCCTCCATAAAAATCGATCTGTAATTTTGCGTAGTTCCATGTTATCACATGGCCGCGAAAAATACAAGAACAGCCACGGCAATTCATGCGAAACTGTCGTGGCTGTCATTTTTTTCAACCGAAGATTCTGGAAAGCAGGCCCTTTTTCTTTTCATAGGGCACGCAGTTGACTTCCGTCAGCTGGTAGCCGGTTTTTTCGATGACCGGAGCCAGCTGGCTTTTGGGAATGGCCTGATCGGCCAGGATGACGGTTTCTCCCTTGGTGTGGGAGGAAGTGACCTTCTTCACGGGGAAGGCCTGGCGAATGGCGTCGTTGATGTGGCTTTCGCACATGCCGCACATCATTCCCTGAATTTTGAGCGTAATCTGGACCATGATTATCCCTCCTTAGACAGGTTCTTGCCTGCGATTTTGTCCAGGCTTTCCGGAGTCAGTTCGCTCATGAGCACGGTGGCTGCCTTGACGCTTTCCTCCGGAGAAAGGCCGAAGGCGTCTGTCAGATGGATGGTCAGATCATCCCGACGGGTTTCCAGTTCCTGGGCCAGCGCCCGGCCTGCATCGGTGAGGTGTACGTCGCCGTACAGTTCCTTGGTAATCAGGTTTTTCTCCTGCAATACCGTCAGCGACCGGTGCACCGTGGGGCGTTTGACTCCCAACAGCCGGGCCACATCCTTGGAAAAGATTTTCTCATAGGCGTCGGAAAGGGCCAGCACTGCCAACAGACAGCGAATCAAAGACGGGGACATGGGCGATCACTTCCTTTCGGCAAGATATTTTCATTGAAAAAAGGGGGGAGATGCGGGGTGGATGTCCGCATCTCCCCTGGAGGAGGTCCGTTAGGTCCGGGTCATTCATGGCAGTGCGCCTTGCAGTGAGCGCAATCGCCGCCGCAGCCGCCTACGGACTTGCCGTTTTTCTTGTCCTTGACCATTTTGTAGACTACCAAACCTACGATAATCGCCAGAATGCCGCCTACGATTGCCGTTGCCATGAAATCAACCTCCCTTTCAACAGGTTAGCTTTGCAATTGAATTAGTCCTCGTAACGGTTCTTGCGCACCAGCATGTAGATCATGCCCACAGCCACCAGAATCGCAAACACGGTGCCCACGCCGAAGCCGTTGCCGGTGAACAGCAGGCCCAGCTGGTTGATCATCAGTGCCACCATGTAGGCGAAGCCGCACTGGTAACCGATGGCGAACCAGGTCCACTTGGCGTTGTTCATTTCCCGCTTGATAGCGCCCATGGCCGCGAAGCAGGGAGCGCACAGCAGGTTGAAGGCCAGGAAGGAGTAGCCCGCGATGGGCGTGAAGGCGTTCGCCAGGGCGGTGTACACATGACCGGAAGCGCCGTACAGGATGCCCAGGGTGCCGACGATGTTCTCCTTGGCCACCAGACCGGTGATGGAAGCCACGGCAGCCTGCCAGTTGCCCCAGCCCAGGGGCTTGAAGATCCAGGCGATGGCGTTGCCGATGTAGGCCAGGATGGAGCCGTCGATCTGCTCCTCGCTGAGCATCTGGAACTTGCCGTCGGCCCAGCCGAAGTAAGTGGTGAACCACACGAAGATGGTGGACAGCAGGATGATGGTGCCGGCCTTCTTAATGAAGCTCCAGCCGCGCTCCCACATGGACCGCAGCACGTTGCCAACGGTGGGCCAATGGTAGGCGGGCAGCTCCATAACGAAGGGTGCGGGGTCGCCGGCGAAGAGCTTGGTCTTCTTCAGGATGATACCGGAAACGATGATGGAGGCGATGCCCAGGAAGTAAGCCGAGGTGGCGATCCAGGGAGAACCGCCAAAGATAGCGCCGGCAATCATGGCGATGAAGGGGGTCTTCGCGCCGCAGGGGATGAAGGTAGTGGTAATGATGGTCATACGACGGTCGCGCTGGTTCTCGATGGTACGGGAAGCCATGATGCCGGGAACGCCGCAGCCCATGCCCACCAGGATCGGGATGAAGCTCTTACCAGACAGGCCGAACTTACGGAACACGCGGTCCAGAACGAAGGCGATACGGGCCATGTAGCCGCAAGCCTCCAGGAACGCCAGCAGCAGGAACAGCACCAGCATCTGAGGCACAAAGCCCAGAACCGCGCCGACGCCAGCCACGATACCATCCAGAATCAGGCCGCTGAGCCACTCGGCGCAGCCGATCTTCTCCAGACCGTCGCCGATGAGCACCGGGATGCCGGGAACCCACACGCCGTAAGCGGCAGTGTCGGGAGCGCCGTAGCCTTCCTTGTACTCGGTGTTCAGGTACTGATCCACCGCGCCAACCAGCTGCGCCTTGGTGGTGCCGTCAACGTCGGTTTCTTCCAGCGTCTCTTCGTCTTCCAGCACGTAGGTCACGCTGGCGTCTTCCGGCGTGGCTTCTACCAGGGCTTCCAGAGCGGCCTTGGCGCCTTCGTCGGAATAATTCTCGTCTTCCAGGTCGATGGCGGCGGCCATTTCCTCGTCGCCGTATTCATCCATGAAAGCGGAGATGATGGCGTCGCTGTCGCCGTAATTTTCGGCGGCCGTCTCATAATCGCCGGATCCGATGCCGAACAGGTGCCAGCCGTCTCCGAAGAGTCCGTCATTGGCCCAGTCCGTGGCGGCGGAACCCACCGTCACCATGGCGATGTAATACACCAGGAACATGACTACCGCGAAGATGGGCAGGCCCAGCCAACGGTTGGTTACCACGCGGTCAATTTTGTCGGAGGTGGAAAGCTTGCCGGCGTTCTTCTTCTTGTAGCAGCTCTTGATGATTTCGGCGATGTAAACGTAACGCTCGTTGGTGATGATGGACTCGGCGTCATCGTCCAGCTCTTTTTCCGCGGCGGCGATGTCGTTTTCGATGTGCTTCATGGTTTCCGCGGGAATCTTCAGCTGCTCCAGAATCTTCTCGTCACGCTCGAAGATCTTGATGGCATACCAGCGCTGCTGCTCTTCTGGCATGGTGTGCAGAACGGCCTCTTCGATGTGGGCAATGGCGTGCTCCACGGGGCCGGAGAAGGCGTGCATGGGCACGGTCTTGGTATGCGCGGCGGCGTCGATGGCGGCTTCCGCGGCTTCCATGATGCCCTCGCCCTTCAGAGCGGAAATTTCAACCACTTTGCAGCCCAGCTGACGGGACAGCTCCGCGATGTTGATCTTGTCGCCGTTTTTGCGAACCACGTCCATCATGTTCACGGCGATGACCACGGGAATGCCCAGCTCGGTCAGCTGAGTGGTCAGGTACAGATTGCGCTCCAGGTTGGTGCCGTCGATAAGGTTCAAAATGGCGTCCGGACGCTCCGTGACCAGGTAATTACGGGAAACCACTTCCTCCAGGGTGTAGGGGGAAAGGCTGTAAATACCGGGCAGGTCCATGATGGTGACGTCGTTGTGCTTCTTGAGCCGGCCTTCCTTCTTTTCTACGGTAACGCCGGGCCAGTTGCCTACGAATTGATTGGAGCCGGTCAGGGCGTTGAACAGCGTGGTTTTGCCGCAGTTCGGGTTGCCTGCCAGCGCGATCTTGATGGAAGCCATAATCTCTCCTCCTGATGTTAGTTTATCCTAACTTTGGCGCAAATGGAAAACAGGGTTTAGCGAACCTCGATCAGTTCGGCGTCGGCGCGGCGAACGGACAGTTCGTAACCACGTACGGTCAGCTCCATGGGGTCGCCCAGAGGCGCTACCTTGCGCACATAAACCTCGGTGCCCTTGGTCAGGCCCATGTCCATGATGCGGCGCTTCAGCGCGCCTTCGCCGTGCAGCTTTTCGATGACGGCATGCTCGCCAACCTTGATGTCCTTGAGTGTCTTCATGAATGCTTCCTCCTCCTGAAAAATAGAACAAAGCTTGGGGGAAAACGCCCGTCTTCCCGTCAAACCATAATTCTCATGGCCATGGTTTTGTCCAGGGCAACCCGGCTCTCTTTTACGTTGAGAATCAGGTTTCCGCCCAGGTCGCTGACCACCTTGATTTCAGCGCCTACTACAAAGCCCAGTTCTGCCAGATGCTGACGCACCTCGTCACGGCCGGTGATCCGCTTGATGATGTTCACATCACCCACATTGGCCATTCCCAAAGGCATCATATGAATCCCTCCAATTCGTAATTTCGAACGCACGGGTTCAATGGTTAATGGAGACTAACCTTTCAACCGGGACATAGTTTAACACAGCTAACCTGTGTCGTCAAGGGGGTGAAGGTCAAAATTGCGTGTTAAATGTATTTAACTGATTTTGCCGGAAATTAACGGTGCTCTGAATTGACAGACGGGGAAAAATTTGATATGATACCGGTACAGTTAAATATGCTTAACCTCGCTGCGGCGGGGTTTTTGAAGGACATGCGGTTAAATGCATCTAACCAAAGGAGGATCCAACATGAGCATCGTGATTATCGGCGGCAATGAGTGCATGGAACGGGCCTATTGCGAGCGGTGTAAGGATTACGGCCATCGCTGTAAGGTGTACACCCGACGGCATAAGGATATGGCCCATGTTTTCGGAACGCCGGATCTGTGCATTTTGTTTACCGGAACGGTTTCTCACAATATGGTGCAGGTGGCCTGCGATCTGGCCAAGAAAAAGAACGTGACCCTGGCCCGGAGCCATACCAGCTCCCTGGCGGCGCTGGATCATCTGCTGCAGCAATTTGTAAAGGAAGGGAAGCTCAATGCCGCGTCCGTTTGAAGAAAGCATCGTGCGCCATTGCGCGGCGACTCTGGCCGGGCATAAGTGCGGCAGCCTGTTTTCCTATCGCTGGAAAGCGGGGGAGCAGCCGGAGGCCGCACTGGAGGAGGTCAACGCCCTGCTGATGAAAAAGGGCATCTGCGCCGTGGCCCTGAGAAACCAGGAGGGCGTGGGGCTGATTTACGTATACCGGGTGGCGGCCATTCAGCGGCAGCTGGCCCGGCCGGAGGTTCGCCTCTTCCTGCAAAAGCAGGGGTATCCCATCGCCTCCGCGGCCCAGTGCCTGGCCTATCTGGGAAAAAAGCTGGCCCTCGCGCCGGGGTTCCCTCACGAAATCGGCGTGTTTCTGGATTATCCCCTTTCGGACGTGATCGCCTTTATTGAAAACAAGGGCATGCACTTTCGCCAGGTGGGGTATTGGAAGGTCTATTCCAACGAAGCGGAAGCCCTGCGGATTTTTGCATTGTATACCAAATGCCGGGAAGTCTATTTAAAGTGTTACCGGCGCGGATTTGGCGTGGAGCGGCTCACGGTGGCCGCATGATATATACGCAGAATTGGGACGGAAAGGAATGAAATGCTATGAATAAGGTATGTGTGGTTTATTGGAGCGGTACCGGTCACACCCAGGCGATGGCGGAACAGGTTGCCAAGGCGGCGGAGGGAACGCTTTTGACGGCGGGAGAATTCACGCCGGATATGGTAGAGATGTTTGAGGCCATTGCCTTCGGTTGCCCCGCCATGGGCGCGGAAGTGCTGGAGGAAGAAGAGTTCCAGCCCATGTTCGACGCCTGCCTGCCCAAGCTGGCGGGAAAGAAGATCGCGCTGTTCGGCTCCTACGGCTGGGGCGACGGCGAATGGATGCGCAATTGGGAAGAGGAATGCACCGCCGCCGGCGCACAGCTGGTTTGCGAAAGCGTTATCTGCCAGGATGATCCGGACGCCAGCGCCCTGTCGGATTGCGAAAACCTGGGCAACGCCCTGAAAAACGCCTGATCCATGCGCCGCCTGGTGAAGCGCAAGTGCGTAACCCTGGGCTACCTGGGCGGATTGATTACGGTTTCCTATCTGCTGTCCAGGTTCCTTTGAAAAAATGCGGATGATTTAGCCCGCCGGCGAAAACGCCGGCGGGCTTTATGCGCGAGCAACTTATTTCTTGGGGAGTACGCCCGAAGCGTGGCGCACAATCGCCTCATAGGTGACCTGGCTCAGGTCGTGCTCCACCTTGCAGGCGTCTTCCCGGGCGGTTTTTTCGTCTACCCCCAGATGCATGAAGAAATGCGTCAGCGTCTTGTGCCGGTCGTATACCCGGCTGGCGATTTCCATGCCGGCGGGGGTCAACGTAATCAGCCCGTCCTTGTCCATGGTGATATATCCGTTTTCCCGCAGGCGCTTGGTGGCATAGCTGACGCTGGGCTTGGTTACGCCCAGTTCCGCCGCAATGTCAATGGAACGAATGAAACCGTGCTTTTCCTGCATCATCAGCATGGCTTCCAAATAGTCTTCGGAAGATTCCAAAATTCGCATAAATTACCCCTTTCTTTCCACTTAACGGTAACACATTCGTCGCCAAAAATCAAGCGTTTTGGTTAGATGTATTTAATCAATTTACAGGTTCTTGGCGAGGAACGCTTCCAGCGCGGGAATGTCTGCCTCCTTCCAATAACGGCTGCAGTCGTTGGTGCGGTTCAGAAGGTATTTGTTGAAAAGCTCCCGCCGCAAGGTGGCCGGATCGTGGAAGGTCGTCCAATCGTCCAGCAGATCGTTGACCTCGCCTTCCGTATAGGTGCGGCCGGATTCGAACTTGGTGGAAAGATAATACAGCGCGGTCAGCTGCTTTCTGCGCTTCACGGGCAGCGCGGTGAGCCGTCCATCTTCCTGCAAAAACGGGCGAATGTCCCGGTAAATCATGGATGCGTCCATTTTAATTTGCTCCTTTCGGCCCCTTTCCAAAGCGGGCGCAGATCAGATTCCAGGCCTCGGCCAGCGTGTCCTCGCCAGTGACCCGGCAGTGAATCCAGCCGCCGTCGCCGCAGGGGTATTTTCCATCGATAAGCGCCCGGCCAAAGGGCCCCGCTCCGACGTAGGCCGCCCTGCATTGCGCGTCGGACAGGCGAAGCATGACGGTGAAGGCGCCGTCCTCGGGAAAGACGTTGCAGCAGAGCCTGCCCTTGCGCCGATGGGCGACGCACCAGCCGTAATGATTTCCGTAAGGGAAAGCCGGCGTGGTTTCAGTTTGAAATTCGTTCTGCAAAAGGGCGTTGATTTCATCAAATCGCCGGGCGTTTTCCCCGCAAAAGGCGCGCATTTCTTCCGGGGAGGGGCAATGCTGTTTGTCCAACATGCGCTCGTACATGGAAGGATCCCTTCTTTATTTCTCGTTGAATTTAGTGTATCCTTCGGCCGGCTTTTTGTCAAGCGACGGGTGGTAGAATTCCGCAGACGCTTGCGCCCGGGCGGGAAAATATTGTATAATGGCGGGGAAAAGGGGGAGAAGTCCATGAACGGGCCGATGAATCTGCTGGTGACTTTGAACGAGGCGTATGTTCCGCATTTGAACGTGATGCTCACGTCCCTTTTGCGCAGCAATCCGGAGACGGAACTTCGGGTGTATCTGCTGCACGACGGCATTGCGGAAGAAGCGCTGCTGCGGACCCGGGCGCTGCTGGGCGACAGGGGGCAGCTTTTGCCCGTTCGGGTGCAGGCCCAGGGACTGGAGGACGCGCCCACCAGCGGACGATACCCCCGGGAAATGTATTATCGCATTTTCGCGGCGAAATATCTGCCGGAAACCCTGGATCGGGTGCTTTACCTGGATCCGGACGTGATCGTCAACGGCAGTCTGGCGGAATTGTACGGGATGGAATTGGGCGACCATTATTTCGCGGCGGCTTCTCATGTGAAGGGACTGTTCCAGAAGGTGAACGAGCTGCGGCTGGATATGGACGGGGAAAGCCCGTATATCAATTCCGGCGTGTTGATGATGAATCTGGAGCTTCTGCGCCGGGAACAGCGGGAGGCCGACGTTTTCGCTTTCATCGAAAGCCATAAAAACGCACTGCTGCTGCCGGATCAGGACGTGATCAGCAGCCTGTACGGCCGCCGGATTTTGCCCCTGGATCCCTATCGATATAACATGACGGAGCGGCTCTACGCCCTGCGCACCCCGGCGGAATGGGGCGTAAATCTGGAATGGATTCGGGAAAACACGGTGATTATCCATTATTGCGGCCGCAATAAGCCTTGGAAAAAGCATTACGTGGGCAAACTGGATTTCTTTTATCTGGAAGCGGCCGCGGCCCTGGAAAACGCGGCGAAATAAAATGCGGAAGCGGAGACCATTTTGCGGCTCCGCTTCCTGCTGTTTTGGCTATTCAGTTGTACGCGGTTTGCTCCGCCCGAATAAATCCAGATGGGATGGCCCATAATCCGGGTCGGTCGCTTGCGTATGTTCTCGCCGGGAAAATTCTCCCGACGCGTCCTGTCAGCAACTTACGTCGTTCGCTTGCCTATCTATCATGAAGGGCGAAGCAAACCGCCTGGGTTTCCGTCTGAATCAGATCCAATGGTATCGCCCTCCCTTCGTCTTATTTTCTACCATGAAGTTTCCCGCGAACCCGCCTTGGAATCTGCCCGGACCGGCATGCGTTTGGGGACTTTCCCGATCGACATTCCTTGGATTTGCCGTCCTGTCCGCCGCGCCGGTTCAGCTTCTTTCTTTTTATTTTCCGCTGGCCCCGGTTCGCACCGTTGTTCTCCTTTGGTTCGATTTGATTATAACAGGAAAATTCCTGCTTGTCAATACTGAATTTACAATATTTTTCTGGGAAATTATTTTTCGGCTGCCTATGCATGGAAAATCCCGGCAGAAAGACCTGCCGGGATACGCCGCGTCAACGGCTCTGGGTGTACATGCTGTACAGGTTGTAATACACGCCCTTTTTGGCCATCAATTCTTCGTGAGAACCGCTTTCCACAATGCCCTCGTCGGTGAGCACCAGAATGGTCTTGGCGTGGATGATGGTGGTCAGCCGATGGGCGATGGTGAAGGTGGTGCGCCCCTGCATCAGGGATTCCAGGGACTTCTGCACCAGATGTTCGCTTTCGTTGTCCAGGGCGGAGGTGGCCTCGTCCAGAATCAGAATGGGCGGGTTCTTCAGGAACACCCGGGCAATGGAAATGCGCTGCTTCTGGCCGCCGGAGAGCTTCACGCCCCGTTCGCCCACGTAGGTGTCGTAGCCTTCGTCCAGGCCCAGAATGAATTCGTGGGCTCCGGCCAGCTTGGCGGCCTGAATGATCTCTTCCCGGGAAGCGCCGGGCTTGCCGTATTCGATGTTTTCGTAGACGCTGCCGGAGAACAGATACACATCCTGCTGCACCACGCCGATCTGGCTGCGCAGGGAATGCAGGGTCACGTCCCGAATGTCCTTGCCGTCGATTTTGATGCAGCCGCCGGTTACGTCGTAAAACCGGGGAATCAGGCTGCACAGGGTGGTCTTGCCGCCGCCGGAGGGGCCCACCAGCGCCACGGAATCTCCGGCGTTGACGTGCAGGTTGATGTCCGTCAGCACGTTGCCCAGGGCCTCGGCATAGGAAAATTGCACGTTTTCGAAATCGATATTGCCCTTTACGCCGGTCAGCGCCACCGCGCCGGGGCGATCCTGAATGTCGCTTTCCACGTGCATGACTTCGTTGAAGCGCTCAATGGCGGTGATGCCCCGCTGGAAGGCCTCGGAAAATTCCACGATCCGGCGGATGGAGGCCAGAAGGGAGGTGACGTACAGCAGAATCGCCACCAGTTCCGCGGCTTCCAGCTTGCCGTAAATCATGAAAATCGCGCCGACGATGACCACGATGATGTACATCACGCCGTCAAACAGACGGGTTACGGAATGGAACCCGGCCATGGCGTGGTACATGGTCTTTTTGATGTCCAGAAAACGCAGGTTGCCCTGGGCGAATTTCTCTTTTTCAATTTCCTCGTTGGCGAAGGATTTGACCACTCGTACGCCGGAAAGGCTGTCCTCCACCTGGGCGTTCAATTCGCCCAGCTGATGGCGCTGGGCCTGGAAGCTGGCCCGCATGCGCTTGGAGAAAATGTTGGAACAGAACACCATCACCGGCATTACCGCGAAGATAATCAGCGCCAGCAGCGGGTTCATCTGCGCCACAATAATGAAAGAAACGATGATCTTGATCAGCGCGATGAACATTTCCTCCGGGAAATGGTGGGCAAATTCGGTGATCTCGTTCAGGTCCGTGGTGATTCGGGACATGATCTGGCCGATTTTTGTGGAATCATAATACGAATGGGAAAGATCCTGCAAATGGCTGAACAGATCCCGGCGCATGTCCGTTTCGATGTAGGAGCCCATAATGTGGCCGATGGACTGCATGTAATAATTGGCGGCGGTGTCGATGACGCGTAGCACCACGTAAAGCGCACCCACCAGCAGCACGTATTTTACCGTCAGCTCCAGGGCGGGATTCAAGCCCGCGGCGGTAATGCGCTGCACGATTTTAGGCAGCACCAGATCGCAGATGGTGGTAAGGGAGGCGCAGAACAGATCCAGCACCATGATCTTCCAATAAGGCTTGAAATAGGGCGCAAAGCCCCGGGTCAGCCGTATGCTCTGGCCCAGACCCCGCTTTTTCTTTTCCATTGGTATCTCCTCCGAAAGGTATTTCCGTTTGCATCGATATATATAATAAGACGCCTAACTATTTTTGTCAAGTGAACACTGCGTTACTTTCTCAAAGGATAGCTTCGGCGTCAAAAATATAGATAAGTAGGGATTATTCCGGCCTGTCCGTGGCCCGAACGTGGGCGATGGGTTTCCAGGCCGGCGGTGGGGTAAACAGCGCCCACACGTTGGCGGGCAGCCAGGTCACCAGAAACAGGGGGAACATCAGGATGGCCGCCCATTTTCTGCGCCCGCCTTTTTTCTCCAAAAGGCAGAGAATCCAGGCGAACAGGGCGCAGGCGAGATAGGCCCCCAGGGCCATGCCCGCGCCGGCCAGCAGCAGGCTTTGCATCTGGAGCGTTCCCTTCCAAAGCCCCCAAATCAGCCGCACCGCCGTCAATAGCCCGGAAATCAGCCCCAGGGCCTGAACGACGCAGCCGGAAAACACCGCCAGCATGTCCATGGCCTGCAGGCTGCCCTTGCGCAGCAGCGATAGCCCGTAATGCCGAAAGCACTGAATGGCGCCGGAAAACCAGCGGCGGCGCTGCACCATGGAATCCTTCAGGCCCACGGGCTGTTCGTCGTAAATCACCGCGTCGGGCAGAAAGCCGATTTTCACCCCGTTCAGGGCGCATTGGGCGGAAAATTCCAGATCCTCCGTCAGGGAGCAGGTGTTCCAGCCCATGCGTTCCACCAGCGCCCGACTGAGCACGATGCCCGTGCCGTTCAGGGCGGCGCTCATGCCCAGAGCGCTGCGGGCCCGGTTGTAAAACCGGCTCATCATCCAGAAAAACAGCGACGTATCCCCGGCCACCCAGCTGTCGGAGGGATTTTTACTGTCCCGATACCCCTGGGCGATTTCCATCCCCTGACACAGCGCGTCGTTGGCGGCGGATAGAAAGCCGGAGGCCGACAGATTGTCCGCGTCCAGAATGCAATATCCGTCGAAATTTTCGTCCGCCAGGGCCCGGAAGGCAAAGCGCAGCACATCTCCCTTGCAATGGGTGGGCTCGGCGCATTCCAGCACCCGGGCCCCCGCGGCCCGGGCCGCCTGGGCCGTGTCGTCGGTGCAGTGATTGGGAATCACGATCACCTGAAAAAGCGCAGCCGGATACGCCTGGCAGAGCAGGCTCTTAATCAGAAAGCCCACCACCCCCGCCTCGTTTCGGGCGGGAATCAGCACAGCAAAGCGTTTTTGCGGCGCAAAGTGCTTCCGGGCCGGCAGGGGG
>CACXHB010000109.1 GCA_902767315.1 uncultured Eubacteriales bacterium
ATTCTATAGGAGAAAACACGCAAATATGAAAATTGAAGCAATGTGCCCTATGGAGACCGACCGCTGGGGCAGGGAGCTAGCCACCCACGGTTCGCTGTTTTTCCCGCTGGCCTGTTACGACGATGACATGACCTTTCTGGATGTTTCCTGGCATTGGCACGAAGAACTGGAAGTGATTCTGGCGGTGCAGGGAACGCTGCGGGTGCGCACCAGCGCCGGAACCTTTCTTTTGCAAGAGGGAGAGGGCTGCTTTCTCAACACCGGCGTGCCCCACGAGGTGGTCAACGCGGGGGAGGGCCCGGCCCGGCTGCATTCGCTGGTATTTCATTCCCGGCTGATTGCCGGCAGTCAGGACAGTGTATATTGGGAAAAATACCTGCTGCCCCTGCTGCGGGATCCGGAGCGAAAGCTTCTGCGGTTTCTGCCGGATATTCCCTGGCAGAAGCAGGCGATGGACAGCATTGCCCGGGCATGGGAAGCGGCGGCGCAGGAGCCGCGGGGTTTTGAATTTACCGCGCGGGAGGAGCTTTCCCGGCTGGTGCTGCTGCTGACGGACGAAATCACCCGGCCCCGGCAGGCGTACACCTCCCGGCAGATTCGCAGCATGGAGCGGGTGGAAAGGATGATGGAATTCATTCGGGAGCACTACGCCCGGGAGATTTCTGTGGCGGAAATTGCCCGGAGCGTGGCCCTTAGCCAGAGCGAATGCATCCGCTGCTTCCGGGAGACGCTGGGGATCACGCCCTTCCGGCTGGTGCGGCAGGTACGCCTGGGCCGGGCTATGGAGCTGCTGGCGGAAACGGAGGAGAAGATGGAGAGCATCGCCCTGCAATGCGGCTTCCGGGACGTGAGTTATTTCGTGCGGGCCTTTCGGGAGGAAAAGGGCTGCACCCCCGGCAGCTTCCGGCGGCAATGCAGAACCTTAACTGGCGGCGATTGACAGAAGAATATCCGTACATTATAATGGGTTTGTTGGTAAATATACGCATTGGAGGACGGATACCATGGCAAATCAGCAGCTGGAAAAGGCCATCGCAATGATAACGGACGCCTTCCGAACCGGGGGCAAACTCATGGTCTGCGGCAACGGCGGCAGCGCATCGGACAGCGCCCACATCGTGGGCGAACTGGTGAAGGGTTTTCTGAAAAAGCGCCCGCTGCCTGCGGAGTGGGCGGAGGAATTGGGCGGCGCACCGCTTCAGATGGGGCTGCCGGCCATGGATCTGACGGCCCAGGGCGCGGCGATTTCCGCCATTGTGAACGATCTGGGGGGCGAATGCATGTACGCTCAGCAGGTGCTGGCCTACGGCGTCCCCGGAGACGTACTGCTGGGCATTTCCACCTCCGGCAACGCGAGAAACGTGGAACTGGCCATGCACGCGGCCCGGTGCAAGGGCGTGAAGTGCATCGCGCTTACGGGTTTGGGCGGCGGAAGGCTGGGAAAAATCTGCGATCTGCTGGTGGAATCCGGCGAAACGGAGACCTACAAGGTGCAGGAAGAGCACATTCGGCTGTATCACGAACTCTGTGCCCGAGTGGAGGAAACGTTCTTTGAAAAATAAATACGCATGGATGACTGAAAAAATCGGGAAGCCCTTTCTGGCCGCGGCGCTGGCGGGATGCATGATCGGCGTGGGCGGCATGGTGTTTCTGTCCTGTGAAAATCGGTATGTGGGCGCGGCGCTGTTCTGCGTGGGACTGTTCGCCATTTGCACCTTCGGGCTGTATCTGTTCACCGGCCGGGTGGGCTATCTGCCGGACAATCGTGCCTTTTTGGACATTTTCGTCACCTGGGCGGGAAATTACGCGGGCACGCTGCTGGCGGGACTGGCGGCCGGGACGGCGCGGCCGAAGCTGGCGGAGGCGGCCCGCACCCTTTGCGAGGGCAAGCTTGCGCAGCAATGGCCGGAGACGCTGATTCTGGCTTTTTTCTGCGGCATATTGATGTATGTGGCGGTGGATTCCTTCAAACGCGGCGCGGGGGCGGCCCGGTATCTGGGCATGCTGCTAGCGGTGCCGGCGTTTATTCTGTCGGGATGTGAGCACAGCGTGGCGGACATGTTCTATCTGGCCCTGGGCGGCTGTGCGGGCCGGGGCTTCGGGTATGTGCTGCTGGTGAGCGCGGGCAACGCCCTGGGCGCGATGGCGTTCCATTTGATTTTCACCCGCTGCGTGCCCAAAACGGTATCCAAATAAAAATTGCGGCTCGTCGGAAGATTCCGGCGGGCCGCAATGCTTTGATTCGGTTTATTCCTCTTCAGAGGATTTTTTGCTGCTTTCGTAGATTTCGTTGGCCATTTTCATCAACTGGGGCGAAAGGGCCGCGGGTTCCAGCCCGCCGAAGCCGTTGATGGCGTGGTAAATATCCTGCATTTCCAGATCCAGCATGGCGCTGGTTTCGGCGCAGCGGGCCAGGCGTTCGGGAATGCCCGCGGAAACGTCTTCCCCGGACTTATAGCGCAGCTGATGCTCCAGGCTGGCCCAGAAGTCCATGGCGATGGTGCGAATCTGAATTTCCACAGGCACCAGTTCCGTGCTGCGGGAAAGGAACACCGGCACCTTTACCACCAGGTGCAGGCTGCGATAGCCGTTTTTCTTGGGATGGGCGATGTAATCCCGGGTGCGCACCAGGGTGATGTCCCCCTGGGAGGTGAGCATGTTGGCCAGGCGATAGATGTCGTCGATGTAAAAGCAGATGACGCGAATGCCGGCGATGTCGTAGAGATTTTCCCGGGCGGATTGCAGGGAAATGGGCTTTTCCTTCTTATACAGCTTGCCCATCATGCTTTCGATGGTCTTCTGGCGGAATTCCATGTGGTGGATGGGGTTGTGCTCGTAACGCACCTTGAATTCCTCGTCCAGAATATCCAATTTGGTCTGTACTTCCCGAATGGCGCCGTTATACAGCTGCGAAAATTCCCGATATTCCTGCAACGTGCGGAACTGCCTGTCCAGTTTGCTGAAATCCGGCAGCGGGAGCTGTCTGTTTTCCATGGTGATGTATGCCACGGGCGAGGGGCCCGTTTTTTCCTTTCCTGATAGGGTGTTCTTTTCTTGGACGGAATTTCCTGTCCTCCTGCTCCCATGATAGCACAAATTTATCCAAAAGGAAATTGGACAAATGGTTCAATCCGTCCGATTTTTTATGAATTCTAGAAAAATCGTTGCAATTTGGTTGCAGGACGGACGAGACTGCGCTATCATAGAAGGCGAAAAACGGTGAAACGAGGTGCAACGGATATGTTTCGGAAAATAAAATTGGCTTCTCTTCTGCTGGCGGCGGTGTGCGTTCTTTGCGGACTGATGCTGCTGACCAATCCCGAGGGCACGGCCCGGGCGGTTTGCCGGGTGGTGGGCGTGGTGCTGCTGATTACGGGCGTGCTGCGCTTTCTGGATCGGGACGGCGCAACCGGCGCGGCAATCGGCTTCGGCATGGCCAACGGCGCCTTTGATCTGGCGGCGGGCGTGGCGCTGACCTTCTTTGCCGGGCTCATTCTTTCGGTGTTGAACATTATCGTGGGCCTGCTGCTGCTGGTGGGCGGCATTTTCGGCCTGCGGCCCGCCCTGGACGCGAAAGCCCTGGGGACGCGCTACTGGCCCGCGGCTCTGGCCTGCTCCATTGTGGGCATCGTGCTGGGGGTGGCCATGCTGGCGGGCTGCTTCAGCGCAGTCAGCGCCGTTTTCTGGATCTGCGGCATGGCGTTGTTGATCTACGGACTGGAGCAGGCGGTGGTTATCATCAACCTGCTGCGCAATTAAAAAATCTGACAGGCGGGAAGGCAATGAACCCACTTGAATATGTAGCCGGAGAAGTGCGCCGGCAGCTGGCGGCAGATCAGGGCCTGGCGGGGGTGCTATTGCTGGGCTCCATTTCCGCAGGCATGGACGACGAGACCTCGGATTATGACATCCTGCTGGTGTTTACCGACGAAGCCATGGCAGCCCATCCGGAATATCGGGAGGCGACGCTGCGGCTGGATCGCAAGGCGGATGTGTGGAGCGCCACCCTTTCGGAACTGGCGGCCTACGACCGGCACGGCTACGACGTGCGGGAGCTTCTGCACGCCCAATATCCCATAGATCCCGAGGGGACGCTGCGAAAAATCGTGGAAGAGCGGGTGCATTACCCGGCGGAGGAAATTCCGCCCCTGGTGAGCGCCCGGCTGGACAGTTATTACGACGGGGTGTTCCGTTCGCTGAAGTGCTTCCGCCACGGGTTCACCTTCGGGGGCTATCAGATGGCGGCCCGATCCATGGAATTTTTCGTGGAAACGCTGTGGGCACTGAACGGACGGGTGATGCCGTTTCTCAATCGTGCGCCGTATCTGTTGCACACGCTGGAGAAGCTGCCCTTTTCCCAGGAGGAAACCCGGCGGCTGATGGAGCGCATCGCCCGGGACGCGGACGAGGCGAGTCAGTTGAAGCTGCTGGACCGAATGCTGGAATTTATGAAGGAACAGGGGTATTATCAGGTACAGCTGGATTGGGAAGGCGTATTGGAAAAGGAAGCGGATTTACACAGGAGGAAAGGGGATTGACATGAGCGAAATGCGCATTGTGCTGTTCGGCGCTGGGGGATACGGGGATGTGTATGTGCAATCTCTTCTGAAGGATCACTGCCGGGAGAATTACGTGCTGGCGGGAGTGGTGGATCCGTATATCGACCGCGCCCCCGGCCGGGAAGCTCTGCGGCAGGCAGGTGTGCCCGTTTTCGACACGCCGGAGGCATTTTACCGGGAACATGCGGCGGACCTGGCGGTGATTGCCACACCCATTCCCCTGCATGAAGAGCAGGCCTGCTTCGCCCTGGAACAGGGCAGCCATGTGCTGTTGGAAAAGCCCATTGCCGCCACGGCGGAGGCCGGACGGCGCATTGCTCAAAAGGCCCGGGAATGCGGACGGGTGCTGGCTGTGGGTTTTCAGTGGTGTTACGACCGGGCCATGCTGGAATTGAAGGCGGATTTCGACGCGGGCAGACTGGGCGCACCCCTGGACGTGCGGGCGCTGGTGCTTTGGCCCAGAGATTTTGCCTATTACGGCCGGGGCACCGGCTGGGCCGGCAAAAAACGCGACGCGCAAGGCCGGGAAATCTATGACAGCGTGGCCTCCAACGCCACGGCCCATTATCTGGAAAACATGCTCTGGCTCACGGGCCGGGAATTCCAGGGAGCGGCGATTACAGACTTTGCGTGCGAAACCTGGCGAGCCAACGACATCGAAACTTACGATACGGCGGTGCTGCTGGCGCAGCTGGACAACGGCGCAAAGCTGACATATGTGGTATCCCACGCGGTGGAACCGGGGGAAATGCAGAACCCGGTGTTCGAATATCGTTTTGAAAAGGGCGTGGCCCGGTTCGGCGGATTGGGACAGACCGGCAGCGAGCTGACCTTCACCTTCGAGGATGGCCAGGTGAAGCGTTATGGCGTTACACATCCGGACAGCAGGGAGAAAATCTGGACCATGATGGACGTTTTGCGGGAAGGCGCGAAGCTGCCCTGCCCGGCGGAAGCGGCGCTGCGGCATGCGGATGCCATTGAAAAAATGCGGGAAAGGCGGCCGGAGGCCTACGTCTTCCGGAACATCGCCCGGAATTCGGAACGGGTATGGGTCCCCGGTCTGGGGGCGAAGCTGATTCGTTGTTATAAGGAAAGGATGCTGCTTTCGCAGGCGGGGGAGGAACGGGTATGAAGGCCGTAGTCATCGGCGGATCGGGCCACTTTCACCTGCTGCGGCAGGCCATGGACGCAGGATATCCCGTGGAATTGCTGGCGCTGGCCCCCGGACGGCCGGAGGAAGACCTTTCCGCGGTGGAAGAGGCCTTTCCCGATGTTCGGCAGGTGCGGGACTGGCGAGAGACCCTTTCCATGGGGGCGGAGCTGGCCGTGGTGAATCCCTGGTTTTGCGATGCGGGAGAAATCGCCGCCGTCTGTCTGGAAGCGGGTCTGCACGTGTATTGCGAAAAGCCCCTGTCCACCACCTGGGCGGGGCTGGAGCGGCTGGAAAGGGCCTGGAAGAATTCCGGAAAGGCCCTGGGCGGCATGTTCAATTATCGCCATGCCCCCTGGTTTTTGGCCATGGAGCAGGCGGTTTTGCAGGGGGAAATCGGCGAAATTCGCCAGATTCACGCACAGAAGAGCTATCGCATGGGTGAGAGGCCGGACTTTTACCGGCACAGGGATACCTTCGGGGGACTGATTCCTTGGGTGGCGGTGCACGCCATCGACTGGGTTTGCGCTTTCGGCGGGGATTGCCGCTGGGTCTGCGCCAGTCATTCCCGGCGAGAAAACCGGGGCCATGGGGAAATGGAGGTCTCTTCCGGCATTTTGATGGGCATGGAACAGGAGCGCATCGCCACGGTGACTGCGGATTACTTCCGGCCCGACGCGTCCGCCCGGCATGACGACGACCGGCTGCGGCTCACGGGCACGCAGGGCATGCTGGAGGCCCGGGACGGCCGGGTGTATCTGGAAAACCAGCGTCAGCGCCGGGAATTGTCGCTGCCGCCGGGGGAGAGCGCCTTTCAGAAATTCTGGGAAGCGGCCCGCGCCGGACAGGCCCGGGAAATGGGCCGGCGGGCGCTGTATGCCACCCGGGTGGCGCTGGCGGCTCGGGATTCCGCCGATGCGGACGGTGCGCGTCAATGGGTGGAACGGGAGAAATGAGCATGCAATATATCGGAATTGACGCGGGAGGCACGAAGACGGAGCTGCTGCTTTCGGACGAAAAGGGAAAGCGGCTGCGTCGGGCGCTGCTGCCGGGGGTCAACGCGGCGCGAATGCCGGTGGAACAGGCGGCGGAAGCCCTGGCCCGGGGCGTGGCCCATTTGGGCGGGGCGGCGGATTGTCTGTACGCCGGAATCGCCGGGGCGGGAACGCCGGAGCTGGCCCGGGCGCTGCGGCAGGAAATGGAAAAACGGCTGCCGGAGGTCAAACGAATGGAAGTGGCTTCCGACGCGTTTAACGCCATGAACGGCGAAATTGGCCTGGAAAACGGGCTGGCGCTGATTGCCGGAACGGGTTCCTCCGCCTTTTTGCGCACGGAAGACGGGGTTTTGCAAATCGGCGGTCGGGGGCCTTTGATCGACGACGGCGGCAGCGGCTACAGCGTGGGCCGGGCGGTGCTGAACGCGGCCTATCGGGCCATGGACGGCCGGGGGCCGCAGACGACGCTGGTGCATGCGGCGGAAAAGCGGCTGGGTATGCCCCTGAGAGAAGCGATTCCGAGAATTTACGCGGGCGGCGTGGCGGAAATCGCGGGCTTTGGGCCCCTGGCGGCGGAATGCGCCCAGGCGGGAGACGCGGTGGCCCGGGAAATCGCGGAAGACTGCGCCCGGGAACTGGCGCTGCACGTAACGGCGGCGCTGGCTCGGGTTCCGGCGGGAAGGCTGATTTGCGTGTGTTCCGGCGGGGTGTTCCGCAGCGCGTATCTGAGAGAGCTGTTTTTGAAACGGATTCCGGAAAAGCGGGTGCAGGCCCGTTTCCCGGAAAAACCGCCGGTTTGCGGGGCGGTGAAAACCGCGGCGCTGATGAACGGGCAGAAGGATTTTGAAATAAGAGAGGAATTACCGCCATGCAATACGATCAACTGACCACGGAGGCCGTCAACGCGGACACCATCCATCTGGACGAGATGACCGCGGCGGAAATTGTGGCGGCCATGGATGCTTCCGACAGGGAAGCGGCGCAGGCCGTTCACCGGGCGCAGCCGGCCCTGACCCGGGCGGTGCAGGCCGCCTATGAGGCCATCGACGCGGGAGGCCGGGTGATCTACCTGGGCGCGGGCACCAGCGGCAGGCTGGGGGTGCTGGACGCGTCGGAATGTCCGCCCACCTTCGGGGTGGAGCCGGAGCTGTTCGTGGGCGTAATCGCCGGGGGCGACACGGCTCTGCGCCGCAGCGTGGAAAACGCCGAGGACAATCCGGCGGGGGGAGAGGCCGCCCTGCGGGAGTTGCACCTGACGGACCGGGATTTTATGGTGGCCATCAGTGCAAGCGGTTCCGTGCCCTATTGTCTGGGGGCACTGGAATACGCCCGGGCCGTGGGCGCGAAAACCGGCGCCATCGTGTGCAACGCGGCTTCGCCCATGGCGCAGCTGGCGGAAATTTCCATGGAACTGATTACCGGGCCGGAGGTGCTCTCCGGGTCCACCCGGCTCAAGGCGGGCACGGCCACCAAAATGGCCCTGAACATGATTTCCACCGGAGCCATGGCCCTGTGGGGCAAGACGTATGAAAATCTCATGGTGGACGTGCGGGCCACCAACCGCAAGCTCATCGACCGCTGCGTGCGCATCGTCATGCGGGCCACGGGCGCAGACCGCCCCCAGGCGGAGGCGCTCATTCAGGAAGCCGGCGGCAACCTGAAGGCGGCCATTCTCATGCGGCTGACGGGCGCGACGTTGGCCCAAACCCTTTCCGCCCTGGAAAAAGCGAAGGGGCACGTGAAAAAAGCCGCGGCGATACTCAAGGCCTAAAGAAAACCGGTTCCCGTGCACGCGGGAGCCGGTTTTTTTGAAAGGAATTACAGCTTTTCGCGGATATAGCGGAAGATTTCCGCCACCAGCGCTTCGCTCCAGAAGGAGCCTTCGTGGGGTGCGCCGTGCACCCGGGCCATGCGCGCGTCGATTCCGGCGGCTTGCAGGGTCTGGAGCATTTCCAGGCTCTGCTCATAGGGCACCAGCTTGTCCGCGTCTCCATGGAGCAGGAAAAACGGGGGATAGGCCTTGCCGGGAAGCACATAATTTACCGGGCTCATGGCCTCCATGATTGCGTGGGGATCCTTTCCTCCTGCCAGGCCCAGCATCAGCTGTCTGCTTTCCGAATCCACTTGGGAATTCGGATCGATCATGTGCTTCAGATTGGCGGGGCCGAAGCACTCCACCACCAACTGCACGCTGTCGGACTGCTGAGCGTATTCGCCGGTTTTGAACTGAGGATCGTCTCCCGTCAGGCCCACCAGCAGGGCGGTGTTGCCCCCGGAGGAGGTGCCGTAAATGCACACCCGGCTGGGGTCGATTCCGTATTCCGCCGCGTGGGCCCGGAGGAAGCGGATGGCGGTTTTGGTATCCCACAGATAGGCGGGGAAGGGGTGTCCCTCCGCGGCGCTGCGGTGATCGATGGTGGCCACCACGTAGCCCATTCGCGCCAGCTGAGAAAGCTGGGGAATTTCGAAATTCACATCAGGACGCGTCCAGGCGCTGCCCTGCACAAATACCACCAGCGGCCGGGAAATCTTCTGGTTCCAGGGAACCATCAGCGTCATTTTCAATTCCTGTCCCCCGGCGGTGGAATAAACCACATCCGGCACCAGCCGGGCCATGCCTTCCAGAGAAGGATTGCATTCGAATTCCAGAATTTCAGGATTTGCCATGTTCCATAGGCTCCTTTCCGTTATCTTCTGCGCCGGCGGAAGCGATAAATCAGCGCCTGCAGACAGGTGAGCAGCACCAGCGCACCCAGCCCCAGGGCCACCACCTTTACCACCAGCAGCGTAGTGCCGCCGAAGGCCGTGGCGTCGCCGGTTTCCACCCGTGGCGCCTGAGAATCCTCCGGCGCGGGAGAGAACACCAGTACCGCTTCCATGGTGGGGGCGGCGGTGGGCTCGGGAGTTGCGGTGGGTTCCGGGGTGAAGGAATCCAGTCCCGTGAGATTTTCGAAGAAATCATCGTGGCGAACGTCGTCGCCGACCCGGGAAAACATCAGGGAAAAGGTGGCGGAAGAGGTATCCAGCGCAGCGTTGGCCGCCAGTGCGGAATAGCCCAGATTGGCCGTTTCCAGAGGCGTCGCGCCCCCCAGGGCCTCTGCGGGCGCGGTCCAATCCAGGGTCAGGGGACAGGTATCGCCCCCCAGAAGATACAGCTTTTTCACCTGCCACGCGCCGTAGGCTTCCGCGGAATCCGGATATTGGGTCTTGTCCGCGGCGGCGTCAATGGCGTATTGCATGGCCGTGGCCGTCAGCATATCGGCCGCGTCGCCGCTGCCCTCCTGAATGCCGCAGGAAACGACGACCTCCGGCCGGCTGCGGCGAATGCAGGCCACCAGCGGCTCCAACAGCGCGTCCTTGCCGCCCCATTGGGAAAGGCAAGCCTTGAGGGAATCCGCCTGCTTGTCCGGAAAATCCAGAAACATCGGGTAATTTTTTTCGCCGATGGCCCACAGGCCGTCCAGCGCCGCCATGCGCTGAGCCCGGCCGCCGTCGGTCATGTAAACCAGCTGCACGTTTTTGTTCAGCACGGTCTGATAATAGGGCAGAAGGCCGCCGAAGAGGGCGTATTCGTCTCCCTGCCGGGGAGCTACCACCATCAGGTCGCTTTTGCCATACTGCCCCAGCCAGCGGGTGAATTCCTCCGGCAGCGTACCCTTGGTGTAGACCTCCGCGCCGGCGATTTTTTCCCCGGAATCCGTCAGGGTCACAAGCACATATCGTGCGCCGGGGTGCAGTTCGTAAGCCTGGTCCAGATAACAGGCCCCGGCTTCGTATTCGATTTTGGCGACTTCCTTTTTCTCCGCGTCGTATTGCGTAATGGTATGCGCACCGGGGGTGTTTTGCCAGCGCAGGGCCAGATACCCCGCGCCTTCATCCGGCAATTCCACCAGAAACCGTGCGCCCTTTTTGGAAGGAGCCCACACGGTTTCCAGGTTTTCATCCGTCAGCGGGGCGGTTTTGCCTTCGCTGACGCGAAACTTGCATTCCGCGTTCATGACGCTGGCGGTGCGGTCCGCCTCCTGGGCCATGGCGGGAACGCAGAACGCCAGCGCCAGGGCCAGGCAGATCGCCCAGCATTTTTTCCATTTACCCATATCGTTCCAACCCCGCATTTTCGGTTTTGTCCCGCTCACAGGCCGCGCCGGCCCTCCGGGCCGCCGTGTCCGCCGGGGCCGCGGCCCCGGGAATGTTCCGGATTTCTGCCGCCGGCGCGGCGCTGCGAATCCCGTCCGGGCCGGGGCGCGTCCCGGTGGGGACGTCGGTCCTGAGGGCGATCCGGCCGGGGATGTCGGGGCCCTTCCGGTCCGCGGAGTTCCGGCGCGGCGGGAACGGGCACCAGGGGCCTGGGCGGGCGCACCATCAGAGGCCCCGCCTTCCGGTGGACAATCCGGGGCCGGAAATGGAGCATGGGGGGATGGAAGCGCTGTTCGGGGCGAATCATGATGCCCATGCGGGAAATATCCACGGCGAAAAAGCCCTCCCGGTTCATGTAGGGCATGTCCATTTTTTCCAGATCCTCATCGCCCAGCTGCTGGGCCAGGTCGGGATCCAGCGTCAGCAGCATGTGGGGAATGTCCGCCACGTATTCAGCGTATCCATTGCCGAGTTCTCTTGCGATAATATAAATCATGCGTTCTTGCCCTTCTTCCGGAAAATCAGAAGTTTGCTGAAAATGTAATTCAGAATGACCACCATCACCTGCATGGTCAGCTTGGCGACGGCCCCGCCGCTCACGGCATAGCCCAGGAGGGAAACGCTCCAGGAATCAAAGTGCATCAGGTCGATCAGGAGATACAGCCCCGCCTCTTCCAGTCCCAGGGAGAACAGCCGCGCGGCCACGAATTTGCTGAGCTCCGCCCAAACCGTGTCCTTTTTCCAGCTCTTGCTTTCGAAAACCCACAGCTTGTTGGTGACATAGGCGAAGGCCACGGCGAAGATCCAGGCTGCCACGTTGGAAACCAGATACATCTTTTCCCCCAGCAGGTGCTGACAGAGGAAATAAACCACGAAATTGACCAGCGTGGTCAGGCCGCCAAAGAGGACATACAGGATCAGTTCCCGAAGTTTCTGCTTTTTTTCGTTCATTTTGCCTTCCTTAGCCCCGTTCGTCCAGGAAAATGGGGTTGGTCCAGGCCCGGTGGCCCTCCACGTCCACCATGGTGGCCCGCAGATAGCGGGTCTCATCCGGCAGCGTGATTTCCGCTCGGGTGACGAGCCCGCCGGTGGTTCGTACCAGCCGGTTGGGCCGGGTGCCGTTGATGAAGTTGACGAACTGGCAGGGGGAGCATTCCACCACGGCCCGGTCGCCGTCGATGTAGAAATCATAGATTTCAGGGCCGGTGGAGGAATAGAAAGCCCCCTGAGACAGCGCCCGCAGGACGTCGTCCAGATGCTTTTCGGCGTTGACCATCACGTAGCCGCCGCAATGCTGATCCATGGCGTGGCCGTCGTCGGTGGCTGCGCCGAAGATTTTGTGCCCATCCAGCAGCACCTCGTCCCAGGCGTACGCGTCCTTGTCCATGTCGTTGTCCATGACGCAGCCGGTGTTCCAGATTTCCATGGCGAAATTACCCTGAAAATTTTCAAAGGAACGGGCGGGGGTACGGCTCCAGTCCGGGTGGCAGTACAGGGTCAGGTTTTTCGCTGCGTGCACCTGATCCAGCCGGGTCTGGAATTCCTGCCAGGTTTTCACATGAGGGTGCTCCGGCCGCTGATCCTGGGCAAAGCCGTTGCCATTTTCCCGGGCGGGGCCGATGCAGACCGAGTGAAAGCACAGGCCCAGGTTGCTGTCGATCACCGCGTCGATTTCCATGCCGGGGATGATCAGAAGCCCGGTTTCGGGGGCGTAATCGGCATAATTATAGAAATTGTGGTCGGTGAGGGCCAGAAAATCGTAGCCATGCCGGGCATGGAGGCGTTCCACCTCTTCGGGCGTGCCACGGCCGTCAGAACGGGTGGTGTGACAATGCAGACCACCCTTGAGCATGGAATGTTCTTTTGTAAAAGCGCGTTGACGAATCATAATGTTTCACTCCTTTTTTATTTATGCCTTGGCAGTACGCATCAAAAGCGTATCCGGCAGAAATGCACTGATTACGCGATAGAATTTATAGAACGCGCCGGGGGTATACACCGGGCGGCCATGGGCGGCATGGCGCAGGGCGCCGTCGGCCACCTTGGAAGCGGGCACCCGGGGCAGCCATTCGAAGACTTTGGAATTGTGGTTGATGCCCGCCACGGCTTCGAATTCAGTGGTCATGGGGCCGGGGCAGACGGCGGTGACGGTGATGCCCCGATTTTTCAATTCCAGCCCCAGGCTGCGGCTGAAGGCCCGCACATAATATTTGGTGGCGCTGTATACCGCCATGCGGGCGTTGGGTACGAAGGAGGCGATGGAGGAAATATTAATCATGCGGGAACCACGGCCCATGAACTTCAGGGTGAGATGGGTCATGGCCGTCAGGGCGCGAATGTTCAAATCCACCATGCCCAACTGCCGCTGCAAATCGGCGGTGGCAAAATCGCCCAGCACCCCGTAGCCCGCGTTATTGACAAGCAGCCGCACCTCCGGCCATTCCTTCTGCAGGGTGGCGGCATATTGCTCCTGATCCTCTTCCCTGGTAATGTCCAGGGGCATCACCCGGCAGATCACTCCGGGCAGCACGTCCCGCAGCTTTTCCAGCCGCTCCCTGCGGCGGGCGATGAGCCAGATTTCTTCCACATCCGGGTAATATTTTCCGATGCGCTTGGCCATTTCCCGGCCCAGGCCGGAGGAAGCGCCGGTAATAATCGCGATTTTCATATTCTGCCTCCCGGTTTCCTGAATTGAAACACAATGGATTTCATCTTATTATAGCATCAAAACCCCCATCCTTCAACCGAAAAACCTTGACAACCTCCGGCGCGAAAAGGATAATTAGGGAAGGAGGTGGTTCCAATGTTCAATATCAAAAGCCTGGCCCGGATGGCCATTTGCACGGCGCTGATTGTGGTCTGTTCCTGGCTGACCGTGCCCTTTACCGTGCCCTTTACCATGCAGACCTTCGCGATCTTTTTTACCGTGTGTCTGCTGGGCCCCTGGCAGGGGATGATCTCCATTTTGGTATATATCCTGCTGGGCGCGGTGGGCGTGCCGGTGTTTTCCGGCTTCCGGGGCGGACTGGACGCACTGCTGGGGCCCACCGGCGGCTACATTCTGGGCTTTCTGGCCACGGCGCCCATTACGGGGCTGATGATGGGCGACGGCAAACTGCGCCGGCTGATTCCCGCCATGGTGCTGGGGCTTCTGGCCTGCTATGTTTTCGGCACCGCGTGGTTTATGGTGGTTTATACCAGAAACACCGGGGCCATCGGCCTTTGGACGGCGCTGGGCTGGTGCGTGTTCCCGTTTATCCTGCCGGACGCGGCGAAAATGGCCCTGGCGGCGCTGGTGGCCCGGCGGTTGAAGCCGATTTTGCGTAAATAAGTTAAATTTCCTTTTTTCTGTGTAGAAAGACGAAAACGGGTTGATAAGAAAATCAGAATCGACATGGGAGGGAAGTATCCATGCATTGCACTTGCGAAATTTCCAGAGATCTGATTTATATCGGCGCAAACGATCGCCGTCTGGCGCTTTTTGAAAGCGTATATCCCATTCCGCAGGGAGTATCCTACAACACCTATCTGCTCCGGGGGGAAAAGACCGCCCTGCTGGACACGGTGGACAAGGCCGTTTCGGAACAGTTTCTGGAAAACCTGACCTACGCGCTGGCGGGCCGGAAGCTGGATTATATCGTGGTCAATCACATGGAGCCCGACCACGCCGCCACACTGCGGCAGGCGGCGCTGATGCACCCCGAGGCCACGCTGATTGTAAACAAGCGCACTCTGGCCATGATCCGGCAGTTTTTTGAGATGGAGCTGGAAGGCCGGGTGCAGCTGGTGGACGAGGGGGATACCCTGGATCTGGGCGGACACGTGCTCACCTTTGTGCTGGCCCCCATGGTGCACTGGCCGGAGGTGATGGTTACCTACGATATGACGGACAAGACGCTGTTTTCTGCGGACGCTTTCGGCACCTTCGGCGCACTCAGCGGCAATGTGTTTGCGGACGAAACCGATTTCTCCTGGGAAGAGGCCCGGCGGTATTACACCAACATCGTGGGAAAATACGGCCCCCAGGTGCAGGCGCTGCTGAAGAAGGCCGCGGGGCTGGAAATCGCCACCGTGTGCCCGCTGCACGGGCCCGTGTGGCGCAGGGACATTGGGCTTTTTGTGGAAAAATACGCCCAGTGGGCCGGATATGTTCCCGAGGAGCAGGCGGTGGTCATCGCCTACGCTTCCGTATACGGCAACACGGAAAACGCTGCCAATCTGCTGGCCACGCGCCTGGCCCAGAAGGGCGTGAAGCGGATTTCGCTGTACGACGTATCCGTGACCCACGATTCCTATCTCATCGCCGAATGCTTCCGAGCCAGCCATCTGGTGTTTGCCGCGACCACGTATAATTCCGGCATTTTCGTGAATATGGAGCATCTGTTGGGAGACATTGCCGCCCACAATCTGCAGAACCGCACCGTGGCCTTTATGGAAAACGGCACCTGGGCGGCCACTTCCGGCAAGAAGATGCGCGCCATGCTGGAAGGTCTCAAGGGCATGAATTTTCTGGAGAACACCGTTTCCATCCGTTCCAGCGTGAAACAGGCCCAACTGGAGCAGATCGACGCGCTGGCGGAGGCCATCGTCCGGTCCATGGAGAAGCCCGCCGCGCCGGCGAAGGATCCCATGTTCAACATCAGCTACGGCCTGTATGTGCTCACCGCCCGGGAGGGGGAGAAGGACAACGGCTGCATCATCAATACCGTCAATCAGGTGACCGACGCACCCCGGCGCATCGCCATTTCCGTCAACAAGGCGAACCTGACCCACGACATGATTTGCAGCACCGGCATTTTCAACCTGAACGTGCTGAGCAACCGGGCGGAAATGGATCTTTTCCGGCGGTTCGGCTTCCGGTCCGGTCGGGATGCGGAAAAATTCCCGGAAGCGCCCCGGCGCAGCGAAAACGGACTGGCCGTAGTGGAGGGCCCGGTGAACGCGGTGATTTCCGCAAAGGTGGTTTCTTCGGTGGATTTGGGCACGCACACGCTGTTTGTGGCGGAGGTGACCGGGACCCAGGCGCTGAATGGCGACCCCAGCGTGACCTATCAGGAATATCAGCAGCGCATCAAGCCCCGGCCCCAGCCCGCTCAGGAAAAGGTGAAGGGCTATGTGTGCAAGGTATGCGGCTATGTGTACGAGGGCGAGACCCTGCCGGCGGATTTCATCTGCCCCCTGTGCAAGCACGGCGCGGCGGATTTTGAAAGGATGAACTGAACATGCGCAGAACGGATCGTCAGGTGACGGACACCAATGAGATTCTGGCCATTATGGACGAATGCGACAGCTGCGCCGTGGCGCTGATGGACGGGGAGTATCCCTACGTCATCGAAATGAATTTCGGCTATACCTGGAAGGACGGGCGGCTGACCCTGTATTTCCACGGGGCCAAAGAGGGCAAAAAGCTGGAGCTCATCGAGAAAAACAGCCATGCGGCCTTTGCCATGAGCTGCGGTCATCAGCTGATTCCCGGGAAGGTGGATTGCGCCACGACGTTTCAATATCGCAGCGTCTGCGGCCGGGGAGAGATGCGCCTGGTGGAAGGGGAGGAGCGCATGCAGGCGCTGACCTGCATCATGAAGCACTTTGACCCGGAGGGCGATCATCCCTTTACGGAAAAACACGCTGCCGCGGTGAGCATTTTCCGCATGGACGTGGAACAGTTTACCGGCAAACGCCGCATCGCAAAATAACATCAAATCACAAAAACATCCCGCCTGAAACGAAAGTTCAGGCGGGATTTGCTTTGGAAACAAAGGGGAAGGAGGAACGAAGAATTTCACCCGACTGCGCGATTTGGCAGCAATTACACCCGCATGGAGCGGAACCACCGGGCGCAGCCCTCCCGCCAGGTATCCGTGGCAAAGGGACGGCGGGGATCGCCGATGGATTGGGCGTAGGCTTCGACAAATTCCAGCGCGGAACGTGCCCGGGCCCGGCGCAGACGCAACTCTTCCACCGTAATGGCGCTGAATTCGGGCACCGCTTCGTACAGGGGAGAACGGATGAGATCGTCGCAATACCGGGGAAAATCGAAAGCTACCCGCCGGGGCGTGACGGTCACCTCGCCGCCTTCGCCGATTTCAAGGAGCGTATAGGGCACGCCGTAGCGCACACAGTCCAGGGGAAGTCCGCAGGAGCCGGGATTGATCAGGGTAACCCGACCGCCCTTGAAGGACGCGTCCCATTGCAGATGGGTATGGCCGAAAAGATAGACGCCGGAGGGGAGATTTTCCGCGGCAGCCCGGGCGGACGCATCCTTTTGCAGGGCTTCCAGCGCGTCCCGGCGGAATTCCTCCGACGAAAGAAAGCGGCTTCCATAGACCTTCGCCACATCCCAGGAGGAAAGAAACGGGCCCAGCAGGGAATCCGCGGAATGGAGCATATGAACCGGCAGGCCACCCAGCTCCGTGTGGATTTCCCGGGGCAGGGAAAGGGCGTATTCCAGGCTCTCACGGCTGGTGTGGGCTACCGCCCAGCGGGAAACGCCCATTTGATCGCTGAAATCCGAGGCCTTCTCGGGGGGCTCCTGAGAAAGGGCCTCGAGCCGCTGTTCCTCATTGCCCCGAATGGCGAGAACGCCGGGCAATTCCCGAATGCGCCGGACGCATTCTTCAGGATAGGGGCTTTTCACGAGATAATCTCCCGTGAAAAGATAGCCGTCCACCCGCTGTTCCCGTGCGTCCGTCAGTACGGCGTCCAGTGCCGGCAGATTGCCGTGGACGTCGGAAATGACTGCGTATTTCATGCTCTTTTCCCTTTCGTGTTTTCTCTTTGACGAAGAAACGGCATGAAAAGTTCGAAAATTCGCTTACCGGTTGCAGGCGGCGTATAGCGCGTTGTGGAACGCGCGACGGAACCGCATGAGCTTCAGATTTTCCCGGGTGGGATGCACCCGGTTGGTCAGCAGGATGACATAGAAACCCGTGTGGGGATCGATGGCGAAGGAGGTGCCCGTGAAGCCCGTGTGGCCGAAGCTGTCCACCGGGAACAGATCGCCCATGAAATTCGCGTCTACCCCTGCCAGGTGGAAGCCCAGACCCCGGTGGGTATCGAAGCCGGGGGTGCGGTTGCGGATGGCGGCCTGCAGGGTGGCGGGGGCCAGATAACCCTTTCCCCCCAATGCCAGCATTTCGCAGAAGCGGATCATATCCGGCACGTTGGAGAAAACCCCGGCGTTGCCGGAAACGCCGCCCTGAAAGCGGGCGTTTTCATCGTGCACCACCCCTTGAATCAGCTTGCCAGTGCGGCGGCTGATCTCTGTGGCGGCGATGTTATCTCCCGTGGGCAGATAGCCGGTGGAAGCCATGCCCAGGGGCGCGAACACCCGCTCCTGCGCCAGGCGATTCACCGGCGCACCCAGCAGCGCCTCCAGCATTTTGGTCAGGAGAATATAGCCCATGCAGGAATATCGGGGCGCGTCGCCGGGGGTTCCCTCCAGAGGATGGGTCAGAACGGCCCGCACCACATCCTGAGGCCCCGTGGCTTCTTCCGCCAGCGAAAAGGCGGGGGTGATGCCGGAGGTATGGGTCATGAGCATGCGCACGGTAATGTCCCGCTTGTCCTCCGGCGCGTCAAAGAACAGGCCCACGGTGTCGTCCAGGGTCAAAAGGCCCTCCTCTATGGCCTTCAGGGCGATCATGGTGGGGGCCAGCACCTTGGTGCAGGAGGCCATGTCGTAACGGGTATCCAGATTCACTTCAGGGCCGCCCTGGCGGGTTACCCCGGCGCAGGCGGCGGCCAGTACCTCCGCGCCCCGGCCTACAGCGGCAGTGGCCGAGGGGAACGTGCCTTCTTCCAGGCCTTTTTGGAGCCATTGCTCCAACAGTTTTTGCGTATTCATGACCTTATTATAGCACATGCCGTTGACGGACGCACGAATTTTGTTATAATGAAAGTTAGAAAATTGAATTTGGGGGGGAAGAAGATGCAGTTGAATATTTTTGATACTTATTGCAATCCCATCGTTTTGCCGGATTATCCCCTGATGCCCGTGCTCAACGGTAAAAATTACGTGGGCACCGGGGAATGGGGCCGGGGGGATAAACAATTTGTCCGGGACGCGGACTTGATATTGGAAACCGAGGGGCCGGACGCGCTGCCCAGGCTGCCCTTCGGCGGCGGGCCCACGCCCTTCCACCGGGACGCGGAAAACGACGTGCGGGCCACGGCGGATCCCTCCTGCCTGTATTATGAGGGACGGTGGTATCTGTATTGCACCGGCGGCATGGTGTATGATTCCGCGGATTTCGTGCACTGGACGTCTCATCCGGACGCTACGTGGCTGCCCATTTCCGAACCCATGGCGCCTACGGTGGAGGTTTTCCGGGGCAAGTTTTACGCCACGGCCAATTCTGTGCCCCTGCACGTGTCGGACAGCCCCCTGGGTCCCTGGAAGCAGGTGGGGGAATGGGTACTGCCCGACGGCCGGGAGATGCTGGCCAACGACCCCATGATTTTCCGGGACGGAGAACGGCTGTATCTCTACTGGGGCCTGGGGCTGGGCATTTTCGGCGCGGAGCTGGATCCGGAAAAGCCCAATCACCTGATCACCACGCCCCGGCGGCTCATCCGCTTCGACGGCAATCACGCCTGGGAGCGCATGGGCACCAATAACGAAAACTGGGGCTTTGGCTGCCCGGAGGGCTCCTGGATGTATCGGCATGACGGCAAGTATTATCTCACCTATTCCGTCTGCGGCACGGAATTCTACTCCTATTGTATGGGCGCGTATGTTTCGGATTCGCCCCTGGGTGAGTTCCGTTTGCAAAAGAAGAACCCCATTTCCCGCAGCGATCGGGGATTGATTCACGGCGGCGGACATGGCTCCATCGTGGACGGGCCGGAGGGCACCATCTGGTGCTTCTACACCATTCCCGTGTGTATCGACCACGTGTTTGAACGGCGCATCGGCATCGACCCCTGCGGCATCGACGAAAATGGCGAGCTTTACGCCCTCACCGGCTGCGACGCGCCGCAGTTCCGGCCGGGAGCGCTGAAGCATCCGGAGGCGGGCAACGCGACGGGCCTGGTTTCCTGCACGGCCTTCGCCCTTTCCGACGCGTCTTCCTACGCCCCGGGACATCGGCCCATGTACGCGCTGGACGAGGTGCTGCACACCTGGTGGCAGCCGGCGGCGGAGGATGCGGCTCCTTATTTGGCGGTGAGTCTGGGCGCGGGTTATTACATCAGCGCCGTGCGGCTGCTTTGGAAGGACGTCGGGCTGAATTTTGCGGAAAACGTCTATCCCGGCGCGTATCGCTATGTCATCGAGGGGGCGGCTGCTGAAGAGGGCGAGGACTGGTTTACTCTGGTGGACGCATCGGAAAATACCGAGGATCTCAGCGTGGATTACCGCCCCTTTGAAGAGCGGCTGCTGGGGAAGATCCGCATTCGCATACTGGGCGCGCCCAAGGGCGTGACCCCCGGCATACTGAACTTTACGGCCTTCGGCGAATCCGCCGCCCGTCGTTCCATGTGGGGGCACGCGCCGCTGCTGCCCAGGGAAGAAAACTGAATTGCATAAAAACGCGCCGCCCGTCGTTTTATCCGACGGGCGGCGCTGCCGTTACCGGCGGCGGAAGGCGTATTCCGTCACTTCGCCGGTTTTGGTGAAGCCGATTTTCTGATAGGCCCGGTTGGAGGAGGGATAGGCCGCGTCTGCGTAAAGCATGGGCCGCACGCCTTCCGCCAGCAGCTTCCGGCAGAGGGTTCCCACCAGCATGCCGGCGTAGCCCCTGCCCCGCTTCTCCCGGCGGGTGACCACGGTGTTGATGCGTCCGGCTTCCGGGGTCTGATGGGCGATCATGGCCATGGCGCAGGTTTCGCCGCCGTCCTTCCACAGGAGCAGCTGGGAGGAACCCACCATGGCCCGGGCAAAGCCCTGAGCCGCCTCCGGGGGAATGGACTGGTGTTCGCCGTCCTCCGCCAGGGTTTCCAGCAGCAGGGCCATGTCGGGTTGGTCCGCGTCGGTGGGCATGGCGGCCTCACCGGTGCAGGCGGGCAGAAGCACCTGCTTGCATTGATAGGCGTTCATGTCCATCTTCTTCACGGGAACAAGCCCGGTTTGCCGGCAGGCTGCTTCCAGCGCACGCAGCGCCGCCCCCGGCGTCAGGTTGATGTGCACTTCGGGGCAGGCCTGCAATATGCCGGAAAAAATCTCCGTTCCAGCCGCTTCCGCCGCCGCGTCCGCGTCCGGCGCAAACCAGGCCCAGGCCGACGTGCGGGGATTGGACTGGCAGATGAGAAACTGCCGCTCGTCCGTCCAGGCAGCGGAGGCTTCGTCGGACAGGATCAGGGAAAACAGGTTCATGGTGATGCGCTGGTCTTCGTCCAGCAGACGCTCTGCCACCCGGCGGGCCTGTTCAACGCTTGTTCTCCAATTCCCTTCGGCCATGGAAAAATTCCTCCTTACAATTTGCTCAGCGCGGCAATATCCCTCGCCTGAAGGACGGGAAGCGCCCGCCGAATGCGTTCCGGTTCCCAATCCCACCATTGCAGGGCCAGAAGCGATTCGATCGTGGCTTCGTCGAACCTGCGGCGAATGAGCCGGGCGGGCACGCCGCCTACGATGGCGTAGGGGGGTACGTCTCGGGTCACCACCGCCCGCGCGCCGATAATCGCGCCGTCGCCGATGGTGACTCCCGCCAGAATCACGGCTTCGTAGCCAATCCATACGTCGTTGCCCAGGGTAATGTCTCCCTTGTTGTCCCACGCGTCGGCGACGTTTTTGCCATCCAGCCCCCATTCGTCGTAAAAAATGGGGAAGGGATAGGTGGAAAGGGAGCCCAGGGCGTGATTGGCACTGTTGAACAGGAACTTCGCGCCGCAGGCGATGGAGCAGAATTTGCCGATGAGCAGCCGGTCGTGGTTCACGGGATACTGATAGAGCACGTTGTTCTTTTCAAAATCCCGGGGATCGTTCACAAAATCGTTGTACATGGTGTATTCGCCCACCTGAATGCTGGGCCGGGACACCACGTTTTTCAGGTACACGGTCTGCGTATCTCCCTTGCGGGGATAGATTTTTTCATCCGGAATCGTCATGAGGGTTCCCTCCTGTTATGCTCAAATTCAGTCAACGATTCCGGTCATTACAATGCAGCGTTTCACCGGCGGTTTCACCTCGCTTCAGCGTTTTTTCCGGCCGAGATACCGGCACACCCTGGATTTATATTGCAGATAGCTTTCGCCAAAGGCTGCCGCGCAGAATTTTTCTTCCTGCAGAATCTGCAGATGCAGCGTGACCATGGCAAAGAGCGTGAAAAGCCCTGTGACCGGGTTGCAGAACATGAAAAACACGCCCATATACATCAGATCAAAGCCCACAAACGCCGGGTTTCGGCTGAAGGCGTACACGCCGCCGGTCACCAGCTCCGTGCGTTCCTTTTCCGGAATGCCCGCCCGCCAGGAATCCCGCATGCAGAGGACGGAGGCCAGGAACAGTCCGTCGCCCATCAGTCCCAGGCAGAATCCGGTAAACCGCCCGCCCGGGGGCAGGGCGTTCCAGCCCAGAAAAATCGAAATCAACTGGGCGGGAACCACCGCCAGCGTGGCCACGGACATCCAGAATTCCACCCGATGCAGGCTCTTTTCCCGGCGGCTGCCGATTTGGCGGGTGTGAATGCCCCGGCGTTTCTGGGAAAGCATTTTTGCAAAATAGATTCCATAAAAAAGGATGAGAACGATCAGCGCCCCCACGCGATAGGGGAACTGTTCTTCCAATGGAAATTTCATCGCCCGCGCCCTCTCATTCTTCCGCTTCCAAAGCGGTGATTTCCACGCGCCCTTTGGTGCGATGGCCGGCGAGGGACACGGAATAATCGCCGGTTTCCGGAACGGCCAGCAGAAATTCCGAGCAGGCGCTGCCGTCCCCCTGATAAAGGGGCGCGCTGGTTTCGTCGGCGATGCGCAGCGTCATTTCGCCCTTTTCCACCTGCATCTGCACTTTCAGCCACTGATCCTTTTGCAGCGGCAATACGCAGCCGTCCGTGCCGTTAAAATAGGAGGCGTTCATCAGAAAATGATCGGGGTTTTTGACGAGATTGCCCTGGAATCTGCCGGAAGTGTGAAGCGCACGATAGGCGAAAGCGCCGCCCAGAACAAGAAGCGCGATCACAATCAGGATTACGAGAATGCGGAGCGTCTTTTTGGAAATCTGCATGCAATCCTCCTTACAGGGTGGCAAAGCGCCGACTGCCCCGGGTTTTTATCCAGAAATAGAGGGCGGCGGAGGCGGCCAGGGTCAACAGCGCAAATAAGCCCAGATAAAGGCTCAGATTCAGGCGATAGCCCACCAGGAAATAGACCACCGCCAGCGCCCCGGCATAGAGAAAGCCCGCCAGCAGGGTTACCACCACGCAGGCGCTCTGCTTGATGGGGGTGATTTCGCTGGTCCAGGTCAGGTTGGGCATTTTCAGCCCCAGCGTCAGCCCCAACAGCGCCGTAAACAGCGCGAAGCACACCGGCAGAAGGATCGTCAGCGCCCGCTCCAGGGGAGAGGCGGAGACAAGGCATCCGGCGCACACGGCGCAAAACAGCGTGGGAACGCTGGACAGCAGCCACTGCAGCCGCAGTTTCGCCTGCAAAACCTGCCAGGGAGTCACCGGCATGGACTGGGCCAGCCACAGGGTTTTTCCCTCCAGAGAAACCGAGGGAGCCGTCATGTCGTTCATGGAGCACATGGCGCAGACCGCTGCGCACAGAAGCACCGGCACCGCTTCCGGGTCGTCGGAGAAAAGGGTCTCCAGCACGGGCAGAAAGTCTCCGGCCTTCCATAGCAGGGCGACGCCGCCAATGAACAGAAACAGAATGCCCAGCCCGCAATTGAGCATGTAATTGGCGCTGGAGGTAAAGTGGGCCATTTCCCGGCCCAGCAGCGCCCGGGAAACCCCATGCCGCCGGGTGCGGGTCTCGCGGTATTCCTTTCGGGCGGTTTTGCCGGAAGAGGTGGCGATTTTCAGGAAGCTTCTGGAAATCAGCGCCCACATCAGCGCAAACAGCGCCAGCACCACAATCGCCACGGCAATCAGGCCCACGGGATCCCCCAGGCCGGACATGCCGAACAGATAGATGGGATAAGCCGTGCCCCGAATCTTTGCCCCGTAAACCGCCGCGTTGGCGATCAGCTGGCTTAAAAGGGTCTGGGCCTTGAAATAGAAGAAGTAATAGCCCCCCAGGAACAACAGGGAAATCAGCACCGTAATAAAGCTTTTGTTCTTCAGCTTCAGGCTGATTTTGGCCACCACCCAGCCCAGCGCACAGGAGAGGGTCAGGACAAAGAGGGAAATCAGAATCGGCAGAAGGATTGCGCCCGCAATCGCGCCCGCGCCGGCGCTTACGGTGACCAGATAGACGATGACCGCCGGCAGAATAACCACGCCGGAATACATCAGGCCCATCAGGTACACCCCCAGCAGCCGGGAGAGCATGACAGCGTTCACCGGCACCGGCATGGAAAGCAGCAGGTCGTTATCCTTGGCCAGGTAAAGACTGGAATAGGTATTGAACACGCTGCCGAACACGCCCAGAAAGATGGCCAGCAGCCCCATCAGCGCGAAATACAGCCAGCCCATGCCTGCTTCCGCCAAAGGACGGCATATGGACAGGGAAAGATAGGTGAAAAGTCCCCCCAGAACCCCCACCATGAGCACAACAAAAAACACCATATAGGCGCAGGTGGCCAGTCGGGATCGGGCCTTGTTTTTCTTTGCGTCGTAAAAATAGCTGCGGAAGATTTCCGACAGCTGCTTTTTCAGCAGAATTTTCAGCATTGTTCTCCCTCCAGCTCCAGGAACACATCCTCCAGGGAATCGTCGCCCTTCACTTCCTCCATGGTGCCGGAGCGAATCAGCTTGCCGCCCTTGATAATGGCCACCTTGTCGCACAGCTTTTCCGCCACTTCCAACACGTGGGTGGAGAAGAAGATGGCGCCGCCCTGCTGGCAGATTTCCCGCATCATGCCCTTGAGCAGGTGAGAGGCCTTGGGATCCAGGCCCACGAAGGGCTCGTCCATGAGAATCAGCCGGGGCTGATGCAGCCACGCAGAAATGATGGCCAGCTTCTGCTTCATGCCGTGGGAATAGGCGGCGATGGGCTGGGCCAGATCCTTGGTCAGTTCAAAACGGTCGGCGTAATCCCGAATCCGGGCCTGCCGGTCTTCCGCGCTGACACCGAAGATATCCGCCACAAAATTCAGGTACTTGATGCCGGTCATATACTCATACAGATCCGGATTGTCGGGAATGTAGGCGATTTCCCGCTTGCAGGCCAGAGGCTGCGTGCGGATGGATTTGCCGTCGATGAGGATTTCTCCTTCGTCAAATTGCAAAATGCCCACGACGGACTTCAGCGTGGTGGTTTTGCCCGCGCCGTTGTGGCCGATGAAGCCGTAGATTTCACCGGGCAGAATGTGCAGGCTCAGGTCGTCCACGGCCTTTTTATCGCCGTAGGTTTTGGTCAGGTGTTCGATTCGAAGCATGATTCTTCCTCCTGTTTTTTGTCCTGATAAATTTCAACGCAAAAGCCATTATAACCGCACCGGGTACAGGTGAGCTTTCGCAGGGCGGGGGTGTGCCGGGCCCAGAAGGCTTCCTTCAGGGTGGGCCGGAAAATGCGATGGCATTGGGGACAGATGTAGGCGGTTTTCCGGAAATAATACCGGGAGATCCAAACGCCGTAGGGAACCATGCACATTAGGCACAGCCCCAGGGGCCACCAGCGCCCGGTAAGCGCCCCCAACACGATCAGGGCGCATTCGGCCAGACTGAAGGGCAGCCCGGTGAGCAGCATCGTCCGGTGCAGCCGGCGTATTTTCTGACGATTTTCCATGATGGTCGCTATGTCGCCGATGGATTCCACGGAGAAGTTTTCCGCCTGCCGAAGGGCCCGCCGGAGATACGCCAGCCGGTCCAGCTTTTCCTGACAGGCGCGCATTTCCTTTTCCAGCGCCTGTGCCTGCTCGTCGATCAGCACGCCGATGACCCGGCCCGGTTCCGCTTCGGCAAATAATTGGGCGATGCTGCCGATGGAAATGCCCGCGTCCCGCAGAAAGCAGATAATCCGCAGCCGTTCCACGTCCTTCTGGGAATACAGCCGCCGCCCGCCTTCGGAAACTTCGCTGGGCACCAGGATGCCCCGGGCGTCGTAATATTGCACCGTGCGCACGGTGACCCCGCAGAGCTTCGCCACTTCGCCCGTGGTGTATTTGGACACAGCGTTCACCTCCTCGCCGGTCATTGTAGCCCATGACGCAGCGTCACAAGCAAGTCTTTCCCCGGGGAATTCGCGGAATTTTACCGAAAATCCCGAAACAGCGCCACGCCCAGGGCCGCGTTGAACAGCGCCGCCGCAAACACGCTGAAGCGTTCCGGAATGCCGAAATAGGCGGCGGGGAGTACGCCGGTGCCCACGGCGCCGCAGAGCATCATAATAAGGGCGATCAGTGCGCTCCAGCCCAAAAAGAGGCAGGCCTTTTTGATTAACGCGCCGTAAATGATCAGCCCCAGCGCCGCCACGGACAGCGCCACCACCGCTCCGGTGACCACCAGGTGCATGGTTCCCTGAAATCCCGCGGGCGCTCCTGGTTGGGACAGGGGGAACATGGCGTAGCCCACGGCGGAGATCCAGAGCATCACGGCAAACAGTCTTACCCCCAGGCGCATGGGGCGATTGCCTTTGCCGCGTACCCCCAGGCCGGCCAGGGTGCAGCACACCACGCCGCAGGGGAGATACAGCGCCGACAGCTGGTTCCACAGCCCCCGGGAAGGCGCGGCGTCTGCCGAAAGATCGCTGACCGCCTGGGCCATCCATTGATAGCCCGGGTACGCCCTGGGGGAGAAGACCACCGCGGCCGCATAGGAAAGAAGACTCACAATGCCCATTAGACCCAGAATTTGCTGTGGGGTTTTTGATTTGATCATAAATAGCCTCCGTGCAGACTTATTTCTGAAACGACTGATAGGAAACGACGTTGTGGGCAACGCCGAAGATCAGCATTAGCCCCGCCGCCGGCAGATTGTGCAGCCACAGTGCGCCGCACAGATAATACAGCACCGGGAAGACGGCCAGGGGCATGGGCACGCAGCAAAAGGATTTGCCCAGCAGCGCCACGTCCCGGCCGCCGGCGAAATAGCGAATCCATACCGCGTGGTAAAGGGCCAGAAACGCCGCCGCCAGCACCCACCAGGGGCTGCGAAGCGCCGCGGGACGACCGCTTACCAGCGCTGCCATGGCCGCCAGATACAGCATTCGGGAGGCTTTTTCGATGACCTCCAATAACTGGTTCCCCTTCGGCGCGTCCTCGGGCGCGTTTTTCGGGGGAAAGAGCACATAAAATACGTTGATCACCATGGGCAGCAGAAAAATGACCAGCCCAATCCAGTTGAAGCCCCACTTTAACTGCATGCGGGTTCCTCCTTTTTGGCATAGGGATTCCTGGGCGGCTTGCCGTAAACGCCGGTCAGCGCCATAAATTCCCGCTGAAAGGCCCTGCGCAGCTGGTCGCCTTCCAGAGAAAGCTGGTCGGTATTGGCCAGAATCGCCAGACCGTAGGAAAAATAGGTCATGTCCTGATGCAGCCGCCGGGCGGTATCCAGATCATAGCCATATTCCTGAACGATGGTCTCCAGAATTTCCGGCAGCAGCACGTCCTGCTGCCGCGGCTTTTGTTTATCACCCTCCAGATACAGCCAGCGGAACAGCTGCTTTTCCTGCCGGGCAAACTGCACAAAGCCCATGCCATAATCGCTGTAGCGACTATAGGGATGATCCGGATCCTGAGGGGCCTGCAGGAAGCTGCGCACCCGCTGGGTATGGGCTTCCACGGCTCGCCGGGTCAGGGCCTGACGGAGCTGATCCATGTTTTCGAAGCAAAGATAGATGGGCTGGGTGGAACAACCCAGCTTCTCGGCCACGTTTCGGGCGTTGACGGCGGAAAAGCCCTTCTCCCGCAGCACCTCTTCCGCTGCCTGAAGAACGGCTTCTGTCGTTACTTTTCGACTGGCAGGCATACGCTCCTCCAAAAATAACGTTATGTTATATAACGGACGCTATTATATGCCCGTCGTTGGCAAATGTCAAGGGCTTGAAACCAATGGTAGAAAAACTTATCCGAAACATACAATAAGCATCCCCCGGCAAAGCCGGGGGTTTCAGCCTGTCAAAAAAGGTCGCACAAAGCGGCCTTTTTTGATATAATGGGAACAGGTGATGAAGATGCTGAAGAGAGAAACCGAACA
>CACXHB010000110.1 GCA_902767315.1 uncultured Eubacteriales bacterium
CCGCTCATTCTGCGCCGGTTCATCACCTGATGCTTTCCCTGATAATACTCCCGCAGCTTCACCAGCCGCGTCAGATTCCCCTCGTGCTCCTGCACGCAGGAATACAACAGCTCCGCCGGAGGAATGCCCTCCCCCCGGGAAAGCGCCGGTCTTACAATCATCTTTTCCCTCCTTCTGTCAAATCCCCAGCCCCTGCCGGCTTACCGGCCGGGCCTCCCGCCGGGTCAGCGCCTGCTCCAGGGCGTACCGGGCGGCGTCGATGGTGTGGTTGTTCCGGTCGGGATAGGCCGCCAGCACCTCCCCGTCCTTGCCCCGCAGATATTCGTAAGTGGAAAATTCTCTGGCCGCGTTGGGGCATTTCTCCGGGTCGATGACGATCTTCCGCATCTCCTGCAGCTGGCGGATGCCCCGCTCCACGCTTCCCGGGCCCTTTCGCGCCCCCACCGCCCGCAGTCCCCGCCGGCGCATTTCCTCGATCATCCGGGGATCCGCGCTGTCGCAGGTTACGCAGCCCGCCCCCTCCATGCGCCCCCGAATCTCCTCCGCCAGACGCTCCATGGGGGTGCGTACGCCCCAGTATTCCTCCAGAAACAGTACCTCGCCCCGCCGCCGGTCGTAATGCAGCCGCACAAACGCGTCCGGATCCACCGCAAATCCAAAGTCCAGCCCGCAATAGATCCGGTCGCAGCCCGCCGCTTCCTCCGGCGAAATCCGCCGAATCTCCACGTTGGAAAACACCTGCGCCCCGTAGCCCACCGCCTCCCCCAGATACATGTGCCGGTAAGCCCGCTCGTCCCTTCGGCGCAGCTCCTCCGCGTCCGCGAAAAAGCCCTCTCCCAGCCATTCCCGGGGCACGCTTCGGTAATCGCTTCGGTGCACCATCCGCCCCCGTCCGCCGGCGGCCGCCTCCTGGTTCACCCAGCTGCCCATGGAAGCCGGGGGATTGTAACTCAGAAACGTCGTCGTCTCCCCGCCCCGGGCCACGCTGGCCTTGATGGAACGGATGGTCTCCATCCCCGGAAATTCCGTGGCCTCCTCAAACCAGAGACACCCGAAATACCCCCGGGCCAGCTTGATGGACTTGGTTTTCCCCGGGTCGTCCGCCCCCCGAAACAGCACCTTCTGCCCCGTGGGCCGGTATTCGATCTCCAGTGGCGTCAGCCGCGGCCGGAAGCAGTCCGCCGCCCCCAGTACCTGCGCCGCCCATAATACCTGCTCGAACACCGATTCCCGCACCGTGGCCCCCACCCGGCGGAATACCACCGCGTTGGCCTCCCGGTTGCGCAGCATTTCCAGCAACAGTTCAATGGAAAGAAAGCTGGATTTTCCCGATCCTCTTCCTCCCGCCAGCCAGTATTCCCCGTGGCCTCTGCGCCGGATGTCCCGGTGTACCCCGTAAAACGACGGCGCGATCAGCTTACTGAGATACCGCCTCTCCATCGCCCGTTCCGCCAATGTCGTCCACGATCACTGCCGCCGGGCCGGCATATCCCGCCTCTTCATATCCCAGCCGCCTGGAAATCATCTCCGCCGCCTTCATCCGCAGCGTCGCGCCCTTCTCGTCCTTTTCGTCTCCCCGCATCACCGCCGTCAGAAACTGCAACACCTCGTCCGCCGACGCGATCCGCTTCCGGTCCATGCCGTCGATACGCATCTCCAGATATTCCTTCACGCCTCTCTGCCGCTTCACGTGCTCCGCATATCCCGCCGAATAGCCCGCCCTGATGGCCGACTGCCGGGCGTTTCCCGTCTCCAGATAAAATTCCGCAAATCGCTTCTGCCGCTCCGTCATGGTGATTTCCCCTTTCCGTATATAACCGTTTTCGGTTATGTTGGCAGTATATCACCGTTTACGGTTCCTGTCAATTGGCGATTTCCTCCAATTTTTCACCGTTTTCGGGTATCATATCTTGTAAAATAACATAAAATATTCTATAATCATGAGAAAGGAGGTGAACTCCATGGATCTTGGCAAACGCGTGTCCCTTCTGAAAAACCAAAACCACCTTACCACCGAAACCCTGGCCCGACTGTCCGGGGTTCCCAAAGGTACCATCAATAAGATTCTCAACGGCGAAACTCAGAACCCCACTGCCCGCACCCTGAGCCAGCTGGCCCGGGCCCTGGGCTGCACCCCCGGGGATCTGTGCGCCACCGAAGCTCCCCCCCGCATCCGGGAGGTGCGGGAACCGGATCTGCCCCCGTCCCTCTCCCCGGTCTATCCCTATCGGGTGCCCGTTTTCGGTGAATCTGCCGGAAGCGCCCCCGTTTCCTTTCCCGCCCCTGCCGACGCCGTGGCCTTCTGCGATTTCGCCTTCCTCGTTCGGGAGGATACCGTCCCCGATTCCCGGGTGCTTCCGGGAGATTACCTCTTCGTCCGCCGCCAGGAGGACGTGGAGGATGGCCAGCTGGCCCTGCTCCGGCAGGGAGACGCGCCCTTCGTGGCCCGGGTGTTCCATCTGGAAAATAACGCCATCCTCGCCCTGAAAAAGGACGCCGCGCCCGTGCTGTATTCCGGCTCCCGGCGCGCCCAGGTGGAAATCCTCGGTCAGGTCATCGCCTTCCAGTCCACCCTGTAAATTCCCCCTCGTCCTTCCCCCAGGCCTTCCTCCCTGGGAAAGGTGCTGCCTCGGCGGCGGATGAGGTTCGTCTCCCCCGCTCCCCCAAGCCTTCCCCCCTGGGGAAGGTGCCGCCTCGGCGGCGGATGAGGTCCGTCACCCCCTCCCCGTAACGCAAAAAAGCCGTGCAATCGAAGTCTCCCTCCGATTGCACGGCCCGTTTTATTTCCCTTTATTTCATTTTCATGGCCCGGGATGCGTTCAGAATCGCCACCAGGCAAACGCCCACGTCGGCGAATACCGCCGCCCACATGCCGGTTACGCCCGTCGCGCCCAGCACCATAATGATGGCCTTCACGATCAGCGACAGCGCAATGTTCTGCTTCACAATCTGCAGCGTGTGCCGCGCGCCCCGAATGGCCGCGGAAAGCTTCATGGGGTCGTCGTCCATCAGCACCACGTCCGCCGCCTCGATGGCCGCGTCGGAACCCATGGCGCCCATGGCCACGCCCGCGTCCGCCAGCGCCAGGGAAGGCGCGTCGTTGATGCCGTCGCCCACGAACAGCACCGCGCCCCGGTCCTTGCCGGAAATCAGCTGCTCCATGTGCTTCACCTTGTCCCCGGGCATCAGGCCTGCATGGAACTCGTCCACGCCCACCTTCTGGGCGGCCTTCTCCGCCGCCGCCTGAGCGTCGCCGGTGAGCATCACGGTCTCCTTCACGCCCAGCTTCTTCAATTCGGTAATGGCCTGCGCCGCGGTGGCCTTGGGCTTGTCCGCCAGCAGGATCGCGCCCACATAGGCTCCGTCCTTCGCCACGTACAGCGCCGTGCCTTCCGCTTCTTCCACGCCCGTTACGCCAAATTCCTTCATCAGCCGCACGTTGCCCACCAGCACCACCGCGCCGTCCACCTGGGCCTTCACGCCCCGGCCGGCCAGCTCTTCCACGCCGGAAACCTTCGCCGCGTCAACTTCCCTGCCGTAAGCGTCGCATACCGCCCGGGCCAGGGGATGATCCGAGAAATGCTCCGCCTGGGCCGCCAGGGCAATCAGCTCCTCCCGTCCCATGGAACCGGTGGTCCTGTCCACGGTGAACAGTCCCTCGGTGAGCGTGCCTGTCTTGTCGAAGACCACCGTCTCCGCCTTGGCCAGCTGATCCAGATAGTTGCCGCCCTTCACCAGCACGCCCTTCTTGGAAAGTGCGCCAATGCCGGCAAAGAAGGTCAGCGGCACGGAAATCACCAGCGCGCAGGGGCAGGAGACTACCAGGAAGATCAGCGCCCTGTGAATCCAGTTGCCCCAGTCGGCCGTGGCCAGCCCGCCGATCACCGCGATCAGCACCGCCAGGCCGCACACCGCGGGGGTGTAAACCCGGGCAAATTTGGTAATGAACTGCTCGCTCTTGGCCTTCCGGTCGGAAGCGTCCTCCACCAGCCGCAGCACCCGGGCCACTTCGGTTTCGCCGTATGCCTTTTCCACCTTCACCCGGATCAGGCCCTTCAGGTTCACGCATCCGGAAAGGGCTCTGCCGCCCACCGTCACGGCCTTGGGCACGGATTCGCCGGTCAGCGCGGACTGATCCAGCTCCGTGTCGCCGGAAATCACCACGCCGTCCAGGGGTACCCGCTCGCCGGGCTTGATGACGATCACGTCGCCCACCTGCACCTGCTCCGCCTGCACCGATACAATCGCGCCGTCCTTTTCCACGTTGGCCGTGTCGGGACGCACGTCGGTCAGCTTGGTAATGGCGTCCCTCGTCCGGTCCGCGGCAATATCCTGGAACATTTCGCCCAATTGATACAGCCACATTACCGCCACGCCCTCTCCGCATTCGCCGGTGCAGAAGGCGCCCACGCTGGCCACCGTCATCAGGAAGCATTCGTCAAATACATATCCGCGGGTAATGTTCTTGATGGCGCGCCACAATACGTCCCAGCCGATGACCAGATAGGGCGCCGCAAAGACCGCCGCCTTCCATCCCCCCTCCAGGGGCAGAAGATACGCCGCCGCCAGCAGCGCCGCCGCCGCAATCAGGCGAATGATCGTCCCCTTGTGGTCCTCTTCCTCGCCGCCGTGGCCGTGGTCGTGACCGCAGCCGCAGCCGCCGTGGCTGTGCCCATGCTCGTGCCCATGGTCATGTCCGTGGCTGTGCCCATGGTCGTGGCCGCAGCAGCAATGCTCCTGCTCGTGGTCGTGATGTTCATGGTCATGTTCGTGCTCATGATCATGTCCGCAGCAGCAATGCTCGCGGTCATGCTCATGATGCTCGTGTTCCCGCATTTCCTCCGCCTCATGGCCGTCCTTTTTGATCTGCGCCATTTTTGAATCCCTCCGTCTTTCGCATTGGGTCTCCGGGGTTTTGAATTTTGATAAAAGCTTTAGACAGCGCCGCCGAATTGTGCGGCGCTGCCTTTATTCGTTCACATGCTCCATGCCCTGATCCAGCATGGTGCGCACATGGCCGTCCGCCAGCGAATAGAACACCGCCCGGCCCTCCCGGCGGGGACGAATCAGCTTCGCCCGCTTCAGAAGCGCCAACTGGTGGGAAATGGCCGACTGGGTCATGCCCAGCAGATTGGCCAGGTCGCATACGCACATCTCCGCCTCAAACAGCGCGTACAGAATGCGAATGCGCGTGGTGTCCGCAAACATGCTGAACAATTCCGCCAGTTCGTACTGCTTTTCTTCGTCCGGCAGACTCCCCCGCACCTTCTCCACCGCGTCCACGTGCAGGTGCATGAATTCGCACTTCTCGTCCTTGCCCAGGTCGATCATCTCGCCGCCTCCCATCGGTTCATATTCTCATATGAGCATCTGCTCATATATTATTATATTCAAATTCCCCCGCCCGTCAATGCTTTTCCCCGGATTTTGGGTGAACTTTTTGTAATTTCCCACAGATTCCCCGTCATATTTTCCCTCAATTGTGAATATATATCTTAATGTAGACAATTATTTCAAATCTATTACAAAACTATTGAATACCGTCATAAAACACGCTATAATACCCTTCGAAAGTGAGATGAAACACATGAGAAAGCTGGCGTTGGCGCTGATCCTGGCCCTGTTGCTGGCGGCCATTCCCTCGGTCAGCTTTACGGAAGATACCGCCGCGGTGCGCCTGGCCCGCACCATTTACGCCCTGGCGGCGGACGAATCCTATGAAACCAAGCTGGCGCTGGGCAGCGTGGTAATGAACCGGGTGGCGCATCCCCTCTATCCCGATACCCTCTCTCAGGTGCTTTCCCAGGCCCAGCAGTTCCCCTGCGGCAGCCGCTATGACGAATCCTCCCTGGCGGCGGCCCACGCGGTCATCGCCGGGAAACGTACCCTGCCGGAAACCGCCGTGGCCTATCGCACCCTCGACGCGGCCTCCCGCCCGGACGAGGCCCTGCTGTGCGGCGAATCCGGAAATTATCTTTTCTATTCGGCGGATCTTCACCGCCCCCTGGATTACTGATTTCATAGAAGGAGCCTTCCCCATGCTGCAATTTTCTTTGCCCTCGGAATCCAATCGGGAGGATGTGCTGGCGTTTTATCAGGAATTTGAGGAAGACGGCGGCTCCTGCATCGGCTTTGCCCATCGGAAAAATTACGATCTCTGGCTGTGAGAAATGCGCAACCGCGCCGCCGGCGAAAACCTGCCCGAAGGCTACGTCCGGGAAAATTTTTATCTCGTTTATGAAGGCCCAGTTCTGGTGGGCGTATTCAGCCTGAAGTTCGAACTCACCCAATACCTGCTGGATTTCGGTGGCCATGTGGGCTATGCCGTCCGCCCCTCCCGGCGCAATCGCGGCCTGGCCACCCAAATCCTCCGCCAGGGCCTGGAAATCGCCCGGAATTTCGGCTTTACAAAAATCCTGGCCGTGTGCGACGAAGATAATTTCCCTTCCGAAAAGGTCATCCTGAAAAACGGCGGCGTGCTGGAAAACACGCGCTACGACGCAGAAGAAAACGTGAATGTCAAGCGATACTGGATCGCCCTGTAACCCTTCCCCCGGCCTAATCCGCCGGGGTTTTCTTTTTCCCCCGTCCCCTCTTCTGAGGAAAGCGCCGCCCGCCGTCGGTTTTTGGGGCATTCATTATTGATAGAAAAAGCGGAGAGGGCGATGTGCCTTCTCCGCTGAAATGTTTGGGAAGTTATACGTCTATGAGTTCGATTTGCGCGCCCAGGGAATTGAGTTTCTGATCAATTTTCTCATAACCCCGGAGGATGTAATCCACGCCGCCGATGTCGGTGACGCCGCTGGCCATAAGGCCGGCCACCACCATGGCCGCGCCGGCTCGGAGATCCGTGGCGTTGACCCGAGCGCCCACCAGCTGATCCACGCCGGTGATGATGGCGGTGGTTTCAATGACGCGGATGGAAGCGCCCATGCGCCGCAGTTCGTCCATGAAACGGAAGCGGCTTTCGAAGATGGTTTCGGTGACGATGGAGGTGCCCCGGGCCACGGTGAGCAGGGTGGAAAGGGGCTGCTGCAGGTCCGTGGGGAAGCCGGGATAGCCCTGGGTTTTCACGTTGACCGAGCGGAAGGAGCCGCCGGAACGCACGCGGATCAGGTCGTCTTCGCAATAAACGGACACGCCCATTTCCAGAAGCTTGGCGGAAAGGGATTCCATGTGGGAAGGAATGGCGCCGGTGATGGTCACGTCTCCGCCGGTGGCGGCGGCGGCGATCATCAGGGTGCCGGTTTCGATCTGATCGGGAATGATGGCGTAATTGGTGCCATGGAGATGGCGGCCGCCCCGGATGCGGATCACGTCCGTGCCCGCGCCCCGGACGGATGCGCCCATGGCGGAAAGGAAGTTGGCCAGATCCACGATGTGGGGTTCCTTGGCGGCGTTATGAATCTGGGTATAGCCTTCGGCGGAGACGGCGGTGAGCATGGAGTTCACCGTCGCACCCACGGAGGGCATGTCCAGGAAAATATCCGCGCCGTAGAGCCGGTCGGCGGAGGCGTTGATGACCCCGCCCAGGGTATCCACCTTTGCGCCCAGGGTGGTCATGCCCTTGATGGTCTGGTCGATGGGCCGGGCGCCGATATCGCAGCCGCCGGGCATGGGCACGGCGGAATGGCCGAACACGCCCAGAAGCACCGGGGACAGGTAATAACTGGCGCGCATTTTGCTGGCCAGTTCGTAGGGGGGATTGGACTTATCCACACCCCGGGGATCGATGGTCATCACCCCGCCGATAAATTCCACTTCCGCGCCCAGCCAGCGAAGCATCTGGATCAGCACGTGGACGTCTTCAATATCGGGCAGGTTTTCGATGACGGACGGCGAATCGGCCAGCAGGGCCGCGGGAATGATGGCGACGGCGGCGTTCTTTCCGCCGCCCACGGCCACCGTGCCCTCCAGCCGGGCTCCGCCGTGAATTCTAAGCACCTGTGCCATGGGTTCAGTGATGGCAGCCGGCGCAGCTGGCGCAATTGCCGCCGCAGCCGTCCTTGCCGCAGGCGTTGGCACCGAAACTGCACTTGCCGTTATAGACACGGGATACCTTTTCGCCGCAGTTTTTGCAAACTACGTCGTCTCGTTTATCGATGGTGGTGAGCACTTCAAACTTCGCGCCGCAGTGCTTGCAGCTGTATTCATAAATCGGCATGATTCGCGCCTCCGATACACCGTCGTTGGAGCCATAATAATTCAGTGCATTATATTATACATGAGAATCGCGCTGCAATCAAGTGCAGGGAGGCGATTGTTAACCTCCGAAGGGGATTTTTCGCAAAAAGGCGAAGGGATTCCCCTGATAGTAAGAAAGATACGCGCCGGGCGCGTTGTATATCCGCGGAAAATGTGGTAAAATTTGAAGCGGAAAAGGAGGGAAAGCGGCTTGGCGGCGGATGAACTATGGATTCCCTTTCGGGGAATGAACGTCCACATCAAGGTGATCGAGCCCGAAGGGGCGCTCCTTCGCCGTGTGTTTGTGCTGTCATCGCCCGTGATTTCCACCTTTAACTGGCGAAAGATTCTGCCGGAAATGAACCAGGCGGGGGCGCTGACGGTGGTGATGGATCTGCCGGGCTTCGGCCAGAGCGCCTGCGGCCCCGGCGCACCCCAGGACAACCGCACCCGCGCCAGCCTGGCCTGGGGCGTGATCGACGAAATCGACGCGGGTCTGGGGGAAGAGGGGGCCTGGCATCTGATGGGCCACGGCAGCGCCTGTCAGGTGCTGATGGACATGGCCAATCTGCATCCGGATTCGGTCTCTTCCCAGATATACATCTGCCCCCTGCTGGCGGAAAGCTGGCTGCACACGGGGGGACTGACCCACGCGGGATGGTACCGGCGCAACATCGAAAGCTCGGCGGGGTTCCGGGCCTTTGTGGAACGTCTGGCGGCCAGGCCGCTGGACGAATACGTGGTGGACGCCATGCGGCAGCCCTATCTGCGCCGGGGGGCGGAGGAAAGCTTTTTACGGATGCTGGCCAGCCGGGGACGGCCTCAGCCCCTGCGGGGATTTGCCCCGGTGATGGCGCTGATGGGGGAAAAGGACCCCCTGCAGGACCGGCGGGAGACGGACAGGATGCGGGAATTGATTCCCGAGGCGGAAATTCACACCCTGAAGACCGCCGGGCATCTGCCCATGGAGACCCACAGCCACGCCCTGCGGGATTACATCCGGGGCTGGATGAATTATGTGGGATAAGAAACGAATCGGGTGAGAAAATGGCGAAATTGGACCCTTACAACCGAAAGGCGGATTACAGCTACTGTCTGGGGCTGTTTCCCTGCATTACCCTGATGCAGACCCGGCCGGAGAAGGCCCTGCGGCTTTTGACCCATCCGGCGGGGCGGGGCAACGAAGGGGTGGAAAAACTGGCCGCCCTGTGTCAGGCGCACGGAGTGCGCCGGGAAGAGGCGGAACGGGTGCTGCGGCGGGAATCCAAAAAGGACAACTGCTTTGCGGCCATCGCCTTTGAAAAATACACGGACGCGCTGGACATGGAGAAAAACCACGCGGTGCTCTGCCAGATTTCCGACGGCGGCAACCTGGGCACGGCGCTGCGGTCTCTGCTGGGCTTCGGCATACGGGACGTGGCGGTGATTCGCCCCTGCGTGGACGTGTTCGACCCCCACGTGCTGCGCTCCAGCATGGGTGCGTTTTTCAAAATGCGGGTGGCGGTGTTCGAAAATTTCGCGGAATACCGGGAAAAGTGCGGACAGCGGGCCCTGTATCCCTTCATGCTGGACGGGGCGATCACCCTGCCGGAAGCGGTGGCCCGGAAACAGGAGCCTTACAGCCTGATCTTCGGCAACGAGGCCACGGGGCTGCCCCCGGAATTTGCAAAAATCGGTCAGAGCGTATTCATTCCCCAGTCCAGGGAGATTGATTCCCTGAATTTGGGGGTATCGGTATCCATCGGAGCGTATGCATTTACGAACGGAGGAAAAAGCAATGGATAAAAAATTTCGCGTAGGCATCGTGGGCTGCGGCGGCATCAGCAACGCCCACATTCCGGTACTGATGGCCATGGACAACATCGAAATTCGCGCCGTATGCGACCTTCGGCCCCAGCGGGCGCAGGCGGCGGCTCAGCGCACCGGGGCGGAAATCTGCCCGGATTTTGACAGCCTCATCGCCCGGGAGGACATCGACGTGGTGCACGTGCTGACCCCCCATTATCTCCACGCGCCCATGGCCATCGCGGCCCTGAAGGCGGGAAAGAACGTACTGACCGAAAAGCCCATGGCCATCGACACCCAGGCCGCCCGGGAAATGATCCGCGTATCCCGCCAGTGCAATGCCCGGCTGGGCGTGATTTTCCAGAACCGGTATAATCCCGCCAGCAAAAAGCTGAAGGAACTGGTGGCCTCCGGCGTGGGTGGGAAGTTCCTGGGGGCGCGGGCCAGCGTCTGCTGGCACAGGGAAAAGCCCTATTACGTGGAAAGCGGCTGGCGGGGATTCATGACCACCGAGGGCGGCGGCACGCTGATTAACCAGTCCATTCACACGCTGGACCTTCTGACGTACATTGCCGGGCAGCCCATTGTGCGGGTGCGGGGGCATGTATCCACGGACCGGATGGAGGACGTGATCGACGTGGAGACCGCCTGCCACGCCCTGGCGGAATATGCCGACGGAACCAGCTGCGTCTTCCACGTGACCAATGATTACGTCATCGACGCGCCCATCCAGCTGGAAATGACCTGCGAGAAGAAGCGCTGGCAGATCGTGGGCGACAAGCTGTACGACGTGACGGACGGATACCAGCTGATTTTGGACGGCGCTGCGCCTACCGTGGGCGACAAGGCCTACTGGGGCGCGGGCCACGCGGCGGAGCTGGCGGATTATTACGACTGCCTGGCCACCGGGCGGCACTTCATGCTGGAGGACGAGGCGGCCTATCCGGCGCTGAATCTGGTGAAGGCGGTGCAGGAATCCTCCCGGACGGGGGACTGGGTGGCCCTGGACGACATAAAGGAGATCTGAAAAAATGGACGTGCGGAAACAGGTTTGCGCGGTAATCGAGGATGTACTGGCGGCGGAAAAGCCCCATTTTAATCCGGTGAAGCTGCTGGCGGTGGGCTGCTCTTCCAGCGAAATCGTGGGGGGCAGCATCGGCCACGATTCCACCTATCAGGTGGGCGAAGAAGTGGCCCAGGCGATTCTGGACAAGGCGGCGGAACACGGCTTCGACGCGGCGTTTCAGTGCTGCGAACACCTGAACCGGGCGCTGGTAATGGAGCGGGCCGCGGCGGAAAAGCGGGGATACGAAATCGTCTGCGTGGTGCCCCAGCCCAAGGCGGGGGGTTCCCTGGCCACGGCGGCTTACCGGCGGATGCGCGACCCGGTGGTGGTGGAAAAGGTATCCGCCGACGCGGGCATTGACATCGGCCGCACGCTGGTGGGCATGCATCTGCGGGCGGTGGCGGTGCCGGTACGGCCGGAGCACGACCGGGTGGGCGAGGCCATCGTAATCGCGGCCCGCACCCGACCCAGACTCATCGGCGGCGAACGGGCGAAATACGAATAAGCGAAAAAAAGTACGGAGGATGGGGCATGGTGTTTTCCGGATTGGATCAGGCATTCCAGGGGCGCGTTCAGGGGCTGAGGCCGCCGAGACTCATCGGCGCGGCGGAGGCTGCGCTGCGCAGTGCCTATCAGGAGGCCCTGCGCCGGCCCTTTGCCGAAACGCCCCTGTCCGGGCGAAACACCCGGGAATACGCCCAGATGCGCAGGCTGCGCCGGAAGGATCTGGAGGCGATTCTGCGGGTGGGCGTCGGGCCGGAAAACCGGGAGACCGCCATGAACCTGATCTGCGCCA
>CACXHB010000111.1 GCA_902767315.1 uncultured Eubacteriales bacterium
ATGGCACCAATAAAATGGAGCGGTAGACGAGACTCGGACTCGCGACCTCCACCTTGGCAAGGTGGCGCTCTACCAACTGAGCTACTACCGCTTATGGTGCCTTGGGGCGGAATCGAACCACCGACACTGTGATTTTCAGTCACATGCTCTACCGACTGAGCTACCAAGGCTTATGGCGATGCGGAAGGGGCTCGAACCCTCGACCTCCAGCGTGACAGGCTGGCATTCTAACCAACTGAACTACCGCACCATTTGGTGGGAACAACAGGGCTCGAACCTGTGACCCCTTGCTTGTAAGGCAAGTGCTCTCCCAACTGAGCTATGCTCCCTCAGGTTTTATACCCTGCGCCGCGTTTCCCGCGCGACGTGTATTATAATACCGCATACATGCCGATTTGTCAATAGGTTTTTTCAATTTTTCTGGAATTTTTTGTCCGGCCCTGCTCCAGGGAGGGGCGACAGTCCCCCGCCGCCCTCCGGAAGGCTCTATTTCCCCGTTTCCAGATAGCGCACTTCCGCCGCCGTCAGGGGAATTTCCAGCGCCCGCATGCTGTCCTCATACTGGGAAATTTTCGAATAGGTGCACATGGCCGCCGGGTGCAGCGGATGACGCAGCAGATACGCCAGGGCGATGACCGTGGCCGAAACGCCGTACTTTTCCCCCACTTCCACGCAGCGCCCTGCCCGGCGCAGATTTTCCGGAATGGAGGTATAATAGGCCTTCACCGTGGGCTTGTATGCCCCGCCCGCCTGATATTGGGCGAAAAAGCCCTTCCCCTGGCTGGCAAAGGCCATGATGGTCATGCCCGTTTCTTCATACCACATCTGTTCCGTGGCGTTCATGGGCACATGGGTGATGTCCCCGGTGAGGGGCGGCGTGGTCAGCGCCAGAGCGAAATGCAATTGGCTGACGGTGAAGGGAGTCAGCCCGTTTTCCCGGGCAAAGGCGTTGGCCTGGGCGATTCTGCCGCAGGTCCAGTTGGAGACCCCCACGGCCCGGGCCTTGCCCTCCCGCACCAGCGCGTCCATCACCGGCACGATTTCCTCCACCGGCCGGGCCGGGTCGTCCCGGTGCAGCAGATAAAGATCCGCGTAATCCGTGCCGAAGGCCTGCAGGCTCTTTTCCAGATCGCCCCGAATGTCCTCCGGCGCAAGCCGCGCCAGATACATTTTGGACTGTTCCAGGGGATAGCAGCCCTTCATGCACACCTTCACCTGAGAGCGAATGCCCCTTTTGCGGACATATTCCCCCAGCATCCGGTCGCATTCCCCGCCGTAATACATCCGCGCCGTGTCAAAGGTATCCCCGCCGGCGGCGCGATACCGGTCGAACACCTGATCCGCAATCCCAGCGGCATAGGAATTGATGCCCATCACAATGTGGGAAATCTCCACGCCGTTTCCAGCCTGTATGTGCTGCATAAGTTCTTCCGCTCCCTCGCTGTCAATCACGCAGATATTTTTCGCCATGCACATGCCTCCAGCCGTGTTTGCGCCGTCATACAACGGCTTCTGCCGAAGGCGAACTTCTCAAACTCACACTTCCCGGCCCAGCTGCTTCAGCACCCGCTGATACAGGGCCGCGTCCAGCAGGCAGGTCACTTTGGTGCCTGTCTCGGTGTATTCCTCGGCCTCCACCTGTCCCTTCTGGTGAATCAGGGAAAGCACCGCGCCCTTGTCGTAGGGGATCACCAGTTCCACCTGATGCCGCAGCCGGGCGATGCGCTGAGAAATCACCTGGCGCAGCTGATCCAGCCCCTGGCCGGTTTTGGCGGAAATCAGCACCGCGTCGGCGGGCTCCAGAAAGATGGGCGTAGGGGCCTGGTCGGCCTTGTTCAGCACTTCCACCACCTGCTTGCCCGAAGCGCCCAGCTCGTTCAGCACGGAGAACACCGTGGCGCGCTGCTGCTGATAAAAGGGGCTGGAATAATCCGAAACCACCAGAATCAGGTCGGCGTACACCGCCTCTTCCAGGGTGGAATGGAAGGCTTCCACCAACTGATGGGGCAGTTTGCGAATGAAGCCCACGGTATCCACAAGCATGCATCGGCGGTTTTCCGGCAGCTCAATCTGCCGCATCACCGGATCCAGGGTGGCGAACAGTTTGTCCTCCACCAGCACA
>CACXHB010000112.1 GCA_902767315.1 uncultured Eubacteriales bacterium
GCGGGGAGGGCTGCCGCCCTCCCCGCACCCCTCCCGGGGCTCAATCCTGCGTAATTCTCAAACCCACGCCGTAACGTCCCGCGTTGCGTCCATACAGAGCCAGACCGCCGGTGGCCCGAATGGTCAGCCGGAAGCCGCCCCGATCCGCAATGCCGGGAATGTACCGGCTGGGCACCCGCACCGTCACCATCTCGCCGTAAGAACCGGCCTCGTCCAGCTTGCGCACCGCGCCCTGATAGTGCCAGGAAAGCACGCCCCGCGCGTCGGCATTGTCGCCCACCAGCATCTGACGCGCCACTTCCTCGCCGTCAATGAGCACGATGATTTCGGAAACGGGCTTGTCCTCGTCGGTCATCCAGTAGGAATTGGCGAAAGCGCCCCGGTCCACCCGGTAGCCCCGCATGAAGCCCAGGTCCCGGCTCTCCTTGCCGGTTTCACCCATGTCCTTGGAAAGCACCCGCTTTGCGCCGGCTTCGAAGGTGATGGTAATGTCGTCGGGCTCGCCGGTAACGGGCACGTTGTAGGCCACGCAGCCGTCGCCGCCCAGGCAAAGCTTCTCGTCGTTCAGCGCCGTCCAGCGATAATCAAAGCCCTCGCTGATGCCGGCGGCCACGGGCAGCTCGATCTGGTTGGATTCCAGTTCCGCCCGCACGTCAAAGGTGGTAAAGTTCCGGGAAATCACCTGCTCGTCGCTGAACAGATAGACGCTCAGCACCGCCACGCAGTTTTCCGCGGGCATCTTCAGGGCAATGGGCTCCAGATCCGTGCGGCCCACTCCGTGCCGGCCGATGGAGCATTCCCCGCTGCCGTCAAATACCCGGCCTTCGGGGGCGTCATGCCACAGTTCCCATTTGGCCTTCAGCCGGGTGTGCTCGCCAAAGCTGGACAGCGCGCAGGGCACCTTGACCCGTGCGCCGGCCTTTACCGTGCGGCAGGGCGGGCAGTCCAGCGCCAGGAAATCCGCCGCGTGAAGATCGCGGATCTTCATGCCCCGGCAGAATCCCTCGTAACCGAAATCCTTGTCCGCGTCGTCAATGCGGTAATATCCGTTGAATTCGTTCACCACGTCGTGGAATTCGGTAAATACAAAGCCGTTGATCTTGTCGTGGAGCCGGAATTCGTTGAGCATGTAGCGATACTGCCAGGCAATGTCGCTGTCGCCGGCGGAACCGTCCACGCCCCAGACCATGCCGCATTCGCTGTTCATCAGCGGCGCGTCCGACTGGGTGTTCTTTCCGGCGCAGTTGAACCGGCTGCCGGGGAAGGTGTTTTTCACGACCTTCTCGATGTGCGCCTTGACTTCCTTGTAGCCGTTGATGTAGAAATGCCAGGTGTTGATGTCCGTCTCCACATGGTCGTAATTGCAGGGGGAGTTGTCCTCCACAATGCGGGTGGGGTCGTTCTCCTTGGCCCGATGGTATACGCTGCGCACCCATTCCTGGGTCTCGTGCAGATATTTCTTCTCCTTGTCCTTGCAGGTGAACAGGCCCCATGTCTCGTTGAACATCACCCAGCTGAAGATGCAGGGATGGTTGAAATCCCGGTCAAATTCCCGGGGCCATTCCGCGTCGTAGGCCACCCGGGCGGTTTCGTCCGGCTCGCCCCAGAAGCAGGGAATGTCCTGCATGATCAATACGCCCAGTTTGTCCATCCAGTAGAGCTTGCGGGGCTCCTCGCTCTTGATGTGAATGCGGGCCATGTTCAGCCCCAGCCGCTTCAGCCGCCAGGCCTCGTCGTGCATGGACTTGTCGTCGGGATAAGTGAAATGCCCCTGGGGATGGAAGGCCTGATCCAGGGTGCCGTTGATGTAAATGGGCTTGCCGTTCAAAAGAATGCGCCCGTTTTTGGCGGCCACTTCCCGGATGCCAAAGTAGGTTTCCACCCGGTCGTCCCCCAGGATGATTTCTCCCTCGTACAACTCCGGGCATTCGGGAGACCATAGCCGGGTGTCGTCAAAATGCATGGCAATTTCCGCGCCGCCGTTTTCCACCGCGCCGGAAAATTCCTTTCCGTCAAAGACTGCGGTCACCTTCGCGCCGTCGGCGGCGCAGGCCTTCACCCGCAGCGTCACGTCGCCGGAAATCTTCGTGTAAAACCGGAAGGAATCGATGTATTCCGGCCCGCGGTTTTCCAGCCATACCGTCTGCCAGATGCCCTGAATTTCGCCGTAGCCCTGCTTGCCGTAGGTCTGGTTTTCCTTCTGATCATCCTCGGCCCGCACGACGATCTCGTTTTCGCCGTCCTGCCAGATCTCCGTCACTTCCATCTCGAAGGGATTGTATCCCCCCTGATGATGGCACAGATGCTTGCCGTTTACATATACGTCGCTGATATAATCCACCGCGCCGAAGCACAAAAACAGCCGGCCGCGCACTGGGAAAGAAACCGTGCGCCGATACCAGCCCACGCCCTTCACATTTTCCGCCACGCCGGACAGGGGGGAAACCCAGGAAAAGGGCACGGTAATCTGCCGGTCAAAGCCCTCGGGGGCGTCGGAGCCCACGCCGTCGGGCAGAAGCTTGAATTCCCATTGTCCGTTCAGGTTCAACCAGTCCCCGCGCTGCCGATCCGGGCGGGGAAATTCCATCTTGGGGATCATTGCCTTCGACCTCACTTTCGTGCAATCATTTTAACATGCCCGGCAGGAAATGGCAATAGGCGGAATTTTCTGGATTTTCCCGGCAAAATCTGCTATACTTTTTCTCAATCCCTTCAGAAAGGAGCCTCGCCCATGTGGACCAAACAGGCCGTCTATCGCCTTCTGGAAGAATCCGACGTTCCTTATGAAAAAATCGAACACCCGGCGGTGTTCAATATGGCGGATCTGAACCAGCTCCATCTGCCTCACCCGGAAGCCGACGCCAAAAACCTCTTCGTGCGGGATGATAAAAAGCGCAATTATTATCTCATTACCGTCCATGGCGAAAAGCGCGTAGATCTGAAAGCCTTCCGCCAGACGCATCATACCCGCCCCCTGAGCTTTGCCGCCCCGGAGGAATTGCAGGAAAAACTGGGGCTTGCTCCCGGCGCCGTCACGCCCCTGGGCCTGCTCAACGACGAAACCCGGCAAATCCCCCTGTTTCTGGATTCGGATTTCGCCCCGGAAGGCCGCCTCATCTGCGTGCACCCCAACGAAAATACCGCCACAGTGCTTTTGCAGGCCCGGGACCTGGTGGCCCTGCTGGAAAAAGCCGGCCATCCCGTAGAATGGGCCGACCTCTAACGCCGCAATCCAATCGCGACTGTTTCGTTCTTTCTTTTTCTTTCGCACGTGTCCCGAAGGAATGAAGAATGAAAAATGAAAAACGAAGCCCCCGCCTCCAATTCATTTTTCATTTCCCACTGCCCCAGCCTTCCCCCCTGGGGAAGGTGGCCGAGCCCTGCGAGGCCGGATGAGGTTCGCCCCCTAAAAACACAGCTGCCGTCAAAAAAACCCGCCTTCTGCAAAGAAAGCGGGGTTTTTCGCATCAGTGGTTTCTCTCCAACTGCGTCATGCCCTGGGGCACGTCCAATGCGTTGTCCGTGGCGTAAATGTTGCCCATTTCGTCTCCGTAAACGTAATCGTACCGGTTGGGCACCTTCACGTGCCGCCCGTCGGCGGCGGTGTAATCGTCCTGGGAAAACAGATAATCCGAAAACCGCTCCTGCGTGTAATCATATTCCGATTCCGTCAGCCCCTGCACGCCGCTGCGGCAGGCAGTCTCGCCCGCGGCGAGAGAGCGGCTGTTGATCACGGATTCCCGAATCTGATTGGAAAGCTGCATGCAGGCGTTTGTGAACCCGTCGCTGGCGGAGGTGTTCAGCACAAACAGCTCGTATTCCCCCATCGCCGCCTCGTATTCCGCCGCCGGCGTGAGCATCAGGTAGACAAAGGGCACGTCCCAGATGATGTAGGAAATGTGCACCTGCAACCCGTCGCCGGCCATGTTCTGGGTCATCTGATAGGCCTCCACCGCCGTGGTCGCCACCGCCCGGTAGTCCACCCCGTCGATCTGCATCTCGTAGCTGCGCTGGGCCACGTCGAAAAACGCATCGTCCACCGATACCGTCCCGTCCCCGGCCACGAGTTCCGTCATCTGGTCGTACATCTGCCGCGTGTGCGCGTCCACCTGGGCCTGGGCCTCGGGGGTGATCTCCGCCTCGTCCGCAATGGTGATCTGCACCCCGGGATATTTCCCGGTCATCACCCGGTCCGCATAGCCCGCCGCCGTGGAAAAGGTCAGCATGGTGGTCATGGTGTTCACGTCCCATTGGCCGTCCTGATGGGTCAGCAGCTGCGCGCCGTTCATGGTGTAGTCCAGATATTGCACATACGCCGCAGGGGAAGCATAGGCAAATAACCGGTCCCCCGCCGGCGAAATCCCGCTGATCTCCAGCTGAATGGGATAACTCAGGCTCTGACCCGCGCCGCAGTAGGAAACCTGACTGCTTACCGTGTATTCCGCCGGCAGGGCGCACCGGCCCACCACGGCCCCGTCGCATTCCACCCGGGTCACCTGTACCAGCGCCGCGCCCGATTCCCCCATGGCCCCCGCGGGCAGCAGCAGCGCCGCCAGCAAAATTGCCAGCCACCGAATTCCCGTTTTCTTCATCTTCCGTTCCCCTCTCTCCCGATTAGTTTCCCCATTTTTCCCATAGGATGCAGTATACGCTGTGGCCGCCCAGGTTGTCGCACCATACGTGCCAGGAGCAGGCCACTTTTCCTCCGTCAGCCACTGCCTTTATCTGGTCGCTGACGGCCTGCCAGTCCAGCTGCTGCCAGGCTACCGCGCCGTACACCACCGTCATTCCCTGGTCTCTCCGGGCGGCGTAGGCGTATTGGGCCAGCTCCGCCGCGCTGCCGAAGCCCAGCCCCTCCCGGCTGAAATACCATAAATCGTTCCGGGTCGCGGCGGCAATGTCCACCTGATTGGAGGCCTCGTTCCATTCATACGCCCCCGCCAGATCCCGGCCGATGTTCATGTAGGCATATCCCCATACGGCGCTGTCTTCCTTGTCGTCGTGGGTCACGTCCATGATGTACCATTCGCCTCCCAGCCGCAGGGCGTTCCAGCTGTGGCCCTCGCCGTTGCACGCGCCGGATTGCCTGCGCACCTCCAGCCCCGCCAGATTCCCCAGCAGCCAGAACGCGTCGGTATATCCCTGGCAGTTGGCCTCGCCGTCCACCAGCGCTCCCACCGCCCCGCAGACCCGGGGCATCTCCGGCCGTTCCTCGGGCATGGCCGTGTAGTTGACATGGGCGCACAGCCAGTCGTGAATGTATTTCGCCACCAGATACCCGTCGTCGCCGCCTGCCGCCCGGGCCTCCTGCGCCGCCTGCCGGGCGATGCCCATGGCCTGATATTCCTCCGCGTCCAGCCCGCCGGCGTCGCCGGTCGCCGCCGCGTGGTAAATCCGGCTCCCGGGATAGCAGGTCAGCTTCGCGGTAATCTGGTCCCCGGATACGTAGGTCGACACGCTGTATACCCCGGCCATTTCCCGAATCCGCTGCGCCTCGTTGTCCAGATCGCTGCCATCCCGGCCGATCACCCGAAAGGTCGCCTCCGCGGCCCCCTGATCCGCCTGCTGCCGCAGAAAATCTCCCGCGGCTTCCAGCGTGTCAAAAGTCGGCGCCTCCTCGCCCAGGGCCGGCAGCGCCCATACCAGTATCAGTATCGCCAGCAGGCCCGCAAGTTTCCTTCTCATCCCTGTTCCCTTCCCCGGAAGGCCACGCTCCTGATCTGCACCCGGCCCTCCCGGCCCAGTATCTTCACCGTTTTTTCCGCCCCGGCGCTCAGCGTCATCGCCGGAATCGTCTCAAATTCATCCTCCCGTGAAATCGCGATGTCTCTTTCCTCCCCGTCGCAGGAAATCCGCAGCCGCCCCTTTCCCCGGGCGGTAATCTCCACCGGGCATTCCTCCGTCACCGGATGCACGCTGTAGCAGGCGAATTCCCCCTCCTTCAGCGCCAGCAAAAGCTCCTCCAGCGGGCTTGCCGTGTTGGGCTTGCTGCCCGGCAGCATGGGCCCGTCCTGCACCTCCACGCCGTCCCGCAGCACCAGTTCCATGCCGTCCTCCGCGCGGAAGCACAGGGGGTTGCCCTCCCAGTTTTCCCCGTAAAAGCTTTCGCCCCGATGGCCGCCGTCGTAAGCCGCCCCGGGAATCTCCACGCCCTGCCGCCGCTGGCAGTACCGGTGTAGCTCCGCGTCTCCCCGGCAGTTTTCGAATTTCAGCCGCTCAATCAGCGCGTCGAACAGCGCCTGGGACTGGGCGTAAGTGGGCCGCGCCCCGCCCTGCATGGCGTAATCCAGTATCGCCTGGAACCCCTCCGGCAGATCGTATTTCACCGCCCCCGCCTCCGCGCCGGCCACCGTCTTCCAACACCACAGATTGAAGCCGATGCCCTCCCGGGCGGCGATTTCGTAAAATCCGCACATGTCGATGTTGTTGCTCTTGCCCTCGCCGATCCAGACGGGCACGTTCAGCCGCCGGGAAACCTCCAGAAATTTAAACAGGCTGCGCTTCTCCGGCCGGAAGGAATACATGTGCACGGAAAGGGCCCAGTTGCTGCATTCCGGGTCGAAATTCTTTTTGAACATCCGGGTGTCCGTGGCAAACACCGGCCCTTCCAGAAACAGCAGATGGTTTTTGTCGTGCCGGCGAATCCGCCGGACGGCCTCGTCGTAAAAAGCCTCCAGTTCCGGCGTCAGGTGGTGCCACCGGGGAATGGAAATGGGCTCGTTCAATACGTCGTATCCCCCCACAATCCACCGCTGGCCGTATCGCCGGGCCAGCTCTTCCAATAACATCAGCGCCCGCTCCCGGCTTTCGGGCTCCAGGAACATGTGGGGCACGTTGTCCAGCCCGTCGTCGCACCAGAGCCCGGACTGTCCCCCCGGCGCGCCGTGGAGATCCAGTATGGCGTAAATCCGGTATTTTTCGCATGCGTCCAGCACCCGGGTGAGCATTTCAAAGCCCGCCTCGTCAAATTCGGCCTCCGGCTCCTCCGGCAGCAGCACCCACGCCGTCAGGGGCAGCCGGATGGAATTGTAGCCCAACCGGGCCATTTCCCGAATGTCCGCCTCCGCCAGATGGGCCGCGTGCCACCGGGGCCAGAATTCCCGGGCGTATTTCGTGCCGCAGGTCTCCCGAATCACCGTCGTCATGGTGCGCCCGGACTGAAACCGTCCCGGCAGCGCCAGTTCCGGACTCATGCAGCTTCCCATGTATTTTTCGCCAATGCCCACCATGAACCCCTCGGGATTGGTCCAGTTCCCCGCGCCCCAGCCCCGCAGGATGATCTCTTCTCCGTCGCCGTTGACGATCTTGCGCCCCTGGGCGTGGAGCATGCCCTTCACCCGGCTGTTGTCGTATCTGCTGCTCATGGCCCTTCTCCTTTTTGTCGCTTCTTATTTTGCCGCCGCCCGGGCCTTTTTCCGGGCCAGATATCGCTGCTCCGCCGCCTCGTATTCCAACCGCTCCTCGTCGTTTTGCAAAACCAGCCGGGGCGGGCGGATGGAACGCTCTTCCTCGTCCAGGGCCACCATCACCAGATACGCCCGGTTGATGCGCTCCCGTTCCCCGTTCTGCCGGTCCACATAGGTTTCCACCTTCACCTCAAAGGAGGTGTTGCCCACATACGTCACCTTGCCGATGATCTCCAGAATGTCCCCCAGCTTGGCGGCGGTGAGAAAGTCCAGTTTGTCGATGGCGGCGGTGGTTACCTCCGTGCCGCAATAACGCCGGCCCGTAATGCCGGCCACCATGTCGATCCACTCCAGCAGCCTGCCGCCGTAGAGCTTGCCCCGGGTGTTGAGATCCTGATACATCAGCATCCGGGTCTGCCGGGTCAGGGAATCCTGCACCGTGCTGGTCTTTTCCATGGGAACCTACCTCCTTTTCCACGTGCGGATGGCCCGCACGAAGTCCTTTCCGTAGCTTTTCTGTTTCGCCAGTCCCACCCCGGGCACGTCCATCAATTCCTCCAGACTCTCGGGCTTCTGCACGCTCATGGCCCGCAGGGTGGCGTCGGTAAAGATCACATACGCCGGCACGCTGCGGCTCAGGGCGATTTCCTTTCGCACCGCCCGCAGATGCTCGAACAGCTCCTCGTCCGCCGGCTCCAGCGCCGGGGCGTTCTTCCGCCGGGCGGGCCGCGCCGCCTCCGGTGTCAGGGTCAGGGTCACGTCTCGGGCCTCTCCGGCGCAATTGCCGCATCCGCCGCACCGCCCCGGGGCTTCCTCGCCAAAATAATTCAATATGCTGGCCCGCAGACAGCCCGTCTCCTGGCAATAGTCGATCATGGCCTCCAGCCGCTTCCGGGCCGTGGCCTGCACCCGCCGCAGCTGTTCCGGGGAAAGCTCCGCTTCCTCACCCATGTGCTGAATGAAATATCGCCGGGTAAAAATGTCCCGCCGGGAATAAAGCAGTGTGCATTCCGCCGGCTCGCCGTCCCGGCCCGCCCGGCCCGCCTCCTGATAATAGCTTTCCAAATCCCCGGGCATGGCGTAATGAATCACAAACCGCACGTCGCTTTTGTCAATGCCCATGCCGAAGGCGTTGGTGGCCACCATCACCCGGCATTTGTCCAGGGCAAAGGCCTCCTGATTTTCCCGGCGTTCCTGGTCGGAAAGCCCCGCGTGATACCGCGTGGCGGAAATTCCCCGCCCGTTCAGCATTTCGCATACGCTTTCCACCTCCTTGCGGGTGGCGCAGTATACAATGCCGCTTTTCCCGGCGTATTCCGCCGCCAGCCGCAAAAGGGTCTCGTCCTTCCGGGCCGGCTCCAATACCCGGAAATATAAATTCGGCCGGTCAAAACCCGTGACGCATACAAAGGGATTTTCCAGCCCCAGCAGCCGCACAATGTCCTCCCGCACCGCCTGAGTGGCCGTGGCCGTAAAGGCGCATAAGTAGGGCCTGCGGGGCAGCCGCCGGATGAAATCCGGAATTTCCAGATACCCCGGCCGGAAATCCTGTCCCCATTGGGAAATGCAGTGGGCCTCGTCCACCGCCACCAGGCTTGGGGGCTGCTTCTCCATCAGCGAAAGAAACCTCGGGGTGTTCAGCCGCTCCGGGGCCACGTATAATATCCGATATTTCCCCGCCCCGGCGTTGTCCAGGGCCAGATCCATCTGCCGGGCCGTCAGCGAACTGTTCAGATACGCCGCGCTGACCCCCGCCTGCTTCAGCGCCGCCACCTGATCCTTCATCAGGGAAATCAGCGGCGAAATCACCACCGCGCATCCCTCTAACATCAGCGCCGGCACCTGATAGCACAGGGATTTCCCCGCTCCCGTGGGCATCACCCCCAGGGTGTCCCGCCCGGAAAGGATGGAATCGATCAGCGTCTCCTGCCCGTCCCGGAAATCGTCGTATCCGAAGTATCGCTTCAATACCTCGTGCTTTCCCATTCCCACCGGGCTGGGGGGCGGGGCCTCCCTTTGAGGCGCGGTTCCCCTTTCCCATTCCGCCGCGGGGCATAAAAGGGCCTCTTCCCCCTCCTCCGGGCGATATACCGCCCAGATTCCGCCGTCCGAAGCCCGGGCCAGGGTCAGAAGCGTCACCTCCCGGCCCCATAGCCGGTATTTCCCCGGGGCATATCCGCGCATGGCCTTCCCTCGCTCCCTCGTAAAAATGCTTCTCTATAACACGCCGAAAACGCCCGAAGCACTTTCGGACGTTTTGACCGGGCCGGGAGGATGTTTTTCCCCCCGACCGCCTTTCGTTTATGCCGTTTCGATGCCCGCGGCCTTCTGCAGCTTCAGCCGCGCGATGGCCTCTTCCCGCATCCTGTATTTCAGTATCTTGCCCGCCGCGTTCATGGGGAACCCCGTCACAAAGTCGATGTACCGGGGCACCTTGTGCCGGGCCATGTGCTCCCGCACATATTGCTTCATTTCGTCCGCGGTCATGCTCTCCCCTTCCTTCAGCACCACGCAGGCCATGATCTCCTCGCCGTACTGCTCGTCCGGCACGCCGATCACCTGCACGTCGCTGACCTTGGGGTGGGTGTAAATGAATTCCTCAATCTCCTTGGGATAAATGTTCTCGCCGCCCCGGATAATCATGTCCTTCAGCCGGCCGGTAATGCGGAAATTGCCGTCCTCGGTCTTGCAGGCCAGATCGCCCGTGTGCAGCCAGCCGTCCTTGTCGATGGCCCGCACGGTTTCGTCGGGCATCTTGTAATATCCCTTCATCAGGTTGTATCCCCGGGCCACGAATTCGCCGATTTCCCCGGTGGGCAGCTCCCTGCCGGTGTCCGGGTCGATAATCCGGCATTCGATTTCCGGCATGGCCCGGCCCACGGTGCCCACCCGCACCTCCAGCGGGTCGTCCGTGGAGGACATGGTGCATCCCGGGGAAGCCTCCGTCTGGCCGTATACAATCACGATTTCCGACATGTGCATCTTGTTCACCACGTCCCGCATTTTGGAAATGGGGCAGGGAGAACCGGCCATGATGCCCGTGCGCATGCAGGAAAAATCCGTCTTTTCAAAGTCCGGATGCTCCAATAGCGCCACAAACATGGTGGGCACGCCGTGGAAGCAGGTGATGTGCTCCTGATGAATGCAGGCCAGGGCGGGCTTGGCGGAAAAATAGGGCAGGGGCAGTATGGTAGCCCCGTGGGTCATGGCCGCGGTCATGGCCAGCACCATACCAAAGCAGTGGAACATGGGCACCTGAATCATCATCCGGTCCGCGGTGGAAAGATCCATCCGGTCGCCGATGCATTTGCCGTTGTTGACCACGTTGTAATGGGTCAGCATCACGCCCTTGGGAAATCCCGTGGTGCCGGAAGTGTACTGCATGTTGCATACGTCGTGGGGCGAAACCTGCGCCGCCATGCGCAATACTTCCTGATGGGGCACCGTCCTGCCCCGCTCCAGGGCCTCTTCCCAGGTCACGGCCCCCGCCTGGCGGAAGCCCACGGTGATGATGTTCCGCAAAAAGGGCAGCCGGTGGCTGTGCAGGAACTGCCCGGGTCGGGTCTCCGCCAATTCCGGACAAAGCTCGTTCATAATGGCCTGATAATCGCTGTCCTTGTTGGATTTCTCCATAATCAGCGTGTGGGTGTCCGATTGCTTCAGCAGATATTCCGCCTCGTGAATCTTGTAAGCGGTGTTCATGGTCACCAGCACCGCGCCGATTTTGGTGGTGGCCCAGAAGGCGATGAACCACTGGGGCAGGTTGGTGGCCCAGATGGTCACGTGGCTGCCCGCCTTCACCCCCAGGGCGATCAGCGCCCGGGCGAAGTCGTCCACGTCGTCCCGGAACTGGGCGTAGGTACGGGTGTAGTTGAGGGTGGTGTATTTAATGGCCTGCTGGTCGGGGAATTCCTCCACCATCCGGTCCAGCACCTTGGAAAACGTGCAGTCGATCAGGGCGTCCTTGGTCCATACGTACCGGCCCGTGTGCCGCCGGTTGAAGTGCAGCGGCTTTTTCAGGGTGCGGGGGCTCTCGAACCGGTTCATGTAATTCACAAAATGGGGGAAGATGATCTCCCTGTCCTGCAAATCCTCCATCCACTGGGGTTTCCACACCAGGGAAATGAACCCGTCGTAATTAATGGAAGCCAGCGCGTCCATCATGGCGGGAATGGGCAGCGTGCCCTCGCCGATAAGGTTGTATACTCCCTCGTCGTCGGAATCCCGCAATTGTACGTGGCGCACATACGCCCCCAGGTTTTTGATGGTCACCGCCGGGGTCTCCCCGTGGTCCCGCACCGTATGGTGCAAATCCCACGTGGCCGCCAGCTCGTCGCAGGCAAAGTAGTTCATCAGATCCCGCAGCCGCTCGGTGTCCGCGTAAATTCCCGCGGTTTTGATCAGCACCGTCACCCGGTTCTCCGCCGCCCGGGGCAGAATCCGCCGCAGGCTCTCCCGCACCGCGTCCTCGTTTTCCCCGGATGCGTATACCCCGATGTAGGGCACCCGCAAATCCGCCGCCAGCCGGGTCAATTGCTCCATGGCCCGCACCGCGTCCTCTACCTCGCCGGACAGGTCAATCGAACTGTCCAGACAGGGAATCTCCAGCTTTTTCTCCGCCAGCAGCCGCACGGTGGAGGAAATGCAATATTGATGAAAGGGCCCGCTTTTGTCGAAAAGGGCCTTCTGCATGTGGGCGTTGTAGATTTCCACGCCGGAAAAGCGCATTTCTCCGGCCATGCGAATCCATTCTTCCCAGGGCGCGCCCTCCCAGCCCCGGGTGGAAAAGGAGAGCTTCATGCTTCGGCCTCCTCATATACGATTTTGTTCAGCGCGCTGACGTAGGCCCGGATGCTGGCCCCCACCACGTCCGTGGAAATGCCCCGCCCGGAATACAGCTTGCCCCCGGAGCGCAGCCGCACGATGGTTTCGCCCATGGCCTCCCGGCCCTGGGTCACGGCCTGAATCTGGAAATCGTCCAGTTCGTAGTGGTGCCCCACAATCTGCTCCACCGCCAGGAACGCCGCGTCGATGGGCCCGTCTCCCAGACACACTCCCTCCAGCTTCGTCTCGCCCTTGTAAAGCACCAGATGAGCGCTGGCGGAAACGGTGTTGCCGCAGGTCACCAGATACGTGTCCACCCGGTAAGTGGGGGGCACCTGCATGGCCGCGGAGGCCACGATGGTGTCCAACTCCTTGGCGCTGAGGCTCTCCTTCCGGGCGGCGATGCGCTGGAAGGCCTCGTATACCCGGGCCACGTCCTCTTCGGACAGGTCGTAGCCGATCTTCTTCACCGCGTCGGCCACGGCGGCGCGGTCGTCGTGGGCGGAAAGCACCACGTCCGCGTGGGCCGCGGCGGACTGCACCCCGCTGTCAAAGGGGGATTTCGCGTCCCGGCTGGTGCGGCACATCCATTCGATCTGGTCCGTCACCCGCTTCAGTTCCGTGTTGTAAAGGTCGCTGCCCACGCCCATGGCCACGCCCCGGCTCTGCATCACCGCGGAAAAGTGGTTGATGCTGGTCACGTTGCCTTTGCAGGAAATGACCTTGATCTCCCGGGCCCCGCAGCGCACCGCCGCCGTGGCGCAGGCCGTGGCCATGTTCATCTCGTCCGAACACATGACCCCCAGCCGCACGCTGTCCATTTCCGGCACCGCGGCCTTGATCTCTTCCAGAAATTGCGTAAATTCGTCCGGGAACATCAGTCCTGCAGTGTCGCACAGGGTAATCACCGTGGCGCCGGCGGAAATGGCCGTGCGGATGGCCCGGCAGAGGAACTCCCTTTCGCTGCGGCAGGCATCGTCCGCAATGAATTCCACCTCGCCGCATTTTTCCCGGCATTGGGCGATCAGCCCCGCGATGGTCTCCAGGGTCTTTTCCGGCTTCTTGTGCCAGAAATATTCCATCTGGGTGGGGCTCATGGGGGCCTCCACCTGCAGCCGGGGATTTACCGCGTTTTTCAGCGCTTCGTAAGTGTCCTCCACGCTGCCCTCCTCCAGGGTCACGGGCGCGGCGATGGTGGCGTGCTTCACCGCCATGGCGATGGATTTAATCAAAAGGCTGTCGATTTTCCGGCTGCGGATGGGGCTGACCTCGATGACGCTGACGTTCAGCCGGTCCAGCAGCTTCGCCAGCTCGATTTTCTCCTTAAAGCTCAGGGAAAGCTCCGGGGCCTGGTCGGCAACCTTCATGGTAATATCGCTTACGCCAATGTTCTGCATGGACTTGTGTCCTCCTGTATGGTTTGATGTTTTCGCGGCCGCGTCAAATGCGCAGGGTCCACCCGAAGGGATCCTCGATCTTGCCCCACTGAATGCCGGTAAGGGTGTCGTACAGCATGTGGGTCACTTCACCGATCTCGCCGCCGTTTACGATGTACGTCCTGTCTTTGTAAGCCAGCTTGCCGATGGGCGAAATCACCGCGGCGGTGCCGCAGCCCCAGGCCTCTTCCAGGGTGCCGTTTTCCATGGCGGCGGCCAGTTCGTCCACGCTCAGCAGGCGCTCTACTACATTGTAGCCCTTGCCGCGCAAAACGTCAATGCAGCTTTTCCGGGTAACGCCGGGCAAAATGGAGCCCGTCAGCGCCGGGGTCACCACTTCGCCGGAAATTTTGAACATCACGTTCATGGCGCCCACTTCTTCAATGTACTTGCGCTCCACGCCGTCCAGCCACAAAACCTGGCTGTATCCCTGCCGTTCGGCCCGCTCGCCGGCCCGGTTGGAGGCCGCGTAATTGCCGCCGCACTTGGCGTATCCCGTGCCGCCCCGCACCGCACGCACGTCCTGATCCTCGATCATGATGCCCACGGGGTTGATGCCTTCCTTATAATAGCTGCCCACCGGGGAAAGAATCACGCAGAAGGCGGCGTGCTCCACCGCGTGCACCCCCAGCGTCTCGTCCGTTCCGAAGGTGAAGGGCCGAATGTACAGGCTGGTGCCTTCCAGATGGGGCACCCAGTCCTCCTCCATCTTCACCAGCGTGGTCACCACCTGCAAAAAGTCCTCCTCCGGCAGCTGGGGCAGACACAGCCGCTCCGCGGAATTCATCATTCGCCGGGCGTTTTCCCAGGGGCGGAACAGCTGCACGCCGCCGTCCTTTCTGCGGTAAGCCTTCAGTCCTTCGAAAATCTCCGCGCCGTAGTGAAGACAGGTGGAGGCCGGATGCATGGAGAAGTTGCCGAAGGGGACGATCCGGGCGTCGTGCCAGCCCTTTTCCCTGTCCCAGTCCACCATCGCCATGTAATCGGTAAAAATCTTTCCAAAGCCCAGCTTGGTCTCGTCGGCGGGCTTTTCCTTCAGCTGCGCGCATTTTTCCACACGGATGTCCAACATTTCTTTTCTCCTCCCTGCGTTCAAATCCCTGGGTTCTTTATTCGAAGTTCCGGCCCATTTCCAGGGCCTTCCGGTTGAAATCGTACATCTCCGGGTGCTTCACGGAAACCACCTTTTTCAGCGCCGCCTCCACGTTTTCCGGCTCGTACTGCCCCAGTCGGGCCAGCATCGCCCCGGAAAGAATCATGTTGGCCAGGGTGGTCACCCCGTTTTCCCCGGCCATGCGGGTGGCGGGCACATATACCGCGTGCACGTCCTGCCGGCGCACCTTCCGCTCAATCAGCGTGGAATCCACAAAAATCCATCCGCCGGGGTTCACCGCGTCCTCGTATTTGTCCAGCGACGGCAGATTCATCACCATCAAAACGTCCGGATGATCCACAATGGGGGAAGAAACCGGCTCGTCCCCGATGACCACCGAACAGTTGGCGGTGCCGCCCCGCATTTCCGGGCCGTAGGAGGGCAGCCAGGTCACCTGCTTTCCCTCCATCATGCCCTTGTTCACCAGAAACTTGCCCGCGAAGAGGATGCCCTGTCCGCCGAATCCGGCGATGAGAAAACGAGTGGTCATTTTGCCTCCTCCTTTGCGCTTCTGTCCTTGTAAACTCCCAGGGGATAATAGGGAATCATCTTGTCCTGCACCCATTCCAGCGCCTTTTCCGGCGTCATGCCCCAGTTGGTGGGACAGGCGGACAACACCTCCACCAGAGAAAATCCCTTCCCCGCCAGCTGGTTTTCAAATGCCTTTTTGATGGCCTTTTTCGCGGCCTTCACGTTTTTGACGTTGTTCACCGCCACCCGTTCCAGATATTCCGGCCCGTCCAGGGTGGAAAGCATTTCGCAGATCTTCACCGGATACCCGCAGGCCTTCACGTCCCTTCCGTAGGGCGAGGTCTGGGTCACCTGCCCGGGCAGGGAGGTGGGGGCCATCTGCCCGCCGGTCATGCCGTAAATGGCGTTGTTGATGAAAATAATGGTGATGTTCTCGTTCCGGGCCGCGGCGTGCACCGTCTCCGCCGTGCCGATGGAGGCCAGGTCTCCGTCTCCCTGATAGGTAAACACCACGTTGTGCTCCGGGTCGGCCCGCTTCAGTCCCGTGGCCACCGCGGGGGCCCGTCCGTGGGCCGCCTCCACCATGTCGCAGGCGAAATAATCATACGCCATCACCGCGCAGCCCACCGGCGCCACGCCGATGGTGCGTCCCTCGATGCCCAGTTCGTCGATCACTTCCGCCACCAGCCGGTGCACAATGCCGTGGGTGCACCCGGGGCAGTAATGCAGCGGTACGTCCAAAAGAGCGTGGGGTCGTTCAAATACCATCATTTTTCGGCGCCTCCCTCCATGTTTTCGATTCCTCTGAGCACCTCTTCCGGGGAAGGAATGATGCCGCCCGCCCGATGAATCAGCTTCACCGGCCGTTTGCAGGAAATGGCCAGCCGCACGTCGTCAATCATCTGGCCCATGTTCAGTTCCACCGTGGCAAAGGATACGCACTTCTCCGCTGCGGCCGCCAGGGCCTTTTCCGGGAAGGGCCACAGGGTAATGGGCCGAATCATGCCCGCCCGAATGCCCTTTTTCCGGGCCTCGTCAATGGCCGCCTTGGTCACCCGCGCCGCAATGCCGAAGGCCACCAGGCAGTATTCCGCGTCCTCCATGCGGTATTCCTCCCACATGGCCTCCTTTTCCTGAATCCGCCCGTACCGCTGGAACCGCTCAAAGTTCTGCCGCTCCAGCTCCGCCGGGGCCAGGGAAAGGGAATTGACGATGTTGTGCTTGCGGCCCATGCCCGTGCCGGTAACGGCCCAGGACTTGTCGAATTCCTTTTTCTCGATTTTCGGAATTTCCACCGGCTCCATCATCTGGCCCATGGTGCCGTCCGCCAGTATCATGGCCGTCATCCGGTATTCGTCCGCCAGGTCAAAGCCCTTCACCGTCAAATCGGCCATTTCCTGCACGCTGGCCGGGGCCAGCACGATCATCCGGAAATCCCCGTGTCCGCCGCCCTTGGTGGCCTGGAAGTAGTCCGATTGAGAGGGCTGAATGCCCCCCAGCCCCGGGCCGCCCCGCTGCACGTTCACCACCAGCGCCGGCAGATCCGCCCCCGCCAGATAGGAAAGCCCCTCGCTCTTCAGGGAAATTCCCGGGCTGGAGGAAGAGGTCATCACCCGATGCCCGGTGGAAGAGACGCCGTAAACCATGTTGATGGCGGCGATTTCACTTTCCGCCTGCAGAAACACGCCGCCGATTTTGGGCATGCGTTTGGCCATGTAGGCCGCCACTTCCGTCTGCGGCGTAATGGGATATCCGAAATAATGCCGGCATCCGGCCATGATGGCCGCCTCGGCAATGGCTTCGTTGCCCTTCATCAGTACCTTGTCCGCCATGAAATTCGCCTGCCTTTCTTATCGCTCCACCGTAATCACGCAATCGGGGCACATGGTGGCGCAGAAGGCGCAGCCCACGCAGGCCTCGGGGTTCGTGATCTCGGCGGGATGGTGTCCTTTTTGATTGATGCGGTCCCGTGCGATGCGAATGAGCTTTTTGGGGCACGCGCCTACGCACAGTCCGCAGCCCTTACAGCGGTCCACCTGAAACGTGATCTTTGCCATGTTCGCTCCTCTTTTCGTCGTCGTTGTAAGATAAAATCGAATGCTTCGCGTTTATCGTATCTTGTCCTGCAGCCGCAGGGGGAAAAGGTTTTCGATCTTCCCTTCCAGATAGGGAATCAGTTCCGCCTTTGCGGTGGTCATCTTCAGCGGCAGCCCCGCCCTGCGGCAGATTTCCCGGGCGTATCCGTCGGAAGAAAGCACGTCCCGGGGGGCGGTGTCGTCTCCAATGTTGGAATTGTTCACCACGCCGGTAAAGGGCATCCCCGCCGCCGCCTGAATTTCCGCCATCACCTCCAGGGCGCTGTCCGCGTCCCGGGTCAGGGGGCGAAAGCAGTTCACCACCATCAGCATCTCCCAGTCTCCTTCCGCCATCAGCCCTTCCCGCCATCGGCCCAGGGCCAGGGCCCCCCGGTCGTCGCCGCCCACGTCCACCACGGCGGAAAGGCCGATATCGTCGGTAATGGCGTATACCTCGTCGGGCAGGGCGGGCAAATCCACGTTGGAACCCGCAAAGGGCGAGGCGATCAGCCGAATGCCGTCCCGCTCCAGCTCCTCCCGGGAATCCTCCGTGCGGAAATAGGGGTTCACAATGTCAATGTCCGCAATGGCCACCCGGGGCCGGGTCTTTTTTAAATGATGGGCCACGTTCACGGCGATGTTGGTTTTGCCGCTGCCGTAATGGCCGCTGAAAATCACAATGCGCTTGAAATCCATGCCGCCCCTCCTTCTGCCGGTATGAAAAAACACACTCGTCTCAAAGAAATGAGATTCTTTGAGACGAGTGTGATCAAAACACCCGCGGTACCACTCAAATTGCGGTCTGTGAAAAAACCGCCCCTCGTCGGGCTCTGACAAGCCCTATGCCTTGACGCAGCAGTCACGGGAAGGTTCTACTGGCCCCCTCGGGCGTTCTTCCTTCCGGCTCGGGAAATTCAGATGTCCGCCCTGCGCCGCGTTTCGTGGCTCGCACCCACCGCCACTTCTCTGAAAACGGGCCTTCGCCGGGGACATTTTCCCTCATTGCCTTTGTTGTGGCCTATTCTATCTCATTTCCTTTGCGCTGTCAACGATGAAATCGTGGCGGAATCCGAAATTTTCCGTCATTTCCGGGAAAACTTTCGTCTCCCGCCCCGGTTTTTTTTACAGCTTGTTGCGCTGAATCTTGCCGCTGACGGTCTTGGGCAATTCGTCCTTGAACACCACGATGCGGGGATATTTGTAAGGCGCGGTGTGCTCCTTGACGTAGGTCTGAATCTCCTTTTTCAATTCCTCCGTGCCCTGGGTGCCCTTTGTCAGCACGATGCTGGCCTTCACCACCTGGCCGCGCACCTCGTCCGGCGCGGCGGATACGCCGCATTCCAGCACGTAGGGCAGTTCCATAATGACGCTCTCGATTTCGAAGGGCCCAATCCGGTATCCGGAGGATTTGATCACGTCGTCCACCCGGCCCACGTACCAGTAGAAGCCGTCCTCGTCCATCCAGGCCACGTCGCCGGTGTGATACCATCCGTCGTGCCATACCTCCCGGGTCTTCTCCTCGTCCCGGTAATATCCCTTAAACAGCCCGCAGGGTACCTTTTCGTCCGTGCGGATGCAGATTTCGCCGGAAACGCCCGCGCCCACGATTTCTCCGTCGGGCCCCAGCAGATGAATATCGTACAGGGGCACCGGCTTGCCCATGGCCCCCACCTTGTGGGAATCTCCCATGAGGTTGGCGATGGAAAGGGTGGTCTCCGTCTGGCCGAAGCCCTCCATGATCCGCAGCCCCGTCAGCTTCTCGAATTGCCGGAATACCTCCGGGTTCATGGCCTCGCCGGCGGTGGTGGCCCGCTGGACGGAGGAGAAGTCGTACTGGCTCAGGTCCTGCTTGATCATCATCCGATACATGGTCGGCGGCGCGCAGAAGGTGGTGATGTGATACTTGGCGAACAGGGGCAGAATGTCCGCCGCGTCGAACCGGTCGAAGTCGTAGGTGAATACTCCGCCCTCGCACAGCCATTGCCCGTACAGCTTGCCCCACAGGGCCTTGCCCCATCCGGTGTCGGAAATGGTGAAGTGCAGCCCGTCCCGGTCCACCCCGTGCCACCAGCGGGCGGTGATGTAATGCCCCAGGGGATATTTGTACGAATGGGCCGCGATCTTGGGATACCCGGTGGTGCCGCTGGTGAAGAACATCAGCATTGTGTCGTCGCCGCAGGGGGCGTCCTCCGGCCGGTCGTATTTCCGGGTGAACAGTACGCTCTCCCCGTCGTAATCGTGCCAGCCCTCCCTGCTGCCGCCCACGGCGATTTTCACCTTCAGTTCGGGACAGCTCGCCGCCGCCAGATCCACCTGATGGGCGGTGTCCCCGTCGCAGGTGCACAATATGGCGCTGACCCCCGCGGACTGGAACCGGTATTCGAAGTCGTGGGCCTGCAGCTGATTGGTGGCGGGAATGGCGATGGCCCCCAGCTTGTGCAGCCCCAGAATCGCCGGCCAGAATTCCCAGTGCCGCTTCAGCACCAGCATCACCCGGTCGCCCTTTTTCACGCCCAGGGATTTAAAGTAATTGGCCGCCTGGGCGGAAAGCCGCTTCATGTCCTTGAAGGTGAATTTCCGCTCCTGCTTGTGCTTGTCCAGATGCAGCATGGCCAGCTTGTCCGGGTATTTGTCCGCCAGCGCGTCCACCACGTCGAAGGCGAAGTTGAACTGATCTTCCCCGGTAAACTCGATGCGCTTCAGGGTTCCGTCCTCGCCTACCCCCGCGTGCACAAACTTTTCGCACACCAGATCCTCGGCCTTGCTGGCCATCACCAGGCTGTCCCGAATCTCCGCCTCGGCCACTTCCTCCCCCGGCAGCACCACCGCCAGGAACACGCAGTCCTGCCCGTCCACGGCGATCATCCCGTGGGGCGTGGAGGAATCATAGAAAATGCTGTCTCCTTCGTTCAGCAGCTCCACATGGTCGCCCACCTGCACCTTCAGCGTGCCGGAGAAAATCAGGTCGAATTCCTGGCCGGAATGGGTGGTCATGTGAATAGGCCGGTGCTGCAATTCCGGCAGATAGTCGTATTTTACCCAATAGGGCTCGGCCATCTTCCCCCGGAACATGGGGGCCAGGTGCTGAATCTGAATGCCCCGCTCCCGGGCGGTGGTCACGCCCCGGCCCTTGCGGGTCACGGTGTAACTGGAAAGGTGCGCGCTGTATCCCTCCAACAGGTCGGTAATCTCAATGCCGAAGGCCAGGGCGCATTTGTGAATGAACGTAAAGGGCAGATCCACCGCGCCGGTTTCATATGCCGCGTACGTCTCCGGGCTCACCTGGGTCTTTTCCGCCATCTCGGCCTCGGTCAGCCCCATAATTTCGCGCATCTCCCGAATGCGCAGCGCGATTTCCATCAGCGGATTTTGAGAAGTTTGCATGTCTGATTTCCCTCCCTGTTTTTTTGAACCTTGTTTTGCGGTATGAAAAAAACCCGTCCCAAAGCGTTTTGCTTTGAGACGGGTGAAAACATTCTCCCGCGGTACCACTCAAATTGCGGTCTATAAAAAACCGCCCCTCGTCGGGCTCCAACAAGCCCTATGCCTTGACGCAGCAATCACGTAAGTCCCTACTCGGTTCCCCTTTGAGGCCTTCAACTCGGAAGTGATGGGTCTGATGGATTTCGATCCGCCGGTTCACACCAACCACCGGCTCTCTGCAGCACGATCTCCGACCGCCTTCGTCATCGTCTTTGATGTCGTATTCGGTTGTAAATATATCTTAGCACCCGCCGCCGGTTCTGTCAACGCCCTCTTCCGTTAATTTCCCCGGTCATTTCTCGGGCGAATTGCTCCCGTTCCCGAACGTTCCCCTTTTTCCCGCGATGCACCCCCGTCCCCTGCAATCAAAAGACCGCCCCTTTTCGGAGCGGCCTTTCGTTTTTCATTTTTTTTACTGCGCGTCCGCGTCGAACCAGTATCCGTCGCCGCGGCTGGAGCCGTTGGCGCCAAAGTCCCAACCGGCGCCGAAGGTGTCCGCGTTGTGCACGTAGTTTTTAATCACCACAATGCCGGGCAGCCGGCGGCCGATGCCGATGGCGTACAGGCCGTCTTTCCAGATCTGGATGACTTCCTTGATCTCCGCGTCGCGGGCCGCGTCGTCGGTTTCCACCACGATCTGCGCGCCCAGTTCCTTCAGGCGGGCCATTTCGGGGGTGGGCTCGAAGGCGTGGTCGCCGGACTTGATGAAGATGCCGGGCATGCAGCGGTTGCCCCAGTTGTAGGAAGCGTAGCCGGTCCAGGTGTCCACGGAACCGGTGGTCACCGCCAGGAAGCCGTTGTCGCCGCTGCCGGTAAGGGCGGTGATGTCAAATTCGTTGCCCTCGGTGCGCTCGCCCCACAGGGAAGGCTCCACGATGGAGGCGTTGATGTTCAATTTCAGGTTCTCGCGCCATTCGGAGGCCACCATTTCGGCCACCTCGCCCCACTGCACGTCGTAATTGGGCACCAGAATCACCAGGTCGAATTCCTGGCCGTCGGCGGTCATGCGCCAGCCGTTGTCGTCGTACTGGGTCATGCCCATCTCGTCCAGCATCTTGTTGGCGGTTTCCGGGTCAAACTGGGTGTACTGCTTGGTCCACTCCTCGTCGTAATAGGGAGAATTCTCCAGGAAGGAGGACTGGGCGATTTCGGAAACGAAGGGCCCAATGGCGTAGAAGGTGGAAATGATAGTGGGCCGGTCCATGCCCAGCGACAGGGCGCGGCGGAATTCCACGTTGCCCAGATAGGGGGCCTTCACCGGATCCACGGAGGTGATGTTGAAGTGGAAGTTCAGCGCGCCGGGCTCGTTGTGCTCCACGGTGGTCAGCCGGTAGTTCATCTCGTCCGCGTACTGAGCAAACAGCGGATAGTTGGAGAAGGATTCGGACAGACCCGCGGCCTGCACGTCCACTTCGCCGGCGATGATCTTCATGTTCATCAGGTCGGTGGATTCCACAATGGTAATCACCGCGTTGTCGATGTAGGGCAGCTGGTTGCCTTCCTGGTCGACGCAGCAGTAATAGGGATTGCGCTCGTAGAGATAGGTGTTGGTGGTGGCGGGGTCGGTGGTCATGACCCAGGGGCCCAGCACGGGCAGATCCTTATTGGTCTGCACGTTGGTCTTGTCCTGCATCAGGTTCTTCCAGTCGTCGAAGCTTTCCTCGGCCAGCTTCGCGGTCATTTCCTCTTCGGTGAGGTAGGAAGGATGGAACTGCTTCAGGTAATGGGCGGGATATACAAACCGGGAATTGCCGTCCTTGGCCCAGAAGGTCAGATACAGGGGCTTGGGGGTCTCGAAGGTGAAGGTGAAGGTCCAGTCGTCCACCTTGTCCAGGGTGCAGTCCGCGTAATAGGTGTCGGAAGGGGTGTATTCCGTGTTCTTCAGAATGTCGTTCCACCAGAACTCCACGTCTTCCATGGTCACCGGCTCGCCGTCGGACCACTTCAGCCCTTCGCGCAGTTTGAAGGTAAACACGGTGTATTCGTCGTTGTGCTCGTAGCTTTCCAGCCACGTGGGGATGATGGTCTGGTTGTCCCGGTCGTAAATCAGGCCGTTGTGATCCAGATAACCGGTCATGTGAGAACGGGCGTGGTTGTAGGTGCCCTGGGGCGTAGCCTGACGCCAGGTGCCGCCGTAAATACCCACCTCGGGGTTCACCAGTACCTGGGGATTTTTCGGCAGCCTCTCCTCCACCGGAGGCAGCTCGCCCGCATTGACCTTTTCCGTCAGCACGGGAGATTCGGCGTAGGTTCCTTCGGCGGAAACCAGTACCGGGCAAAGAGCCAGTACCATCGCCAGCGCCAAAAGGGTCGAAAGCAGCTTCTTCATGGATTGCACCTCTCCTTCGATTCGTCCGGGGAACGTCCCGGCGTATGCCAATCGCGTTTTACCGCGTCGGACAATCATCACACTTTCGGCGCAGCGCTAAAAATTCCAAACCCGTCTTGCCCCGCGCCTCACAATATACTATAATAGATTTAACAAAAAAATGTAAGAACGAAACAGGTAAAAAACTATGCGAAATTGGTCACCCGAAGAACTCCCCATCCTGGAAGATGCGCAGATTTCTCTCCATCTCCTGCCCGACGTCTCGGATTGGATCGCGCCCCGTCCCCTGGAAATGTGGGATATCCCCTATCTCCATTATCATACGCTCTTTGAATTCGGTTATTGCGTCCGGGGCAGCGGCGTGTGCAAGGTGGGCCGGGAAGAAGTCCCCTTCCAGCCCGGCGACGTGGAAATTGTCTATCCTTATCAGCTGCACCTGTCCCGGGCCCATCGGGGGGCTCCCTGCCTGTGGCATTGGGTGTTTCTGGATCTGCCCGCCCTGATGATGGACGCGGGCTACCCGCCCCTGCCTCCCTTTGCCGACGACCGAAATTCCGGCGTGGCCCGCAGCGGCCTTTTCCCCGCCGCCGAATATCCCCGCCTGGCGGAAACCGTGCGCCGCCTGGTGGACGAGGTCATCCTCCGTCCCCCGGACTGGCTGCCCATGACCGCCTCCCTGGCCAATATGCTGGCCGTGGAAACTCGCCGAATCGCCCCCGCCGGAAATCGCCCGCCGGATCGCCGGGACGAGGATATGCAGTGCATCGCCCCCGCCCTGCGCATTCTGCTTCAGGACGCCCGCCTGGGCCGCCGCACGGGATTGAACGCCCTGGCGGAGCAGTGCGGCATGAGCCTCTCCAGCTTTCAGCGGGCCTTCCGCCGGGTGCTGGACGCCAGTCCTCACGATTACGCCGTGGGCTGCGCCCTGCACCAGGCCCGGCTGCTGCTTTTGCAAACCCAGCGCAGCATCGCCCAGATCAGCCAGGATACCGGCTTTGAAAGCGTCTCCGGCTTCAACCGCAGCTTCCTGAAGCATTGCGGCCAGACCCCTTCCCAATATCGGCGCAGTAACCGCATGTCGTCCGTCCTCCCCTCGGAAGAATGAAGCAAAAAAAGGAATCATGCATCGCGAATCCCGCCGCTTCATGATTCCTTCTTTTCATTCCTTTTTATTTCAAGGCCAGTTCCCTTCGGTAAACCTCCAGTCCGTCGTCCGTCCCCCGAAAGGAAAAACCGAATTTTTCCGCCAAATGCCGGGTAGCCCCCTGCGCCGGGTCGCATTCCATCACCAGCGCCGGAATCTCCTTTTCCCGGGCATGCGCCATCAGCGCCTCCGTCAATTCCGACGCGCATCCCTGGCCCCAGACCGCCCGGTCCAATACCCAGCCGATTTCATACGCGCCGCTGTCGTCGTATAAATGAAAAATCACGTGTCCGATCAGCCTGCCCTGCTTTTCCCGCACGGCGTATACCATGGGAATGGGACAAAGGGCCGCTTCCTGTAAAAACCAGTCCACCCGTTCCCGGGAAAAAGGCGTCTCCAGATGCTCCATCACCCGGCTGTCTCCTAAAATTTCCCCAAGCCTGGGCGCGTCCGCCTGGGTCAGCCTGTCTACAAGGTATCGCTTCGTCTCCAGCATTCCGCTTCCTCCTGGAAAAGATCGGCGCGACAGCTTCCCGCGGCGAACCCCATGCTGCGGTACCTGCCGCGCTGGTCCTGTTCCGGAAAAATTGCTTTTCCCGGAAAGAACGACCGACCGGCCGTCGATGGGGCTTATTTTACCATGCAATTGTGTATTGAATATAAACGAATCTCACCGTTCCAGATTTCTCGCCAGCTGCCGGAGCACTTCCGCCAGATCTTCCGCCCGTCCCTCCGGGAAATACACCCGCACTCCATGGGCCTGCTCCGCCGCCAGGTGCAAATTCCGGGCCCAATCCGCCCGCCGCCGGGCCTCCTCCCGGGAAACCGGCGGCCAGTGCGCCGCCAGAAGGCGCCCCGCCCTGCGGCATAATAACACCCCGCACCCCTGGGAGCGATCGTTCATGGCCAGACAGACCATCTCCTCCGCCGAATCCCTGGCCAGATCCGCCTCTTCCAGAATCGCCTCCATCTGCCGCCGGCTGACCAGCGTCGATTCCAGCATGCCCGGGTAATACTCCTCCGCCTCCGCCACCCGGAATCGCTCCATCGCCTTTCCCTCCGTCAACGCCCGGCAGGTACTCCGGTAAAGGGCCGGAAATTGAATCCCCCGACCCGATACCGTCAGAAACACCGCATACCCCGTCTCCCCCCGGGCAGGCATCTTCTGCTTCATGCGCTCCCCTCCTTCACAATATGCGCCGCATGCGTCCTGCCAGTGGGACGCTAAAGTTCCAGGTTCAGTATATCCTTATACTGTGTCCGAAATCAAGGTATGCCGGGGAAAAATATGAAGAGGACCGCGGATTCCCGGCTAACGCCCCTTTTGAACATCACCGGGGAAGGCGTTCGCCGGGCCCGGGAAGAGGCAGGCTGCAGGCAAAAACAGTTGTCCATCAAACCGGAAACCAGGGCGGTTTCTGTCTGCCGGGGCTCGCTGTCCCGGGCAGAGCATGGTTCCCGCATCGTCGCCGATCTGGAACTTCAGGCCGTCTCTGAAGTTTTGAACGATCCCATGGAACGCCTCAGACTGTCGAAAAAACCTCGGAGCGCTCGAGAGGGCCAAAACCCTCTCGAATTTCCATCGTGCCCAGCGGCATGTACGGTGGGCACGGGAGGATTTTTGCGGCGGAAAATCCCATTTTCCAGAGCAAA
>CACXHB010000113.1 GCA_902767315.1 uncultured Eubacteriales bacterium
CGCCGCCGAAGACAAAGGCAATGGCCGTGGCGATGGCCGCGCCGGTCACGCCCAGGTTCGCGCCCCACATGGTAAAGGCATGGCCAAAAATCCGCACCTGGCGGGTGGGATAGATCAACAGGAAATTGAATACGATATTGATAAGGTTCACGCCGATGTTCACCAGCATGGGCGTACGGGTATCCCCCGCGCCCCGGATCACGCCTCCCAGCACGATCAGCAGCGCCCGAAACACCAGCGGCGCGCTGACAATGCCGAAATACCAGGCGGCGTCTCGGCAGATTTCCGCCTCCGCCCCCATCCACCGGGGAATCACCGGAGACAGGCCCACGAAAATCAGCATCATCAGCGCCCCCACCGCCACCGAAACGGTGACGGCCTGGGCGGCGGTGCGCCGGGCGTGCTCGGTATCTCCCGCCCCGTTATCCCGGGCAATGCAGGCCAAAAAGCCCGTGGCAAAGGCCCACAGGGGACTGTTCACCAGCCAGGTAACGGTGCCGGTCACGCCCACGGCGGCGATGGCGGCAGTGCCCACCTTGCCCACCATGGCGTAATCGATGTAAGAGACGGCGGTCTGCATGGCCTGTTCCAAAATCGTCGGCCAGGCCAGGGCTACAATGGAAAAAAAGACAGATTTTCTCTTCACAGAATCGCTCCCATTTTCGGGGATTTATTTTAGATATTATATCATGATATTGTAAATTCAACAGGACGGAATCGTCCGAAAGGCAGGCGCAACATGGAAAAGGAAGTTCTTTTGCAAAAGCTTGGAACGCTGTTAAAGAGAATGGACGAATTTGACGGCGGCGAGGCGCTCTCCGACGCAGCGGCCACGCTGGACGACGTGATTTTGCTGATCGACGAAAGCGATCCGCAGGAGGAGGACTGGCCGGAAGTCATGGAAGACGCGCTGGCGGAACTGACGGATCTGTGCGGAGAAATCGCCCAGGTGCCCGGCGCGTTTCCCTTCTCTGAAAAATTAAAGGATGTGATTCGGGAGGTTGAAAAATAAGCCCATGGATTATCGGAAATACGAAGGCGATTCTCCGGAAAAGGTATTGTCCCTATATGAATCCGTCGGCTGGACCAATTACACCTGGCGGCCCGAAATGCTGCGGCAGGCTTACGCCCATTCCCTTTTCGCCCTGGCCGCATACGAAGGGGAAGCCCTGATCGGCGTCGTTCGTCTGGTGGGCGACGGCGCGTCCATTCTCTACGTGCAGGATCTGCTGGTACGCCCCGAATATCAGCGCCGGGGAATCGGCAGCGAACTGCTGCGCCGCGCTCTGGCCCAATTCCCGCAGGTATATCAGACGGTGCTGCTTACTGACGACACGGAAAAGACCCGGGCCTTTTATCAGGCCATGGGCCTTACCGACGCCGCGGAAACGGGCTGCAGGGCCTTTGTGCGCTTCCAATAATCAGCAAATCCCGGGCGGCTTATTTTGCCAACCCGGGATTGTCTTTACTTCTGGAAATCTCTGCGCAAAATGGCGTAGAGCTCCACATCCACAAATTTTCCCTTATTGATGAGCTTGGAACGCATGGTGCCCTCATGGAGCATGCCGCATTTCCGCATCACCGCGCCGGAGGCAGGATTATCGGTTTCATGAATGGCTTCGATGCGATTCAGGTGCATTTCCTCGAAGCCGTATCGAATCAGCGCCTGCAGCGCTTCGGTCATAATTCCCCGATTCCAGAACCGCCTGGCAAGGGAATAGCCTACTTCCGCGGCGGCGTTTTCCGGCTGAATCCACATAAAGCCGATGGTTCCGATGACCTTCTCCTCCGCATCCCATACAATGCCCCAACTGGAGGGCTCGCCGTAGCGATATTTCCGCATCATATAGCGAATATAGCCCTTGCTTTCGGAAACGGAACGGTGCGCGTCCCACAGCACGTGTTCCGCCACCAGGGGATCCTTGGAATATTCAAAAACATCTCCGGCGTCCTTCATCGTAAGCTTGCGCAGATGCAGCCGCTGGGTGCGAATCACCGGCGTATGCTGGAAGTAATCCATGGCGGGGCTTCCCTCGCTTTCTCAGATTTCGACTTCCCGACCCAGGCGAGCGGAATCATAGATTCCCTGAAGCATCCGCTGCACGGTCACGCCGTCCTCCAGGGGGGATTCCACCGGCGCGCCGGTGCGCAGACTGTTCAGGAAATGGCCGATTTCTTCGTCAAAGATATTGGGGTTCAGGGTGGTCAGCCGGTTATCGGTTAGATAGTCCATGTCTTCGCCATAAATGGTCAGCGGGTTCAGCGTCGCGCCGGCCTTGGTGCCGCAAATCTGGGTGTATTCCGTGGGCGGTGCGTTCAGGGCCCAGCTGACCTCGAAGAGCATGGTGGCGCCGTTTTCAAAATGAATCACGCCCGCGGCGCTGTCTTCGGTGTCGAAAGCAGTAACGTCGCTGTCCATGGCGGTCCAGCGGTTCACGCCTTTGGTTTTGAAATTGCCGATTTGATACGCCGTGGAGGCGGAAACCCGCACCGGACGGGGCCGGCCCATGAGATACCAGGTTCGGTCGATGCAGTGAACGCCGATGTCGATCACCGGGCCGCCGCCGGATTTCTGGGTATCCGTAAACCAGCCGATGGGCGTGCCGCGCCGGCGGACATTCGCCGTTTTGGCATAATAGATGTCGCCCAGTTTTCCTTCCTTGCGCATCTGGTTCAGAAGCTGCGCTTCGGCGGAATACCGGGTGGGCACCGCCAGCATAAACTGCACGCCGGCTTTGCGAATCGCCGCTTCCATTTTCAGCGCGTCCTCCAGGTCGATGGCCATGGGTTTTTCGCACAGGATATGCTTTCCCGCCTTGGCTGCCGCGATAGCCACCGGGGCGTGGGAACGGTTCCACACGCAAATGTCCACATAGTCGATCTCTTCCGCCGCCAGCAGCTCTTCCACGTTCTGATAGGCGTGGGGAATATGAAACTTTTTCGCCGCTTCCTGAGCCCGTTCCAGATTCCAATCGGCTATGGCGACCACTTCCACGTCCTTGCGCTCTTGATATACCGGCAGATGGGCGTTCTGAGCGATATTTCCCGCGCCAATGATGCCAACGCGAAGTTTTTCCATGGTACAACCCCCTGTATAAATCGCATTCATCCAAACAATATTATAACACACCGGCAAATTTTGTAAAGAAAAATCTACGGCGCGGCACACTCCGAGGGACACAGAAAATCCCGGAGCCCACTGCCCCGGGAGGTTTGGAGGGGGCCGCAGCCTCCTCCATTTTGTCAAGCCTTTCCCGTCGGGGAAAGGCTACCGGTTCTGCGGGGGGTGCGGGGGGCGGAGCCCCCCGCCTTACCGCGCCAGCTTGCCCTTGGAACCGTTGATCAATCCGGAAAGGATGGAAGAATCAAAGGAGTATACAGAACCGTTCTTGTCCGCATGGGCCCGGAACGCCGCCTCCACCATGGTGTCCAGCATTTTGCTGAAGGAAACGCCCTCCGGCTCCCACAGATAGAAGGCCAGCGACCCCGGAATGACGTTGGCTTCGTTGATAAACACGGTGTCATTCTGATCCAGGATGAAGTCAATGCGCGTTACGCCCTTCAAATCCATGGCCCGGAAGATTTTTTCGGAAAGCTCCCGAATCTGCGCGGCCTTCTCCTCGGGAATGGGCGCGGGAATCATGCGGGAAAGGGACTGCATGCCCTTGGAAGCACCCTTCGCGCCTCGGAGATATTTTTCCGAAAAGTTCAGCAATTCCTTATCGGTCACGGGCATTTCCAGGGCGGAAGTGCGCACCTGGTCTCCATATCCCAATACGGAGCAATTCACTTCTCTGGGATTTTCCACTCCCTGCTCCACCAGAATCCGGCGGTCATAGGCGCAGGCGGTATCGATAGCGTCTTCCAGAGAATCCCGGTCCGTCGCCCGGGTAATGCCGATGGACGATCCAAGATTGGCGGGCTTTACGAACATGGGGTACGCAAGCTTCTTTTCACACTCGTCCATAATGGAATCGTGTTCATTTCCCCACCGGGCCCGGTCAAACCACACGCCCTCCAGCACCGGGAAGCCGCAGCCCCGGAACAGCTGCTTCATGGCGATTTTATCCATGCCCACGGCGCAGCCCAGCATGCCCGCGGAGGTATAGGGCACGTTAAACAGTTCCAACATGCCCTGCAAAGAGCCGTCTTCGCCGTTCATGCCGTGCATTACGGGCATCACCACGTCATATTCCCCATAAAGCGCGTCTTCATGGCCGAAGAGCTTCTTTTTGGTTTCCACCCGCAGAAGCCGCAGCTTCTGGTCGCCCATGGCGGGCAGCACCCGGGTCACCTTCGTAAAATCGGGATGGGTATAAAAGCGCATGTCCTTCAGCGCCTCGCCCACATACCATGCGCCTTCCCGGGACAGATACACCCGTTCCACCTCATATTCCTCGGGGTTCAGCGCACCGGCGGCCTGCATGCCGGAAATGATCGACACATCGTGCTCACAGGTTCGGCTGCCAAACAGCACGGCAATTTTCAACTTCATTTCATCGGCCTCCGATCATTCATTATAATTATCGGGCAAATCGTTTTCGAAAAGCACCACGTCGCCGGGGCGGCCCATCTGCCGGAGCAGGCCCGTGGCCTGGCCCAGGTCGTCCGCCACAAAGATATTTTCCTCATTGAATCCGGACTGAATCATGCCCTCCCGGATGGGGGCGGTATGCTTCCGGCCCACCAGAATGGCCACGTCCGCCTTGCCGGTCATATGGGTGCCGAAGGCGAAATTCAGGCTCTTTTCCCGCTCGCCCTGCTCCACCATGCCGGGGGTAACGATAAATCGCCGGCCGGAAAATCCGGAAAGCACGTTCAGCGCCTCGGCGGAACCGGCGGGGTTGGAATTGAACGCGTCGTCAATGACGGTGATGGGCCCGGGAATCAGCTGCAGGCGGTGTTCCACCGGCTCAATGCGGCGAATGCCCCGGGAAATTTCCTCCATGGTCAGGCCCAGTCGACGCGCCACCGCCGCAGCCAGGGCGATATTTTCAATATTATGCCGGCCCAGCAGCCGGGTATGGCAACGGGAATAGGTGCCGTCGGCGCAATAGAGGCTGAAGCGGCTGCCTTCCGTATCCACCCGCACGTCGTCGATGCGGATATAGGGATTCTTTGCCGGGTCAGAAGATACCTGATATTTTTCCCGGGGGCAGCGGGCAAACAGCCGATCGCAATGGGCGCCGTCCGAGGGGAAGAAGCCCACGCCATCCTCCGGCAGCGCATCCATGATCTCGTTTTTGGTATTGACAATATTGCTGATGGAGCCGAAGGTTTCCATGTGCTGTTCGCCGATGGAGGTAATGACGGCGTATTTGGGGTGCACCAGGTCGCACAGCTCCTTGATGTCCCCCACATGCCGGGCGCCCATTTCCGCAATGAACACCTGATGGCTGCGCTTCAGTTGATTATTGATCACCGAAGACACGCCCATGGGGGTATTGAAGCTGGAAGGGGTCGCCAGCACATTGTATTTCACGGAAAGAATATCCCGCAGGGCAAATTTGGTAGAAGTTTTTCCATAACTGCCTGTGATGCCGATTTTGATCAGGTCCTCCCGCTCCTCCAATTTCTTTTTGGCGGCGCGGAAATAACCGGCGTTGATGCGCTTCTCGATGGGTTCTTCCACCACCTCCGCCGCCCACACCAGATAAGCCACGGCGGCATAGACGATATACGGCGGCAGGGTAATGGCCTCCACCAGGGCGCACGCCGCCAGAGAAAGCAGCGCCGCCGCCCCGTAAAGCCTGCGGGCGCGTTTGGTAAACACCAGCGGCTTCTTGGCCGGGGTTTTCAGATCTCGCCAGGCCAGCAGCCCCACGGTAATCACAAAAAGCCCCAGCGTCAGGCACGCGGAAACCACCGTGCGCTGCTCCGGCATGGAGGGCATCACGGGGGTCAGTATCAGGGGCATCAGATATTTCAGCAGCGTAAAGCCCACGCCCACAGGCACCGCCCGGCGCAGCATCCGCTCCAGATTTCGATTCAGCCAGCGCTGATAACCAGGGAGCTGATAGCTCTCCAATTGCAGCATATGAATGTAATGACGTTCCCCTGCCGCGCAGCACAGCGCAGTGATCAGGATTTCAATCCACTTGATGAGCATCGGCTTCCCTCCGATTCTTCAGAAATTCTCGGGCAATGGCCAGAAAGCGGGAATAGGCCTCCAGATAGGCAAAATGCCCGCAGCCCTCGAAGGGAATCAGCGCGGCGTCCGCCATATGCTCCTGCATATATTCCCCCATCCAGATGGGCGTGGCGGTGTCGTCCTTTCCCCAGACCAGAAGCACCGGGTTTTTGATTTTGTCCACACACCAGGTCAGGTCCTGTGCCAACACCCGATTAAAGGTCTGCCGCATGGAGGGGGTAAGTACCTTATAATCCGCGGAACCATAGCGCTGAATCAGTTTTTCTCGCCAGATATCCACTTTTCCCCCGAAAAGCGCCCGGGTAACGCCGTTATCCGCCAGGCGGCGCAGGCGCTTATACCGCCGGGTGCGGGCGCTGAGCTTTGCGTCGGTGCGATTGGGCAGTCCTGCGCAGCCGGTAAGCAGCATCCGGTCGAACAGATTCGGATCCTCCGCCGCCAGAAGCAGCGCCACCCTTCCCCCGAAGGAATGGGCCACCACGTCCGCGTGCAAAAAGCCTTCCTGCTCCATCAGCGCCCGGGTCAGGTGGGCAAACTGCGTCACTTCCCATGGCTGAGGCGGCTCCGGACTGCGGCCGTGACCCGGAAAATCCACCGCCAGAATGCGGTGATCGGCCGACAGATCTCGAATCAGCGGCGCGAAGGATTCGTGGCTTCCGCCCCATCCATGCAGCAAAACAAGCGGCCTGCCGCTTTCGCCCTGCCGCTCATAGACCATTTTCGCGCCGTCAAGCTGAAATTCCATGAATTTTCTGCCAATTCCCTTTCGATTTTTTCGGGTACTATTTTACTTCATACGGAAAGATATGTCAAATCTTGAGGGTCATTCCTCTTCGAACACCGCGAAGGGGTCGTTTTCAGGATGTCCCTCCGGCAGATGTTCCAATCCCATCAGCAGCGCGTCTTCCCCGTTGTCCTCATAATACCGCTTGCGCCAGCCCACGTCCACAAATCCCAGCTTCCGATACAGTCCCTGAGCCGCAGCGTTGGAACGGCGCACCTCCAGCGTCATCCAGATCATACCGCTGTCGGCGGCCAGCTGGATCAGCGCCCGCATGAGTTTTTCTCCCAGGCCCTGACCCCGAAGATCCTTCCGAATGGCCACGTTGGTCACATGGGCCTCGTCGATCACCAGCCACATGCCGGCGTAGCCCACGGTTTCGCCGCTCCGGCGAAGCACCACATACCGGGCGCAGGAATTGGTGAGTTCGTTTTCGATGGACGCGCGGGACCAGGGCCGGGCGAATGTCGCCTCCTCGATGGCGCACACCGCGTCCACATCGGCGGCGGTCATGATCCCCGTTTCAAATTCACACATGGTTCAGTTTCTCCATTCTCTCCCGCTCGGCCTGAGGCTTGCGCAGATACACCGCCTGCAGTGCATGGGCCGGCACCCAGGTTTCCGGATGCGCCAGTGCCAGCAGGCCCACCGCGTCCGTCCGGAGGGAGACCAGGTTTGCCGGCGGCAAGAAAGCCCGCTCGCCCAAAAGGGCGCGGATTTTTTCCCTATGCACGGGCAGTCCGTCCCCCACAAAGGCCAGCCGGCAATCGCCCGGCAGTCGGGCGATGAACTCCTCCAGCGCCACCGCATCGTCCTCCATCGTCCGGCGGGGCATGCCGGAGGACACGTCGAAAGCCGCGCAGTACACCTGTCCCCGCCGCGCATCCAGAATGGGGCACACCAGGCCGTCAAAGCCCGCCAGATTCATGGAAAGGGCTTCCAGCGCATGCACCGGGGCGCAGGGCTTTCCCGTGGCATGGGCAAAGCCCTTGGCGGCGCAGACGCCCAGACGAACCCCCGTGAAGGAGCCCGGGCCCGCCGCCACGGCGAAAAGATCCATGTCCCGGCAGGAAAGCCCGCTGGCGGAGAGGGCCTGATCCACGGCGGTCATGATGGTTTCCGAATGGGTAAGGCCGTGCTCCATCTCAATCAGATGCACGACCTTCCCATCGGACAGGACGCAGCAGCCGGCCACGGGGCCGGAGGTGTCAATGGCAAGTATATTCATTCAGTCGATCCTCCATGGAGCGAGGCGATTTTGGAGGTTTTCCGGGGCTTTCACCCGAATGCGGCGCTGGTCGTCCCCTTCGCCCCGCAATACCTCCACCCGAACCGCACCGGGCGGGGCGATGTTGGCGCATTCCGGCCATTCGATCACGGCAATACCGTCTCCGCCCAGATATTCCTGCAGCCCGGCCTGATAGAATTCGTCCGGATCCTCCAGCCGATACAGGTCGAAATGATACACGGGCAGATCCCCCTCGTGGGGAATCATCAAAACGAAGGTGGGGCTGGGCATGGCTTCCGTCACGCCATGGGCGGAAGCCACCCCCCGGGCTACCACGGACTTTCCCGCCCCCAGATCGCCGGTGAGCAGCACGCAGTCTCCTGCCTGCAAACCGGCGCCCAGGGCCGCGCCAAAGTCAAAGGTTTCCTGTTCGGAATTGGTCTGATACATCATTTTTCGTATACAACTTCGCCGTTTACCACGGTGGTCACCACGCTGCTGCGGCAATCCAGGGGATCGCCGTCATACATCACCAGGTCCGCGTCCTTGCCGGGCGCCAGGGAACCTACCTGCGCGTCCAGACCCAGAATGCGGGCGGCGTTGATGGTGATGGCCTTCATGGCCTCATATTCCGGCAGGCCGAAGCTGACGCAGATGCCCGCCTGCACCCGCAGGTGCTGGATGGGAATCACCGGATGATCGGTCATCAGGGCAAAGGGCACGCCGGCCTTATAGAACTCATAGGGGGCGCGGAAGGTCTTGTTGCGCAATTCGATCTTGCTGCGTTCGCCGAAGATGGGGCCCAGAATGTAGCCCAGCATATTCGCCTTCTTCAGCTCGTCCAAAATGAGATAGCCCTCGGTGCAATGCTCCACGGAGGCCTTCAGGCCGAATTCCTTGGCCAGACGAATGGCGGTGAGGATGTCGTCCGCCCGATGGGCGTGCATTTTCACGGGCAGGTCGCCCTTCAGCGCGGCGGCGAGAATCTCCATGTCCAGATCCCGGGCGGGATGCTTGGACTCATCCGCGTCGCTCATTTTCTTCAGATATTCCTGGGCCTCCACAAACTTTTCCCGGAACAGAGCCGCGGTGGCCATGCGGGTGGAGGGAGACTTTTTCTGATTGCTGTAAACCCGCTTGGGGTTCTCGCCAAAGGCCGTTTTCAGGGCCAGGGGCTGACGGATGAGCATTTCGTCCATGGTGCGGCCGTAGGTCTTCATGGCCAGGAACTGACCGCCGATGACGTTGGCGGAGCCGGGGCCGGTGGCGACGGTAATCACGCCGCCCTGATAGGCCTCGGTAAAGCAGGGGTCCACGGGGTTCACCGCGTCCAGCGCCCGCAGGGCCGGGGTGGAGGGATTCACGGCTTCGTTGCCGTCCGCGCCCTCGAATCCCATGCCGTCTTCCCACATGCCGATGTGGCAGTGAGCGTCCACGATGCCGGGCATGACGGCCCGGCCGGCGGCGTCGATAACCTTCGCGCCGGGGGCGGACAGGTTATGGCCCACGGCCTGAATCGCGCCGGCGTCCACCAGCACGTCGCCGCCCTTGAGACGGCCTTCCCCTTCCATGGTATAAAGATCTGCGTTTTTAATCAGCAACATATGTTTTCCCTCCTAATTGTATCGTTTGCATCGTCAGCGAATGACCACCGCGCCCTGGGGCCGGATGGCCAGCACCTTGCAGGCGTTTTCCCCGAACACGCCGTTCATGGCCCGGGCGTAGGTTTCGGTCATATCCTTGGGCACAAAGGCCAGGATGGTGCCGGCAAAGCCGCCGCCGTGAATGCGCCACGCTCCCTTGCCGGTGAGCATCCGCCGACTCATTTCCAGAGCAAGGCACATTTCCTGATTGTCGGACTTGGCTACGTAGAGATTCTGCAGGAGCATCCAGCTGCTTTCGCCGGATTCGATTTCTGCGGCGAAGAAGGCCGGCAGATCGTCCCGGCGCAGGGCTTCCACCGCCCGGGCCACCCGCTGATTTTCGTCCACAAAGTGGAACGCCCGCAGCAGCGCCCGGTCCGGCACCTTATTTTTCAACTGAGGCAGCTTTTCCATCAATTCTTCCCCGGTCACGCCCTGGAGCACTTCCCGGCCCAGAGCCGCAGCCACCGCCTTCATTTCGGCGGGAATGGCGGCGTAATCCGCCGTGAGATTGCCGTGCTCGCCGCCGGCGCTGACCACGCACAGGTCGTAGCCCTTTTTGCCGAAATCATACTGGAGCGCCTCCACCACGGGGGAATCGGGGCCGAAATCGATGGTCACCAGCCCGCCCACGGAAGAGGCCATCTGATCCATCAGGCCGCAGGGCTTGCCGAAGAACACGTTTTCGGCATACTGTGAAATCTGGGCGTTGAGCTTGGGGTCCACCACCCAGCCGTTATACACCGCGTCGAAAATCGCCACCAGCAGCACCTCGAAGGCGGCGGAGGAGGAAAGGCCGGAGCCCTTCAGCACCGTGGAATTGACGCAGGCGGAGAAGCCCCCCACCTTGTAGCCCAACTGGCTCAGCCGGGCGGCCACGCCGCGAATCAGCGCCAGAGTGGTCTCCTTTTCGGAGGGCACGGGGGTAAGGCTGGTCAGGTCTACCCGGAAGGGGCGGGCGTAGCCGTCGGAATACAATTCTACTTTTTTATCACTGCGGGGAGAAACGGCGGCCACCGTGTCCAGATCCACCGCCGCGGCCAGCACCCGGCCCTTATTGTGATCGGTATGGTTGCCCACCACCTCGGTGCGACCGGGGGCGGAAACGAACAGCTCCGGCTCCGCGCCAAAGCGGCTGCGGAACTGGCTGGCCAGGGCCTCGTAACGCCCGGTCTGATCCTTGCCCGCATACAGCGCGGAAAGGGTTTCGGCATTGCGGCTCATAACGGAAGAAACATCCATA
>CACXHB010000114.1 GCA_902767315.1 uncultured Eubacteriales bacterium
CGGCGGGAAAAATGGGCGCAGGCGGCGGAAGTGGACGGCGTGCCCCGGACGGAAAAGGAGCAAAATCTGGCCCGGGCACGGGAAAACGTACAGGCGCTTGCGAATTTGCGGGACAATCAGTGGACGCTGTCGGCGGATACAGCAGCCTTCGTGGGCGAAATTTCCGTTTCGACGGGGGAAATCTGCGATGGCAAGCTGCCTCTTCTGACGCTGGAGGCCCGGGACGGCGGCCTGCTGGTGGGTATTCAGACGGAGCTGTCGGCCGAGGACATGGCGGATAAAACGGTAAAGCTGGATACTTCGGAAAAAGAAACGGCCCGGCAAATGGAAGGCTGGGAATACGACGGCTATACCCTGGAAAAGGGCCGCGCCATTCTGTGGGCCCGCAGAACTGCGGGGGATACGCCGGAAAACACACCCACGGCCCTGGCGTTCCTGGTGGAATCCCCCCGGTATCAATATCTGGTGCCCAACAGCGCCATTGCCGGGGAAAATCTGTACGTCCTGCGCACCAGAACCGGCGCGTTCGGCGGGGAAGAGACCTACGCCGCTCAGGTGAGTTTGAAAAATCCGGTTTCCGATGCGCGTTATACCGCCGTTGAATCCGGCTTAGGCGGCATGGATCAGGTGATCGTGGGCTGGAACCGGGCGTTTCAGGATGAAGACGCGGTGATCGTGCCCTATGAATAGCAAAAGAAAAGGACTGTGGCCGGCGCTGGCGCTGATTTGCATGGCGGCGCTGCTGGGCGTAAGCGCCCTGTGGAATATGCTGGCGGGACAGGGCTGTTTTAAAATCACCGCGGAAACCGGAGAGGGGCTGACCGGGCGCTTGTCGGCGCTGCAGACGGCGGAGGGCGTGGAACTGGGCGCGTTTTCCATGAAAAATCTGCAGACCGGAACCCTCGCCCCCGCGACGCTGTATGAAAGCGTGCTGTTTCATCCCATGGCCTTGGGACTGTCCATGACGGAAGGGGATATGCCCTTCCGAACCGGCGCGGAAGACAAAATCCTGCTGCACACCAAAACTGCAGCGCGGCTGATTCCCACGGGCCAATGCGTGGGCGAGACGGTGAAGATAGAAGCTGGTCAATTTCAGGTGGCGGGCCTTTATAAGGGTACGGGCCTTTGGAAAAATGAGGCTTCCGCCGTGGTGTCCGCCGGGGAAAGCGGGCTGCGTCCGGTGTATGTCTGGATGCGTACCGCTTCCGACGACGTTTTTGCCTATGAGCGCCTGCGCCGGGCCCTGACGGAGGAAAATCAGGGGACGGACGCGGCCAGCTTCGCCGGGGTCGACCTGACCAAGCGGGGAGCCAGCGCCCAGATTGCCAACGCCGTGGCGCTGTTCCTTATGGCGCTGATGCTGGCGAAACGTTTCTGGCGAGATCAGGCCGGGATGCGTCAGAAATTTATTCAGACGGCTCGGGAAAATTTTCAGAAGCGCTATTTCTTTGGCGCGGGTATCCGCTGCATCTGGCCCTTTGTTCGGTATCTGGGCGTCTCGCTGCTCTGCGGGGGCGCGCTGATTGCCGGGGCGCTTCTGCTGCGGCAGGTCTTTTCCCAGGGCGCTGCGGATCTGCCGGAACAGCTGTTGAGCCTTCGGGCCTGGGGCGATTATTTCGGCCGGGAGAGCGCGGCTATTCGAAGCATGTATGAATTGCCGATGGCCGCCTGCCGGACGGGTGCGCTTTTGCAGGGATTGGGCTTGGGCCTGGGAATCGCCGGGCTGGCGACTGCGGGACTGGCCCTGGGTGGAAAAACGAAAAAGGAGCGGGCGAAAGGATGAAAAAGAGCCTGTTGGCGCTGGCGATGGCGCTTTTCATGTTGTGCGGAAGCGCCTTCGGGGCGGAATTGCCCAGACAGGGCGCCCCTGATCTGCGCACAGAATTTGAACGATACACCCTGGAATGGACGGAGGCGGGGGACTGGAATGGTTGGGATACCGCCGCCGGACGCATCCGCAAGCGCATGGAGGCGGGCATTGCCGGGAACCTTCGCCGGGATGGATTGTGCCTTCTGTATCCCAGCCTTCGGGGGGACGACGGGCAGGGGCTGACGGAGCCGGTGCTCCACGTGTGGATCACCCGGAACCGACCCGTCGGGGCGCTCAGCTGCTTTTTTGTCAGCGAGGGGATTTGCTGGAGCGTGGCGCAGCCCTCAGAAACGGTGGAAATCTCCGGCCAGACATGGGAAAAATTCACCGTTCCATTGGATTGTGACGGCGTGGATTTTCTGCATCGAATGGCCCGGTCGGGCTGCGTCTTCGGGGCCTTTGGAGAGGGTGGATTTTTTCAGGAGACGCTTTTGCCCGGGGCGACGGAGGGAAAATCCGCCCTGGAAGCGGAAGGGCTGCAGGCGGTCTCCAGTTTTTTGAACCTTCTGCCGGAAAACTATGGGGAAACCTACGGCCTGTGGGCGGAAAACGCCCTGCGTTGGCCGGATAATCGGCCGGAGCAGCGCTTTTCTCAGGCGGAAGCGGCCGCCGAAACGGAAGAAATCCGCTATCTGGCGGACTTTGCGCTGATCGACGCGGCGGATGGGTCCTCCGTAAAGGCCCTGCAGCGGGCGCTGACCGAAAACGGCTTCTTCGTGGGCAAGCAGGACGGAAAATACACCGCCCAGACGATGCAGGCGGTGTGCGAAGCCCAGCGATATTGGAATCTGCCGGAAACCGGCGCGGCGGACAGGGCGCTGATGGCCTGTTTGGCGGGCAACGCCCCGACGGAAGATACGCCTGTGGGAGAACAATCGGTAGAGACGATTGCCCAGGATGGGGTGGAGCTTCGCCTGACGGGCTATCGATATGCGGCCCCAAATGACGGCGAAAATCTGGAATGGATTTGCACCGGTGAAGTGGAAAATCTGTCTGAGGATGAGGCGTTTTTGCCGCTGATCTGGAGCGCACAGCTGCGGTTTGGCGGAAAATATACCTATTCCTGCGATCTCTATTGCGAAAAAATCCCGGAAAACACCACGGCGCTGAAGCCGCTGGAGCGGGGCAAGGCGGTGCTTCGCTCGGAGATCCCCGCCGCGGCGGCGGAATTGCCCGGGCAATTGATCCTTACCGGAACCGGAGGGGAAATCTGGACGCTGGATCTGCGGTAAATTTATGGCGGGGGGAACATCCTCCGCCCTTTGTTTTTCGGGAAAAAAGAACCCCGCGACTTTCCAAGAAAAGGGTTTTGTGATATAATATACCATCAGCGTTTTGGAAAAAATGAGATTGATCGGAAACGAATTCGGAGGTATCGAGGAAAAATGGAACAGCTTGCGGACCTGAAACAGGAGCGAGAGTATACGGCCAAGGTGCAGGAATTGCTGCTGGCGGTCATCGAACAGGCGGATCTGCTTTCGGGCAGCCATGCCGAAGCCATTCGCGCCATTATTGCGGATGCGTGGGAAGATTTGCGCATGCGCCCCACGGCCCTTTCGCCCACGGATCTGGAGCAGCTTTCTACGGAAATCGATCGCTTTGCCGCCCGGAAGACCTTTACGCAGGACATGGCCGCCCGGTATCGCCGCATGCTCATGAGCCCCTTCTTCGCCCGGGTGGATTTTGTGGAAGAGGGCCAGGACGAACTGGAAAAAATCGTCATCGGCCTGTACAGCCTGAAAAATGAGAAGGGCGAAATCGTGGTGCACGACTGGCGCGCGCCGGTTTGCAGCCTGTTTTACGATTCCATGCCGGGAAATGTGGAATATCGCTGTCCCGCGGGAGTGGTGCGCGGGGAAATGACCCTGAAGCGCCAGTATCGCATGGTGAACGGCCGGCTGGATTATTATGTGGATACCCAGCTGAATATCGACGACACTGTGCTTTTGGACATTCTTTCCGGCGCCACCAGCCGCCACATGAAGCAGATCGTCTCCACCATTCAGGCGGAGCAGAACGCCGCCATCCGCGCCGAGGGCGATCGGGTCATGAGCGTGGTGGGCGCGGCCGGCAGCGGCAAAACCAGCGTGGCCATGCACCGGGCGGCTTATCTGATGTACCGCCGCCGGGATCTGCTGGAGCCTTCCCGCATTCAGATTTTGTCCCCCTCCGGGGTGTTTTCGGAATATATCTCTACGGTTTTGCCGGAATTGGGCGAAGAAAACATCAAGGCCCGCACCATGCCGGAAATCGTGGGAAGCATTGTGGAAGGAAACGTGGAAACGCCTCTGGAACAGCTGACCCGGCTTCTGGACGAAGAAGGCGGCGAATTGCGCCGTCAGTCCGTGGGGTATATCACCGGCAAAAAGTTTGGGGAAGAGCTGGACAAATATGTAGAAAGCTTCACTACCTTTGGCCCGGATTTTGCCAACGTCTGGCTGGACGGCAAGCTGATGATTCGCCGGGAAGAGCTCCGGCGGATGTATAAGGATGAATTCAAGCTGCTTTCCCCGGCCCAGCGGCTGATTCGGGTTAAGGCCACGCTGGATTCCCGGTTTGAAAGCATCGAAAAGAGCATGTACGCCCAGTATGAACAGCAGTACGCCGGCAAATATCAAGGCCGGGAACTGCGGCTGATGTGCCGCATGGCGGTTTCTCAGCGGCTGCAGCCCATGCGCCTGCAGCTGAAAAACATGCTGAACGTGAAGGGCGACGATCTTTTGAAGGCGGCCATGCGTTTCGCGCCCCGGCCTCTGAAGGACGCTTTGCGGGAAAACATGCAGCAGGGAATTATCTGGTGGGAAGACGCCGTGGCCGAGGCCTATCTGCTGGTGCGCCTGGGCTTTGTCAGCCCGGATAAGAGCGTATATCATCTGCTGGTGGACGAAGCGCAGGATTATTCCGAAACGGCGCTGAAGCTGCTGGCGGCCTATTTCCCCATGGCCAGGGCGACGCTTTTGGGCGACCCCATGCAGCGTACCTGCCCGGGCATGGATAAATGCGACCCCAGCCGGTGGAACGGTTGCTTTGGCGTGGAGGGCAAGGTTTATGAACTGACCCGCTGCTATCGCTCCAGTCTGCCCATCGCCCGGCTGTGCAACGCCATTCTGCCGGGAAGAGACCGGCTTTTGCCCTTTGGCCGGGAGGGAGAAATGCCCACCGTGGCGACCTTCTCCCATGCGCGGCTGAAGGAAGAATTGGAAAAAATGCGGAAAAACCATAAATCTGTGGCGGTGATTACCCGCACTCCGGCGGAGGCGGCCGCCCTGGCGGATCATCTGGAAAATGTGTTCCTGCTGGATGGAAGCCCCGAAGACGCCAATTATGAGGCGGGGGATACGCTGATCGGCTGCTATCACCTGATGAAGGGCATGGAATTCGACGGCGTAATCGCCGTGTGGCCGGAATGCGCCCTGACGGACGACGAGCGCCGCCGGCTGTATACCAGCTGCTCCCGGGCGCTGCACGCGGTGACGCTGCTGGCGGGCGAAAAACTCATCGCCGAATTGGGGCTGGTGCTGTGAAGTGCCTCGTTATCGGCGGCGGCGCGGCGGGTCTGATGGCCGGCTGCGCCCTGGCCCGGGGCGGCGCGGAGGTCGTCATTTTGGAACGGCAGGCCCGGGTGGGACGAAAATTGCTGGCCACGGGAAACGGCCGCTGTAATTTCACCAATACCGCTGCGGGGCCGGAGTATTATGCCGGCTCCCGGCGGGAAATTTCCGCGGTTTTGCGGCAATACCCCGCCCGGCGGGTGCTGGAAATTTTCGAGGAAATGGGCGTTCCCGGCGTTGTCGACGCGGAGGGCCGCGCCTATCCCGGCAGTAATCAGGCTTCTTCCGTGCTGGACGCTTTGCGGCTGACGCTGGCGGAGGCCGGCGGCCGGGAGGAAACCGGCTTCGATGTGGTTTCCATTGAAAAAAAGAAAAGCGAATTTCTCCTGACTTCGGCGGACGGTCGCCGGGAAAAGAGCCGGAAAGTATTGCTGGCCGCCGGCAGCCCCGCCGCGCCGCAATTGGGAGGCACCGCCGCCGGGGCAGAACTCCTGAAAAAATTCGGGCATCGCGCCGAGGACTTCCGCCCGATATTGACGCCGCTGACCACGGAAACCGAGCCCATTCGCGGCCTGAAGGGGCTGCGCGTCCGGTGTCAGGCGATGCTGCTGGAGGGAGAAACGGTGGTCTGCCGGGAATCCGGCGAGGCGCTTTTTTCGGAAAACGGCGTGTCGGGCATTTGCGTCATGCAGCTGTCCCGGCATTTGCGGGGGCTGAAGCAGCCCCGGCTGGAATTGAATTTCGTCCCGGCCTATGTCCAGAGCGCCCTGTTCGAACGGGCGCGTCGGCTGGAAATGCGTCGGCTGGAGGATTTTTTGAACGGCATGCTGCCCAAAAAGCTGGGAATCTGCCTGATGCGCCGGATAGGTCTTTCGGATTTGAACCGCACGGCGGGTTCGCTGAGCCGGCGGGAAATGTCGGCTCTCTGGAACGCCATGAGCCGGTTTTCCCTGAAAATTACGGGAACCTGCGGCTTTGACCACGCCCAGGCGGCTTCCGGTGGGCTGGATCTGGCGGATTTTTCGGCGGAAACCCTGGAATCCCGGAAAGTGCCGGGGCTTTACGCGGCAGGCGAGGTGCTGAACGTGGATGGCGACTGCGGCGGATTTAATCTGCAATGGGCGTGGGCTTCGGCGCTGACGGCGGCGGAGGCCATGCTGCGGGAAAACGACGGAATATTGGGGAGATAAGGCCATATGACGATTCGCGTGGCGCAGCTGAAGCTGCCGCTGGATTACGAAAAAAAGCCCCTGAAGGCGTATGCCGCTCGAGCGCTGCGGGTGCCCGAGGGGGAAATTCAGGCGGTGCGGCTGGTGAAAAAATCCGTGGACGCCCGGGAGAAGGCCGACGTGCACTTTACCGTGACGCTGGAAATTCAAATGGCCCACTACGCAAAGCCGCTGCCCGCCGGCGCGGCGATTTATGAGGCCCCCGCGCCCCGGAAGCTGCCCCGGCCCCGGTCGCTGGCGGCCCGGCCGCTGGTGGTGGGTCTGGGCCCGGCGGGGCTTTTCGCGGCGCTGACGCTGGCGAAAATGGGCCTTGCGCCTCTGGTGATCGAACGGGGACGCAGCGTGGACCGGCGCAGCCGGGACGTGGATGTCTTCTGGACCACGGGAAAGCTGGACCCCGTCAGCAACGTGCAGTTTGGCGAGGGCGGCGCGGGGGCGTTTTCTGACGGTAAGCTCACCACGGGCATTAAGGATCCCCGTTGCGCGGAGGTGCTTCAGACCCTGTATGAGGCCGGCGCACCGGAGGAAATCCTCTACGCGGCCAAGCCCCATATCGGTACCGACCGGCTCCGGGGCGTGGTGAAACACATCCGGGAAGAAATTTGCGCCCTGGGCGGCGAGGTGTGGTTCGAGGCGCGGCTGACAAAGCTGATTGCGGAAAAAGGCGCGGTCATCGGCGCGGAGGTGGAAACGCCTCAGGGCCTGTGCCGGGTGGAGACCCGGGACGTGCTGCTGGCCGTGGGCCATAGCGCCCGGGATACCTTTGAAATGCTTCATCAAATGGGTGTGACCATGATCCGCAAGCCATTTTCCATCGGCGTGCGGATGGAGCACGATCAGTCCGCCATCAACCGGGCCCAATATGGCAAATTTGCCGGGCATCCGGCCCTGGGTGCGGCGGATTATAAGCTCAATTGCCGCACCTCCGGCGGCCGGGGGGTTTATACCTTCTGCATGTGCCCAGGCGGCCAGGTGGTGGCGGCGGCTTCCGAAGCGGGCGGCGTGGTGACCAACGGCATGAGCCTCCACGCCCGGGCCGGGAAAAACGCCAACGCGGCGGTGCTGGTAAGCGTGGAGCCGGAGGATTTCGGGGGCGACGACCCACTGGCCGGGGTGCGCTTTCAGCGGAAATGGGAACAGGCGGCCTTCCGGGCGGGGGGCGAAACCTATCGGGCCCCGGCCCAGCTGGCGGGAGATTTCCTGAAAAAACAGCCGTCTCAGGGCCCGGGCAATGTGGAACCCAGCTATCTGCCCGGGGTAACATGGACGAATCTGGAAGCCTGTCTGCCGGAATTTGCCGCGGCGGCCCTTCGGGAGGCCCTGCCGGTGTTCGATCGGCGGATTCACGGCTACGCGGCGGCGGACGCGGTGATGACGGGGGTGGAGACCCGTTCCTCCTCGCCGGTGCGCATTCTGCGGGACGAGGGCTGCGTTTCTTCCCTGAAGGGACTGTATCCCTGCGGCGAAGGCGCGGGCTATGCCGGGGGCATTCTCTCCGCGGCGGTGGACGGCATGCGCTGCGCGGAGGCCCTGGCGGCGGAAAAACAGAATATCTGAGATACGGCGGAGGAAATA
>CACXHB010000115.1 GCA_902767315.1 uncultured Eubacteriales bacterium
ATAATCTTTTGGGCGGCCCCTTGTCAACGTTTCTCGCCCTCCGGCCATAAATTTCATCGGTTTCAGCAAAGCCGGAAATATTCCCTCATATTTTTGTCTGTTGTATCGGATGAAAAGATGTGCTATAATGACGGCGATGAGGTGATGATATTGAAGAAAAAAATTCTTTTGCTGGCGATGATTCTGGCCGTGTGCCTGGGAATCGCGGGCTGTTCCTCCGATAAGCCCTCGGCGGATCCGCTGGTGGCCAAGTGGGTAGCCAAGTATAACGACGGCGCTTCTCAGGTGCTCTTCAGCTTCGAATCCATCGGCGATCTGGACGTGGTAATCTGGCATTACGACGAGGAAGCCGGGGAACTCAAGCAGGCGGAAGATCACGCCGGTTCCTATTCCGTCAATAAAGAAGCGGGTACCATCACGTACACCACCGGAGGAGAAAGCTTTACCTTCCGGTATGTGCTCACGGAAAAGACCAGTCTGGTTCTGACCTTCGACGATGGAACCGAGCTGACCCTCAATTACGTGGAATCCAACAACGCCCAATAAACGACAGGAGGGAAATCATGGCTGTTTTTCAACTCTCCGCCTTTGCCGACGAGGCGAGTCCCCTGCTGGATCAGCAGCTGAAGGCCCTGCGGGCTTCCGGCGTGAAATGCGTGGAAATGCGCAACGTCAACGGCGCATCCGTGAAGGATCTGACCCTGGAACAGGCCCGGGAGGTCCGCGCTCAGCTGGACGCGGCCGGCGTTCGGGTGTCCTCCATGGGCTCCCCCTTCGGCAAGATCAAAATCACTGACGATTTCGAGCCCCATTTCCAGGAATTTCTCCATGCCCTGGATCTGTGCCACGTGCTGGGCACGGACACCATGCGCATTTTCAGCTTCTATATGCCTGAAGGGGAAGACCCCGCCCTTTACCGGGACGAGGTGCTCCGGCGGATGGAAAAAATGCTGGACGCGGCGGAACGGGAAAACATCCGCCTCTGCCATGAAAACGAAAAGGGCATTTACGGCGATATCGGCACGCGCTGCCAGGATCTGATGGATTCCCTGGGCGACCGCCTGGGCCTGATCTTCGACCCCGCCAATTTCGTGCAGGTGCACGACCTGCCCGCGGACGAATTTCCCCGGCTGGAGGGGTATCTGACCTATATGCACATCAAGGACGCGCTGATGGAAGACGGCTGCGTGGTGCCCGCCGGCAAAGGCGACGGCAGCGTGGCGGAAATTCTGGCCGCCCTTTCCCGCCGGGAGGGCAAAATCGTCCTCTCCGTGGAGCCGCATCTCACCGCCTTCGTGGGCCTTTCCGCCCTGCAGAGCGAGGAAGTGCGCCATAAGTATTCCTATCCGGACGCCTTTGCGGCCTTTGCCGCCGCGGTGGACGCGCTGAAGGCGATCCTGAAAAATCTGGGCTATCACGAAAAAGAAGGAGAAGGCATATGGACACTGTAAGAATCGGCATTATCGGCATCGGCAACATGGGCAGCGGCCATGTAAAAACCATCACCTCCGGTCAGGTTCCCGGCATGACCCTGGCCGCCGTGGCGGATATCAATCCCGACCGGCTCAAGTGGATGGAAGAAAACTATCCCGACATTCCCCGCTTCGACGACGCTGCCAAAATGATGGACAGCGGCCTTCTGGACGCGGTGATCGTGGCCACCCCCCATTACCTGCATCCCGCCCTGGTGAAGGAAGCCCTGTCCAAGGGCCTGCACGCTCTGAGCGAGAAGCCCGCCGGCGTATACACCAAGGCCGTGCGCGAGCTCATCGATTACGTACATACCCAGGACAAAACCTACGCCATCATGTTCAATCAGCGCACCAACTGCGTCTATCGCAAGATGAAGGAAATCGTTGATTCCGGGGAAATGGGCAAGATTCGCCGCACCAACTGGATCATCACCGACTGGTATCGTCCCCAGAGCTATTACGATTCCGGCGCATGGCGCGCCACCTGGGGCGGCGAAGGCGGCGGCGTTCTTCTGAACCAGTGCCCCCACAATCTGGACCTGTGGCAGTGGATCTGCGGCATGCCCAGCAAGGTGACCGCCTTTTTGCACAACGGCAAGTGGCATGACATCGAAGTGGAAGACGACGTGACCGCTTATGTGGAATATCCCAACGGCGCCACCGGCGTTTTCATCACCTCCACCGGCGACGCGCCCGGCACCAATCGCCTGGAAGTGACCCTGGACGGCGGCAAGCTGGTCTGCGACGGCAAGAAGCTTTGGATGTACAAACTGGACGAATTCGTGGACGATTTCTCCGCCCATTGGAAAAACGGCTTCGGCGCACCCGGCTGCACCGAAATCGAAGTGGAAACCGACGGCGAAAATCCCCAGCACGCGGGGGTGCTGCGCCAGTTCGCGGCCCATCTGCTCCGGGGCGAGCCCCTTACCGCCCTGGGCGAGGAGGGCATCAACGGCCTGATGATCTCCAACGCCATGCACCTGTCCAGCTGGACCGGCAAGACCGTCACCCTGCCCATCGACGAGGATCTGTTCCTGGAAGAGCTGAACAAGCGCAGGGCCACTTCCCGGCTGAAGACCGGCGCTTCCGTGACCCTTGACACCGAGGGCACCTATTGATTTTTTCCATCGGAGGCTCCCTATGATTAAGCTTGGCATCTGCACCGAGGTGAAAAACATCGGTATCGTGCAGAAATGCGGTTATGATTATCTGGAAACCAGTCTGGCCGGCCTGGCCGCCATGAGCGAAACGGATTTCAACAACGCCGCGAAGCTGGCGGACAGCGCCAGGATCCGCGTGGAGGCCTGCAACGGCATGTTGCCCGCCTCCGTGCGGGTCACCGGCCCGGACGTTTCCGCGCAGAAGATTCACGATTATCTGGATCTGGCCTTCTCCCGGGCCCGCAGGCTGGGGGTGGAGGTGGTGGTCTTCGGTTCCGCCGGGGCCCGCAACGTTCCCGAGGGCTTCGATACCGGCCTGGCTTGGCGGCAGATCTGCAATTTCCTGCGCATCGCCCAGGGCCACGCTCAGGATTACGGCATCACCATCGCCATCGAACCCCTGCGCCGGGGCGAAAGCAACATCATCAATCTGGTCAGCGAAGCCGTGGCCCTTTCCGCCATTCTTCAATTGCCCAACGTCAAGGCCCTGGGGGATACCTACCACATGGCCATGTGCTCCGAACCCCTCAGCGCACTGACCATGGCCGGCCCCCTGCTGGCCCATGTGCATACCGCCAACGCCCTGGGCCGGGTGCTGCCCAAAGCGGGCGACGGCGAGGACTATCCCGCCATCTTCCGGGCCCTGAAGGCCGCCGGATACGAAGGCCGCGTCAGCTGCGAGGCCTCCTGTCAGGATTTTGAAGCCGACGCGCTGGCCGCCTTCCAGGTGCTGGACGCCTGCCGCCGGGCCGAGGCCTGAACAAAAAGCACGCCGCCCCGCTTCAAATCCGGGAAGACGGATTGCGCCGGAGCCATGCGTCTGAATTTCTGAACGAACCCTCGTCCCCTCTCCAGATTCGCGGGGAGGGGACCTGATTTTCGAGACCGGAGATATGCCATTATGAACATCATCATCGTCGGCAACGGTAAGGTGGGTTATACCCTGGCGGAATATCTTTCCCGCCAGAACCACGACGTGACCATTGTTGATAAGGACAAAAACGCCCTGACCCGGGCCACTGAAACCCTGGACGTATTGTGCGTGCGGGGCAACGGCGGCAACGTGCGCTCCCTCATTGAGGCCGGGGCGGAAAAGGCGGACGTCATCATCGCCGTCACCGCCAACGACGAACTGAACATGGTCTGCTGCCTGGCCGCCAAACAGCTGGGTACCCGCTATTCCATCGCCCGCATTCGCGACCCGGAATACACCGAAAGCCTGACCCTTCTGCAGGAAAAGCTGGATATCGATCAGGTCATCAACCCGGAACGCGCCGCCGCTCAGGAAATCTCCCGGCTGCTGCGCTTCCCCTTTGCCATGAACATCGAATCCTTCGCCCACGGCCGGGTGGAAATGGTGGAATTTCTGGTGACGGACCAGGACGACATCACCGGCGAACCCCTCAGCAGGCTGCACGCCCGGTTTCCCCATGTGCAGTTCGTGGCGGTGCAGCGCCATGGTGAAGCCGTCATTCCCGATGGTTCCTTCGTCATTCAGATGGGCGACCGGCTTTATGTCTCCGGCGAACACGTGGCCGTGACCCGCTTTTTCAAGCGCATGGCCAAGGATACCCAGCCCATTCGCTCCGCCATGCTCATCGGCGGCGGCCATATTTCCTATTATCTGGCCAAGCAGCTGGTGCTTTTGGGGCTGCGCATCAAATTGGTGGAAATCAACCGGGAAAAATGCCGCCACCTTTCGGAAACGTTGGAAGACGTCATCATGATCTGCGGCGACGGCACCGACCGGGAAGTGCTCACCGACGAAAACATGGAGGAAAACGACGCGCTGATCTGCCTGACCGACCGGGACGAGGAGAACATCGTCACCGGCCTGTACGGCGTGCGCATGGGCGTGCGCAAGGTGGTGGTAAAGGTCAACCGCCTGAACACCCCCGAGGTGCTGGATGAACTGGGCCTGGACAACATCGTCAGCCCCAAAATCTCCACCGCCAACGCCATCCTCCGCAGTGTCCGCGCCCTTTCCCATTCCAGCTCCTCCCGCATTCAGAAGGTCTACGGCATGCTGGGGGGCAAGGCGGAAGCCTATGAGTTCACCGCTCTGGCGGGCTCCGGGTTCCTGAACGTGCCCCTGGCCCGGCTGAAGATTAAAAAGGGCGTGCTGGTGTGCGTGCTGGTGCGCGGCCGCCGGGTGATCATCCCCTTCGGCGGCGATCACATCGAAGCCGGGGATACGGTGATTTTGGCCGGGAAGGCCGGCTCCATCGAGGATCTGGACGACGCCTTCACCGGCGTGGAGGAAAGCACATGAACCGCCGCCTGATTTTCAACCTCACCGGCGCGGTGCTGCTGGTGGAATCGGCCATGATGATGATCTCCTTCGTCCTTTCTTTGGCGCTGCACAGCGGCGATCACTGGCCGATTCTGCTCTCCGCCGGGATCACCCTGGCCTTCGGCGGCGGCTTTCGGCTGATTCATCCCGCCACGGATTACCTCCGGGCCCGGGACGGCTTCGCCGTGGTGGCTCTCACCTGGGTCCTGGTGTCCATCTTCGGCGCTCTGCCCTTCTTCCTTTCCGGCGTGACTCCCAATTTCTTCGACGCGGTGTTTGAGGCCGCTTCCGGCTTCACCACCACCGGCGCCACTATCTTTATCGACGTGGAATCCGTGCCAAAGGGTCTGCTTTTCTGGCGCAGCTTTACCCACTGGGCCGGCGGCATGGGCGTTTTGGTGCTTTCCCTGGCCATCATGCCCCGGATGGGTTCCCGCACCATTCACCTGATGCGCGCCGAATCCACCGGCCCCTCGGCGGAAAAGCTGGTGCCCCGCATGGGCAACACCGCCCGCATTCTGTACCGGATCTATCTGGTGCTTTCGGTGATTATGTTCTTCGTGCTGCTGGCCTGCGGGCTCAACTGGTTTGACGCCATTGTGCATACCTTCGGCGCCGCCGGCACCGGCGGGTTCTCCAATTATGCCGACAGCGTGGGCCATTTCTCCGCCCCGGTGCAAACCCTCATCGGCGTGTTCTGCATGATCTTCGGCGTGAACTTCGCCATGTATTACGCGCTGATTCGCCGGGATTTCAAGGCCATCTGGAAAAACGGCGAATGGAAGCTGTATTTTGCCATTATTCTTGTGGCCACGGGGCTGATCGCCCTGAACATCTTCCCCCAGTGCGGCCGGAATCTCTCTCAGGCCATACGGCTGGCCTATTTCCAGGTATCCTCCATCATCACCACCACCGGCTACGCCACCGCGAATTTCGATCTCTGGCCCCAGCTTTCCCGGGTGATACTGGTGCTTCTGATGCTCATCGGCAGCTGCGCCGGTTCTACCGCCGGCGGCCTGAAGGTGACCCGGGTGGAAATTCTCACCAAAAACATGCTCCGGGACATTCGCCGTACAGTGCGCCCCCGGTCCGTGAACCTGATTAAGCTGGACGGCCGCACGGTGGAGGAAGAAACCGTCTCCGGCGTAATGGGCTTTTTCTATGCCTATATGTTCGTCATTCTGCTGTCCGCGGTGCTGGTGAGCATCGACAGCTTCGTGCGGGACGTGTCCTTTGAAAGCTGCCTCACCGCCGTGGTGGCCACCGTTTCCAACATCGGCCCCGGCCTGGGCGAGGTAGGCCCCATGGGCAGCTTCGCGCATTTCACCAACTTTTCCAAGGCCGTGCTGACCCTGGACATGCTGGTGGGCCGGCTGGAGCTTTTCCCGCTTTTGATGCTGTTTTCTCCCGACGCGTGGAAGAAATAAGGACTGGCCCGATAGAAAACCGCCTCCGATTTCTGCAAAAGAGAAATCGGAGGCGGTCTTTTTGAAAATCGGAAAGATCAGATCTTCTCGCCGCGATTGTAACGCTCCAGCAGATTCACAATGCGGCCCATGGAATTGAGCAGCGCATCCAGACTGTGGTCGTGATTCAGGGTGGCGATGATGTAGGCCATGTACTTGCTCATGTCCACTTCGATAAACCAGGGGGCCTTGCGCACTTCGTCAGGCAGATAGGTCAGGTTGGTGCCCATCACTCCCGCCAGCTTGCCGCTGCGGTAGACCTCTTCAAAGGCCTGAGTGCCGTTGGTAAAGAAGCAGAAGGTGGCTGCAATGAAGATGCGGCCCGCGTTACGCTTCTTCAGATCATCCAGCAGGCCCAGCATGCTGTCGCCGCTGGCAATGATGTCGTCGGCCACGATGATGTCCTTACCCTCCACCGGATCGCCCATGTATTCGTGGGCAACGATGCGGTTGCGGCCGTCCACCACCTTGGAATAATCCCTGCGCTTGTAGAACATGCCCATGTCCAGACCCAAAACGGAAGAATAGAAGATATTCCGGTTGATGGCGCCCTCGTCGGGAGAGACGATCATCATGTGCTGTTTATCAAAATGCAGATCATTCACCCGGCGGCACAGAGCCTTCAGCATCTGATAGGTGGGCATGAAAGATTCAAAGCCCGTCAGCGGAATGGCGTTCTGCACCCGGGGATCGTGCGCGTCAAAGGTGATGATGTTCTTCACGCCCAGGCCGGCCAGTTCCTGCAGCATCAGTGCGCAGTCCATGGATTCACGGGCGGAACGGCGATGCTGCCGGCTCTCGTACAGGAAAGGCATGATGATGGAAATCCGCTGCGCCTTTCCGCCGATGGCGGCGATAACGCGCTTCAGGTCCGCATAGTGGTCGTCCGGAGACATGGGGACGGGGGTTCCGTACATGTTATAGGTAATCTGACGGGCGGTAACGTCGGAAATGATGTAGATGTCGTAGCCGCGAACGCTCTGGGTCAGCAGTCCTTTGCCCTCGCCGGTGCCGAATCGGGGGCATTTCGCCTTCAAAAGGAAAGTATCCAGGTTGTAGCCGGGGAAGGTGTAGAGATCATCGCTCTGTTCACCGATGCCCTCGCGCCAGTCTCTGAGGTATTTGTCGATTCTTTCGCCAAGGGCTTCGCAGCCCGGCATTGCAATTACGCCAAGGGGACCAACGGGACGAGTTTCAAAGGGCATCCAGCCTGCTCCGGACAAAACATCGCTCACTGAGACCATCTCCATTCGTATCTTTGGATCTTTATCATACCACATTCGCGTAAAAATTGCACCCATGATTCCACAGGAATTTCCGAAAAAAGAAGGGCGGCGTCCTTCTTAGAAAGACACCGTCCGTCCTTTAAAAAATCAGTGGAATTTGGGCAGCCAGTCGCCGTGGGCGGCGATGAGATCGTCGCACATGGCCACGATGTCGTCAATGGACAGCTCCGCCGCGGTGTGGGGATCCATCATGGCCGCCTGATAGATATATTCCTTCTTCAGGGTGGTAGCGGCCTCGATGGTCAGAAGCTGCACGTTGATATTGGTGCGGTTCATGGCGGCGCACTGCTCGGGCAGATCGCCGATGATGGTGGGCACCACGCCGGACTTATCCACCATGCAGGGCACTTCCACGCAGGCCTTGCTGGGCAGGTTGGTGATCAGTCCCCGGTTCAGTACATTGCCGCCAAACTTGAAGGGCTTGTTGGTCTCCATGGCCTCCATGATGTAGCTGGCGTATTCGCTGCTGCGCTCATGGGTCAGGGTTTCGTGGTGCAGAAGCGCCTCCCGACGGGTGGCCCATTCATTGATGTTGCGAATGCAGCGGCGGGGATATTCGTCCAGGGGAATGTTGAACCGGTCGATGAGCTCGGGATAATCCCGCTTAATGAAATAGGGCATGTATTCGCTGTTATGCTCCGAAGATTCGGTGACATAATAGCCGAAGCGCTTCATGATCTCGTAGCGCACCATGTCGTTGTGCTTCTCGGTGCGCGCGGCGGCCCGGCGCTTGATTTCGGGATACAGATCCACACCGTCCTTGGTGACCTCCAGAAGCCACGCCTGATGGTTGATGCCGGCGATCTTCCACTGCACGGTATCGTCGTATTCCATGCCCAGCCCCTGCATCAGGCCGGAGGTGCAAACCTGCACGGAATGGCACAGACCCACGGTCTTCACGCCGGTGAAGCGCTGCATGGCGCCGGAAAGCATGGCCATGGGGTTGGTGTAATTCAAAAACCACGCGTTGGGGCAGACTTCTTCCATGTCCTTGGCAAAATCAAATATCACGGGAATGGTGCGCAGGGCGCGGAAAATACCGCCGATGCCCAGGGTGTCGGCAATGGTCTGCCGCAGGCCGTACTTCTTGGGAATTTCGAAGTCGGTGATGGTGCAGGGATCGTAGCCGCCCACCTGAATGGCGTTTACCACATAATTGGCGTCCTTCAGGGCAGCCTTGCGGTTTTCCACGCCCAGATACGCTTCGATCTTGGCCTTGTTGCCGCAGTTTTTGTTCAGGTTGTCCAGCATCATTTTGCTGTCGTTCAGCCGATCCGCGTCAATGTCGTAAAGGGCGATGGTGCTCTCCGCCAGGGCGGGGGTCATCATGCTGTCACCCAGCACGTTTTTGGCAAATACACTGGAACCAGCGCCCATAAAAGTAATTTTCGGCATCGGTTATTTCCTCCTCGTCGTGCCTTTTTTTCATAGAAATTATAACAGATTGATGCTGGACGGGCAAGTCTATATTGTTGCAATATAGATTCAAAATGTTGCGCGAAAGGCAGGATATGCATGAACGACTATTTTTTCTCTGAACCCTGTCTTCCCCTCTCTTTACAGATAATCAACTGTGGCAGCGAGCGCTGCAGCCCCGGTCATACCTTCGGTCCCGCCATCCGGGAGCATTATTTAATTCACTTTGTTGCATCCGGAAAGGGGATTTTCTGCGCCGATGGCAAAATCTGGGAACTTCGCGCCGGACAGGGCTTTCTGATTCTGCCGGAAGAAATCACCACCTATCGGGCGGATTCCTCCGATCCCTGGGAATATTCCTGGGTGGGCTATACCGGGGCCGCCGCCGGCAAAGTCACCCTGACCGTCGGTCTCTCGCCGGAAAAGCGTGTCTTCTCCTGTCAGGACGCCGGCGCCGCCCTGGAAATCCTGCGGCAGATTGAGGACGACGCGCTGCACCTGGAAGCGGGCGGGCTTTCGGCCGTAGGCGGCCTTCTGCGCTTTCTGGCCTGCATACCGGGCCGGCGGCCGGACACGCGTCTGCCGCGGCAGCATTACGACCGGGCCCGCTGGTATATGGAAGGCCATTACGCCACCCCCATCACCGTGCAGCAGGTGGCGAATTTCGCGCAGATCAGCCGCGCACAGCTCTATCGCCTTTTCCAGGAGGCCGAAGGCCGTTCTCCCAAGCAGGCCCTCACCGCCCTGCGGCTGCGCCATGCCTGTCGCCTTCTGACGGAAACCGACGCGCCCCTGGACGCCATTGCCGCCCAGGTGGGCCTGGCCTCCGGGCAGCGGCTGGGGGTCCTGTTCCGCAAGGAAACGGGCCTGTCTCCCGGCGTTTATCGGGACCGCATGCGCCGCTGATCCTTTTAACCAAATTGGGGCGGGGCGCAAGGGGGGTGCGGGGCTTCGCCCCGCACCCCCCTTGCGCCCCGCCCCGCGCCCCC
>CACXHB010000116.1 GCA_902767315.1 uncultured Eubacteriales bacterium
AAACATGCTTACCTTGTTTTTGCGGGCGATGATTTTGTATATCGTCATGATTCTGGTCATGCGGGGCATGGGCCGCCGGCAGTTGGGACAGTTTCAGCCCTATGAATTCGCCATGACCATCCTGCTGGCGGATATTATTTCCACGCCCATGGAAAGTGTCTCCACGCCGCTGATACAGGGGCTTCTGCCGGTGGCGGCCATGTTCGTGGTGCATTGCGCCATATCGCTGATTTCCGTAAAATCCGACAAGGCCCGGGCGATTATTTCCGGTAAGCCCTCGCTGATTATTTCCAAGGGCGTCATCGATCAGCGGGAATTGAAAAAACTGTGCCTGAGCCTTTCCGATTTGCTGGAGGGCCTGCGCAGCGGGGGCGTGCTCAATCCCGCGGAGGTGGGCACCGCCGTCATCGAAACCAATGGCAATATCTCCGTGTTTCCCCGCTCTTCCAACCGGCCCGTGACCACGGGGGAGATGCACATCGATGCGGGATACGAGGGCATGCCCATGATCCTGGTGATGGACGGCCGGGTGCAGCCCTATAACCTGTCCCGGTGTCAGAAGGATCAGGCCTGGCTGGATGGGCTGCTTTCCCAGGCGGGCTTGAATATTCCCGGCACCTATTTCGCCTATCTGGATACCCAGGGCAGGCTGTACGTGCAGGGCATGCAGGCGGGGCTTACGGAAATTCAGGCCATGCCGCCGGAGGAGGTGTGCTGGTAAATGCGCAGTACTTTTTGGGCCATGGTTACGGTGCTGGCGCTGTCTGTGGTCCTGTGCCTGTTTGCCCGGCATGCCCAGTTGAATTTGGTGGAGGATTTGACCAAAATGAACGATCAGGCCCGGGAAATGATCTGGAACGAGGATTTTGCGGGGGCGCTGGCCCTTTCGGAGAAGATGATGCGGCGCTTTGATCATCGCCGGGACGTGCTGGAAATGGTCTCTTCCCACGACGATTTGCACGAAACCCACCAGCATCTGGTGGACGCTTGGGTGGCCCTGAAATGCGAGGATAAGGACGACGCGTGTCAGGCCCTGGCCCAACTCAGCGAAATGCTGGAGCATCTGCGCAACCATGAGCAGATCACCCTGGCCAATCTCTGCTGAAAGGGCACAGGCGCGATTCCCGGCGCATTGTATGCCTTTGGGAGGGATGTTTCATGACGCCGAAGGAATACCTGTTGATTTCCTGGATGAGTTATCTGGATTTGCCGGCGCTGTATGCGCATTTGTTGAATCGGGGCGGGAAGGTTCCCCTGGCGGCCTTTGCGGATTCCGTGCTGTGAATGGATAAGGCGGGGGAACTGCGCTGCGTAAAATTGTACGACGCCGCCCGGGAGGCCGCCCGGGAAATGCTGAAGCTGCCGGGTTTTATTGTGGATTATGTGAACTTCAATACCGGCAACGGCCTGGTGGCCTATGTTATTCAAACGCCGGAGGAAACCGTGGTGGTCTTCCGGGGCTCGGAACGGGCGGGGGAGTGCGTCTCCAGCAACATCGACTGGGTGGATAACGTGTGCGAACCCTTCGTGGGTTCGGTGCAGACGGAGGAAATCGAGAAAATCGTGCAGACCTATCCCCAGGGCAGGGTGGTGTTTACCGGCCATTCCAAGGGAGCCCATAACGCCCTGGTGGCCCTTTCTCTGTCCGAAAATCCCCAGGCCCAGGCGGTGGTCTTTAACGGGCAGGGCTTTGCGGCGGAGGCGCTTTCCCCGGCTCAGGAGGAAACCCTGGCCCGGCGGGCCGTGAATTATGTGGTGTATCGGGATCCGGTGGGGGCGCTTCTGTATCACCCGGAACGCCGGGTTTACGTGCAGGGCCCGGAGACGGGGGATCCCCATCGCCCGGAGGCCTACCGATTCGACGAAGCCGGCGCACCCATTCCGGCCCGACGCAGCCTGAAGTCCCGGCTGATCGAGGGCGCGACCCGCCTTGCGGAAGGGTGGATTCAGAAAAAGGGCGGCCAGGGGGCGGAGAAGCTCTGCCGGGCGGTGCTGCCTCAGAAGTAGCTTTTTCATGGACAAAAAAGGTTAAGCATGCTATAATCGAATCATAATAAATGGGAGCGATGAAAGCATGCGAAATCGGGGAATGGGGACGCTGTCGGCGTTTTACATCGTTTATTTCATTTACATGGGGTTCTCCACCTTCGCCTCGCGCTACTTTGCGCAGATCGGCCTTTCGGAATCGCAGATCGGTGTGCTCACCTCTGTGCCCGCCCTGGTGGCCATGTGCTTTATGCCCATGTGGGGGGCGCTGGCAGATCGGGTGCGGCTGAAGAAGCTGCTGCTGGCGGCGCTGACGGCGGGCTCCGGCGTGTCTTTCCTGTTGGTGGATGCGTGCACGGATTTTACCCGGCTGGGACAGGCGGGGGCCACGAAATTCTGGCCGCTGCTGGCGCTTTTGATGCTCAATTGCTTCTTTGGCCAGAGCGTTATGCCCAACGCCACATCCATCGCCATCGAATATACCCAGTCCATTGGAAAAAGCTACGGCCCCATCCGCATGCTGGGTACGGTGGGCTATCAGGCAGGTGCGCTGCTCATCGGCCTCATCTGCGCCCATTCCCTGCGGTATCTGTATACCTGGCAGGCGCTGGCGATTTTCGCCGCGGCACTGATTGCCCTGACCCTGCCCCGGGTGGGCGGGCACCAATATGGCGGGGAGAAAATTTCGCCTTTGCGGGTGCTGAAGGAAAAACGCTGCCGGCTTCTGCTGGCAATGGTGTTCATCGGCACCTGCACCAGCATGTTTTACCAATCCTTTTTCGGCGCGTTTACCCAGCAGATGGGCCTTTCCAATACCATGACCAGCGTCATCACCTGGATTTCCGTGGCGCTGGAAATTCCGATGCTGTATTTTGCCCAGCGGATGATGCGCTGGAGAAGTATCTGGCAATGGGTGCTCATCGGTTATGTGGTCACGGGTCTGCGCTGGCTGGGCTTTTTCCTGGCCGCCCGAATGAACAGCGCGGGGATGCTCATTGCGGCGCAGATTCCGGCGGTGACGGTGCTGGCCTGCTTCGAGTTTTTGCCGTCGCTGTATCTGGGCTCCATTGTTGCGCCGGAATTATCCTCCTCGGCGCAGACGATTCTCAACCTTACCAGCTTTGGCGTCGCCCGTTTTTTCGGGGGCCTGCTGGGCGGGTTCGTCAGCCAGAAGATCGGCATGGAGACCATGTTCGCCATCTTCGGCGTGCTGCTGCTGGCAGCGGCGGCGGTGTTTTACCCCGTTTGCAAAGGAATGAAGAATGAAGGGAGAAAAACAAATGTATCCGCAGATTGATGAGGCCAGAGCCCTGCTGGAGGAAGCGGGACGGCGCAACCCCGGGCCGTGGGTCCAGCATTCGCTGGTGGCGGCGGAATGCGCCCGGCGAATTGCCGAGGCCTGTGGCATGAATGGAGAAAAGGCGTATGTGCTGGGGCTTTTGCACGATATTGGAAGGCGTTACGGCGTAACGGGCCTTCGCCACGCCCTGGATGGATACGATTATCTCATGGAGCTGGGCTATGACGAAGCGGCGCGTATTTGCCTGAATCATTCCTTCGCCGTGCAGCGGCTGGATACGGGCATCGGCAAATTGGACGTTACGCCGGAGGAAGAAACGCGAATGAACGCGCTCCTGACGGAAATGCAGTACGACGATTACGACCGGCTGGGACAATTGGTGGATTGCGTCGCCATGGCGGAAGGCCCGGCAGAGATGGAAAAACGCATGCAGGACGTAAAGAACCGATATGGAAATTATCCTCAGGAAAAATGGGATAAACACCTGGAGCTGGGAAGGTATTTTTCTGAAAAAGCAGGGAAACCCATTTCAACAATCATCGAAGGCGTAAAGCCAGAGTGAACGTGCGGGGGCGCATCAGGGGGGACGGGCGAAGCCCGTCCCCCCTGATGCGCCCCCGCGGCCGGATTTGAAGCGCGTGCGCTTTGCGCACGCGCTTCAAATCCGGCCGGTCCGCCGGCAAACCTCCGGTTTGCCGGCGGGGCAGGCGGCCTTCGATTGAAACGTCGGGCATCGCCCTGCAAAAGAAGAAATTTTCACGCGGAAAAAACGCCGTCAATTAACAGCGATGTGTTATGAATATAAGGGTTCGAGGCATTCGGACGGGGATGGGAATGTCCTGCAGTGAAAAACAAACGAAAGGCATGTGTGCGATGAAAGAACAGGAATATCGCGGGCTATTGAAAAATCCGCCGGCCCAGGCCCGGGGCTGGACCCGCTGGTGGTGGTATGGCTGCTGCGTGGAAAAGGCGGAGATCGACCGGGAATTGGATTATATGCAGGCCGCGGGCATTGGCGGCGTGGAATTGCAGATTCTCTATCCCGTAGAGGCGGACGACGCGCAGAAGGGGTTTCATAATATTCCCTTCGGCTCCCCGGAATTTTATGATATTTTGGATTATACCGCCAGGGCCTGCGAAAAGCGCGGAATGCTGCTGGACATTACCCCCGGCTCCAGCTGGCCTTACGGCGGCCCCTTTGTAGAAAGCGAAGACGCGCAGCAGGAGGCCATCCCCTATCAATACGACATCACCGGTCCCTGCGAATTCTCCTGCGATTTTACCACGCGCTTTGCCGGAACCGTATGCGGGGCCATGATGGGCAAAATGGAGCATTCTCGGATGCTGCCGGAGACGGCGGTGGACATTACCTCTTATTTTCAGGAGAAAATGCTCTTTGGCTGGCCCTGGGGCACGGAACTGAAAACCATCCACATTCCCGAAGGGGATTGGAAACTGGTATTTTTTGTGATTTCCATGCATTATAACCAGGTGGGCAAGCCGGGCCGCAACGCCCACGGCAACGTCATCGACCATTGCAGCCGCCGGGCCATGGACGTTTTTCTGAAAAACATGGTGGAGCCCATCGCCTGCCGGGTGAAGGGCGTTCACGGCTGGTTCTGCGATTCCATCGAAGTGGAAGGTCATAACTGGAGCGGCGTTCTGCTGGACGAATTCCGGCGGCGCAGGGGCTACGACCTGACGAAATATCTCTACGCCCTGTGGGGAGACATGGGAGAAATTACCCCCCGGGTGCGGTATGATTACTTCCAGACCATGGGCGAACTGACCATTGAAAATTTCTTTGACGTGCTGACGGATTTCGCCCACGAACACGGCGGAATCAGCCGCATTCAGGCCCATGGCACCTGGGGCGACATCCTGCGGGTGTACGCCGCGGCGGACATTCCCGAGGGCGAAACCTTCGGCGACCACCGAACCCTGGAGGTCAACACCATTCACCGCCGTCTGGCGGCCTCCGCCGGCCATATCTACGGGCGGAATATTGTCTCCAACGAAACTTTCACCTGGCTCAAGCGCCCCCGGTTTACCGAAACGCTGGAGGAAATGAAGGCGGCGGTGGACGCGGTGTTCTGCGACGGCATGAACATGATCGTCAACCACGGCTACGCCTATTCCCCGGAAAAGGCGGGCAAGCGTGGCTGGCCCTTCTACGCCTCCACTCACATCAACCACACCACCCCCTGGTGGCCCTATTACGGCCATCTGGCGGATTATATCAGCCGGGTTTCCGCCATGCTGCGCCAGGGCCGGCCGGTGGCAGAGGTGGCCGTTTACCTGCCTCAGGCGGATATTTACAGCGACAATATGCTCAGCGAGCTGCACCTGGCCATGCGTCTGGAGGAGCATCTGGGCCGCAGTCGAATGGACGCCATTCAGAAGGCGGGCTATTGGTTCGATTATGTCAACGACGAAGCGCTGACCCGACTGGGCCACGCCTGCCCCAGCGGATTCCAGATCGGCGAAAATCGTTATCGGGCCATTGTGCTGGTGGGCTGCACCCGGCTGCCGGTGGAGACGGCCCGGGCGCTGAAGGAATTCGCCCAGGCAGGGGGGTTGCTCATCGCCGCCGGCAATCGGCCGGAGGAAGCCTGCGGCCTGATGGATTACGATGCAAAACGCGCTCAGGTGCGCCGGGCCATGGACGAGGCCTTTGCCTGCGAAAACGCCCTAGTAACCCCTGACGGCGACGCAAGCCTGATTCAGGCGCTGCACGCCCGCCTGACCCCGGATGTGACTGTTTCCAGCCCCGAACAGGTGGGCTATGTGCACCGGGTAGACGGCGCGGACCATCTCTATTTCCTGGCCAATATTTCTGACGACGCGCGCCGGGAGCGGGTGCTGTTCCGGGACCGGACGGAGGCCTGCCGGGTGTTCGCCACCGTGGCCCGGGCCGGGGAAAAGGAGCTGCGTGAGATTCCCTTCCTGCGGGAGCAGACGGAAGCCGGCGCGGCGCTGACGATTCCCATGGCGGCCCACGAAAGCTGCTTTGTGGTGTTTTCTCCGGAATTCGCGGAAGCGCAGCAGGCGCTCGAGCTGCCTGCCCATCCGCGTCGACTGCCTCTGGAAAACTGGACGCTGGAGATTCCGGAACGGAAGCTGACCTTCCGGATGGCGGAGCTTCGTTCCTGGGAACAGCTGCCCGGCCTGTCGGATTTCAGCGGCGAGGGCGTGTATCGCACGCGGTTTACCCTGGAACAGGTGCCGGATTGCGCGGAAATCTGCCTGACCCATCTTTCCTGCGCCTGCACGGTGTGGGTCAACGGCGTGCATGCGGGAGATATCTGGACGCATCCCCTGCGCTGCCGGGTGGAATCTTTGCTGCGGAAGGGTGAAAATACCCTGGAAATCCGCGCGGCCTCCACGCTGGTGAACGAAATGCGCACCGGCGACCCGGACGGCTGGCGCCATCATGACGCCGTTCTGCCGGAATGGCCGTACTATGGCAAGGTCATCGACAACCAGCTGAAGGTGCGCATGAATACCCACCGGGAGCACGACGAACAGACCCAGCCGCTGCCCAGCGGCGTGTGGGGCCCGGTGTGGCTGGAAGATTGATTGGATAAAAATGGCCCGGACAGAGGCGCTTTGATGTGCCCCCTGTCCGGGTCCAATTTTTCAGAATACGAATTGAATCAGCAGCATGTAACAGACCGTGCCCCCGGCGATGGAGAGCAGCATTTGCTTTTTCCAGAGATGCAGCCCCACGGTAACCGCAATGGCGATGGCCTGAGGCAGCCCGTAGCTGTATTGCAGGGGCTGCACGCTGCGCAGGCAGTAAATCACCAGCATGGAGAAAATCGCCCCCGGCAGCATCCGGCCCAGATATTGCACATATTTCGGCGTGGGCCGGTTGGAACCGAACAGCAGAAAGGGCAGAAAACGGGTGAGCATGGTGCCCAGCACGCATACGCCGATGGTGACGAATTGCTGCGTCAGCGTCATTGAGCATCCGCCTCCTTTTGCTCCAGGGGCCTGCGCAGCGCCGTGAGCACCGCCAGAATGCAGACCATGGTGGGAATCAGAAAATTGTCCGCGCCGAAAATTGCCAGGCAGACGACGCTGGCCGCCATCCCCACGGCGGCGCTGTCGTGCCGCTTCTCCTTGCGCCATTGCTCCAGAAAAATCACCACGAACATGGCCGTCATCACGAAATCCAGCCCTTCCGTGTTGAAACGGATCAGTCCGCCCACCAGACCGCCTGCGGTCGCGCCCAGTACCCAGTAAATCTGGTTCAAAAGCGTCACGAAAAAGTAGAACCAGCCCCGATCCACGTCTTCCGGGATTTCGGCGGTGCAGTTGATGCTGAAGGTCTCGTCGCACATGCCGAAGATGAGATAGGGCTTTTTCCAGGCCATGCCCCGGAACTTGTCCAGCAGGGCAATGCCGTAAAACAGATGCCTCGCCTGAATCATCAGCGTCATCAGAAAGGCCTGCATGGGCGCGTAGGGGGCCAGCAGCATGCTCACCGCCACAAATTCCAGACTGCCGCCGTAAATCACCAGGCTCATGAGCATGGGATACCAAAAGGCGAAGCCGGAAACCTTCATGTAAATGCCATACGTCATGCCCAGAAAGCAGAAGCCCGCAAAGATGGGAATGGTATGGGGAAAGGCGCATTTCAGCGCCCGGGAAATCCTTGGCTGTGTTTGCGGCATGCAGATTCCTCCCTGCAAAGATCGTTGGACTCATTATATCGACTTTCCGTGGCGCAGAGAGGCGGATTGATTTTAAAAGAAAGAAAAGCACCTGACCTTTCAAACGAAAAATCAGGTGCTTGCCTGGCGTGCCCGGCGGGATTCGAACCCACGGCCTTCAGAGTCGGAGTCTGACGCGATATCCAGCTTCGCCACGGGCACACATTCAGCTTGATTATTATAACCCATTTCCCGGAAAAAGGCAAGCCCTTTTTGCAATTTTCTGCAAAAAGGGCTCAAACTTTTTTTTCGGGATTACCAGCCCATGGCCGCGGTCTTGTCAAACAGGGGCTTCAGGGCAGGATAGATTTCACCATAGGCCGCATAGGCGTTGCGATAAACCGCCTGGGTCTCCGGATTGGGCAGGGTTTCGGTTTCCACCTGCAGAAGGGAAATGGCCTCGCCCAGGTTTTTCCAGATGCCAGCGCCCACGCCGGCGACCATCACCGCGCCGTATGCGCCGCCTTCTCCCGCGGCGGAAAGGGTGTATACCGGCAAATCGAAAATGTCCGCGTACATCTGCCGCCAGAGCGGGGAATTCGCGCCGCCGCCGGAGAGAATAATCTTTTTGCAGGGGCAGAAGTCGCCGATGATGTCCGCCACCTGCCGCATGGAGTAGGTCACGCCCTCCATCACGGCCCGGGTCATGTCGCCCCGGGTGGTCTTCAGGCTCATGCCGTAGAATACGCCCCGGGCGTTGGCGTCCGGATACGGGCAGCGTTCGCCGGAGAGATACGGCGCAAACAGCACACCGTTCGCCCCGGGGCCCGCCTGTTCCGCCGCCCGGCCCATAATGTCGTAGACGTTTTCGCCGGTTTCCCGGGCCTTTTCCATGGCGTCTTCGCACAGGTTGTTGCGATACCACTGATACGCCCCGCCGGCGGTGAGGGTGCAGCCGAAGGTCATATAGGCCCCGGGCTCGTTGGAGCAGAACATCTGCAGCGCGCCCTTGGGGTTGTCGTAATACCGGTCCAGCCCCATGGACACGTTGCCGGAGGTGCCCACCACCACGCCCAGCACGCCGGGAGCGGCCAGTCCGCTGCCCACCGCCTGAATCACCGCGTCGCCGCCGCCGTAATACACGTCCGCGCCTTCAGGCAGCCCGGTTTCCGCCGCGGCTTCCGCCGTTACGTGTCCGGCCAGTTCCGTGGATTCGTGGGCTTCCGGGAAAATGCCGAAATCCAGCCCCGCCAGGGAGATCAGTTCCCTATGCCAGGTTCGGTTTTTCACGTCGAAGAAGCCCGTGCCGGAGGCCTCGGAAACGTCCGTGTCCGCAATGCCGGTGATCTTGAAGCGTATGTAGTCCTTGGGGCAGATAAACCGCACCATTTTCTGGAAATGCTCCGGCTCCTCGTCCCGCAGCCAGAGAATTTTGCCGCCGGTATAGCCGGTGAGCATCTGGTTATTGGTGCGCTTTACCAGCTGATCCAGGCCGCCGGCCTTTTCGGTAATCCAGGCGCACTGCTTCTCCGTGCGCTGATCGCACCAGAGAATCGCCGGACGAATGACGCTGCCTTCCCGATCTAGGGCCACCAGTCCGTGCATCTGCCCGGAAAAACTGACTCCGGCGATGGCGGACTTGTCCACCCCCGAGAGAATCTGCGCCAGCGCCTCCTTTACCGCCTGCCACCACCAGGCGGGGTCCTGCTCCGCCCAGCCGGGGCGGGGGGTGTTCAGGGGATAGGTGCGGGTGCAGGAAGCCTCCACCCGTCCGTTTTCGTCCGCCAGAATGGCTTTCGTGCCGGAGGTGCCTACGTCGATGCCAACCAGATACCTTTTCTTCATGATGCGTTCATCCCTTCCGCATTATTTGTGTCGGTTCTTCAGTTTGGCCATGGTCTTCTGGGAAATGGTTTTGATCTTTTTGAAATCCAGGCGGTTTTCCGTGCCGTGGATCAGTCGCGCAATGTTGCCCCTGTGGCTGAAGATGGCCAGCGCGCCGATCAGCGAGGAGGCGATGATAAGCCCGGTGTTATGGGGATGGAAAATCGCCGTGAGGGTGGGATAGAGCACCCCCGAGACGATGGAGGCCACGGACATGTAGCGGGTAATGGCCGTGATGAGGACCTGCTCCGCCACCAGCGCCAGGGCGATCCAGGGGCTGGAAACAATGATGAAGCCCAGGGAACAGGCGATGCCCTTGCCGCCCTTGAAGTGATAAAACACCGGCCAGTTGTGGCCGATCACCGTGGCCACGCCGGCAATCTGCATGCCGGTATCCCCGGCAATGGCCCGGCCCAGCAGCGCGGCGATGATGGCCTTCAGCGCGTCGCCCACCAGCGTCAGTACCGACGGCAGCCAGCCGTAGGTGCGCAGTACGTTGGTGGCGCCGGCGTTGCCGCTGCCCTGGGTGCGAATGTCCGTGTGGGCAAAGGCTTTGGAGACCACCACGCCCGTGGAAAAATTCCCCAGAAGGTAGGCGATGACCGCCACAAGGAAATATCTCAGCCAATTCATATGCGTTTATCCTCAGTCTTCTTTTTTGTTCCGCTCCCGGAAGAAGAAGCGGATGGGCGTGCCCTCAAAGCCAAAGGCCTTGCGGAACTGATTTTCCAGATACCGCTCATAGCCGAAGCGCATGAGTTTTTCGTCGTTCAGGAAGATGACGAAGGTGGGCGGACAGGCGCTCTGCTGGGTGGCGTAATAAATCTTCAGCCGCCTGCCGGAGGTGGACGGGGGCTGCAGATAGGCCTGCGCGTCCGCCAGCACGTCGTTGAGCACGCCGGTGGTGATGCGCTTGCAGGCCTCCGCGTACACGCTGCGCACGGTGTCCAGCACTTTTTCTACCCGCTTGCCCGTCAGCGCGGAAATAAACAGCACCGGCGCGTAGGCCATGAATTTCAGATCCTCCCGCACCTGCTTGACGTATTTTTCAAGGGTGCCGGTTTCCTTGTCCTTGATGTCCCATTTGTTGATGCAGATAATGGCGGCCTTCCCCTGTTCGTCGATGTAACCGGCGATTTTGGTGTCCTGCTCGGTCACGCCTTCGATGGCGTCGATCATGAGAATGGCCACGTCACAGCGGTCGATGGCGGAAAAGGCGCGTACCACGCTGTAGCGCTCCAGGGTGCCTGCGTCAATGGCCCGCTTGCGGCGAATGCCCGCGGTATCGATGATGACGAAATCCTCGCCGTTGTCGGTAAACCGGGTGTCGATGGCGTCCCGGGTGGTGCCGGCGATGTCGGAAACCATGACCCGGTCTTCCCCAAGGATCCGGTTCACCAGGGAGCTTTTGCCGGCGTTGGGCTTGCCCACCACGGCGATCTGAATGGCCCCCTGCTCGTCGGCTTCCTCTTCCGGATCCGGAAAATAGCTGCAGATTTCTTCCAGCATGTCCCCCAGGTTCAGCAGGTTCACCGAGGAAATGCCGATGGGGTCGCCCATGCCCAATTGATAGAAATCATAGATGTTGTCCATCATGCCGATGTTGTCGATTTTGTTGACCACCAGCTTCACGGGCTTGCCCGCCTTGCGCAGCAGATCCGCCACGTCCTCGTCGTCGGAGGTGAGCCCCTGCCGCCCGTCCACGAAGAACAGAATCACGTCGCAGGTTTCGATGGCGATTTCCGCCTGCCGACGCATCTGCTTCAGCAAAGGATCGTCGCTTTTGGGGTCGATGCCGCCGGTATCGATCAGGGTAAATTTGTGCTTTTGCCATTCGCAGTCAACATAAACCCGGTCCCGGGTAACGCCGGGGGTGTCTTCCACAATGGCGATGCGCCGGCCGGCCATCTGATTAAAAAACGTGGATTTACCCACGTTGGGGCGGCCGACAATGGCCACGAGAGGTCTTGCCATGTTATTGTTCCTCCATCAGTTTGAATACGGTTTCGATGATATCGCCGCCCTTGCGGCCCACCGGAATCACCGGCCGGCCCAGCGCGGTCTGTACCTGCTCCAGGGACATGTCGTCCAAAAAGACGCTGTCCTCCGGGCGTAGGGTGCATTCGGAAATCAGTACGTGGGTGCAGTCCACGTCCCGGGTCTGTTCCACCAGATCTTTGCCGGTAATCAGCCCGGAAACCGTTACCTCCGGGCCGAAGAAGTGGTTGACGATGGCCTTTACCCGAATATCCGCCCCGGGAATGGGCCGCCGCTGCAGCAGAGATTCGAAAAACGGCGCCGCGGAGATGCCGCAGGCAATCAGCGGACGAATTTTCGTTTCCATTTGGGCTTCGGCGGGAACCGGGGCGATCCGTTCCTCCCAGGCCTCCCGATATTCCGTGTCGTACAGCCGCAGCATGCCCACGCCGTCGTCAATCTGCGCGTAATCCTCGTACGCCTCGTCGTCGGGCAGTTCCGCGTTGGCCGCCAGATAGAATTCGTCAGAGGGAAACACAAACCGGGTGCCGAACTTCTCCAGACAGGTTTTGCGCCATTTTTCGGCGATTTCCAGAACGGCCCGGGCTTCCTCCGGCCGGTATTTCCGCAGGGAAGACAGCCCCTCCCGGTGGCCGGTCAGTCCCACGGGCACCAGCGCCAGAGACTGCGCCGCCGGATACAGATCCGTCAATTCCGAAATGGTGCGCTCCAATTGCGCGCCGTCGTTGAGATTGGGACACAGCACCGCCTGGCAATGGAAGTGAACGCCGCCCTCCGCCAGCTTCCGCAGCTGTTCCGGCAAACGACGCGCCCGGGGCGTGCCCATGAGTTTTACCCGCAGCTCCGGATCCATGCAGTGCACGGAAATGTACAAAGGCGATACGTGCCGGCGGACGATGCGCTCCAGTTCCCGGTCGGATACGTTGGTCATGGTCACATAATTGCCCATCATCAGGGACATGCGCCAGTCGTCGTCCTTCACCCGCAGGCTCTCCCGGGCATAACAGGGCAATTGATCCACAAAGCAGAACATGCATTTGTTGCAGCACATGCGCACGCCGGACATCATGCCCGTGGAAAATTCCAGGCCCAGGTCGGCATACTCCGCCTTTTTGATGTGATATTCACCCTTTCGGGTCTTCACGGTGAGACGGCCGGGGGCGGTCAGCGCCTGATAATCGATAAAATCAATGATGGTTTCGCCGCCGATGGATAAAAGCTCGTCTCCCGCCCGTATGCCCGCCCGATAAGCGGGGGAACCCTTTACCACCGCCGTAATCCTGTGTGCCATGCGCCCTCCCGGTACCTTTCCTGACCGCCATACTTTCAGCGGTAAAATATCTCATCTTTATTATCTCCCAAAAAGCGCGGTTCGTCAATAGACGCGGCGAAAAAAGGTTGGGGCCCGGCGGCAAAGCCGCCGGGCCCCGGGGGCGCCGGAAGGGGCGGCTTCGCCGCCCCTTCCGGCGCCCAGTGCGGGGGGAGCTCCGCTCCCCCCGCACCCCCCTCGGTTCCTGCCCCGCATCAGCGCAGGCAGAGACTTATTCGTTTTCCCCCGCATAGTTCCCCGAAAAGAACGCTTCTGCCAGCGCCTGTCCCTTTTCCAGACAGGCATAAGGAACGAAAAATTGATGGCGTTCCGGGAACATACCGATTTCCGCCGCCAGACCCACGCCTGCCGCTCCCTGACGAAGCACGGGAATGTCCTCCTGGGTCAGTATTTCCGCCAGCACGTCGCTCCAGGGCTCCTTTAATTCCGTGAGAAAACACGCGTCCTCCCCTGTAATGGGCCGTAATTTTTTGCGTCCGCAGATGGGGCAGCTTTCGCCCTCCACCGGCCGGCGGCACTTGATGCAGTATTGCGTCATCGATTTTTCCTCCCATGCGCTTTTCGCATGCATCATACACCCGGAGCTATATTTTGTCAAACTGTGCTTGTATGAGAAACCGCCGCGGGCTATAATGATAGACAGACGAGAAGGAGGAATGTGAATGTTCTTTTTTGCGCCTTTGATTGCAATGCCGTATTATACGCTGGTTCTGGTGTATGTGCTGGCGGCGGTGCTGCCCGCGGTTTTTCTGATGCGTTATGTGTACCGGCAGGACAGAATCGAAAGCGAACCGCCCTATCTGCTGGGGCAGCTGGCGCTGCTGGGAGTGGCGGCCGCGGTGGTTTCCGTGGTGCCGGAAATGTTGGCCCAATCGCTGCTGGACCGGTGGGTGGGCCCGGAAAATCCCCGGTATGTGGTGCTGCTGGCGTTTCTGGGCGTGGACGCGGTGGAAGAGGGCGCGAAGCTCTTCTTCCTTTACCGGCGCACCTGGCGGGACGGAAACTTTAATTATCGTTATGACGCCATCGTGTACGCCGTGTTTGTCTCCCTGGGCTTTGCTGCCTTCGAAAACGTAAAGTACATCTTTAATTACGGCCTTTCGGTGGCCTTTACCCGGGCCATTCTGGCCATTCCCGGGCACATGAGCTTCGCGGTGTTTATGGGCGTGTTTTACGGCCGGGCCAAGCTGCGGTATGATTGCGGGAATTCTATGGCCAGCCGGGTGAACCTGCTGCTGGGTTATCTGGCGGCGGTGACGCTCCACGGCATTTACGACGCCTGCTGCATGACGGGCACTCAACGGGCCACCGTGTTTTTCGCGATTTTCGTGCTGGCAATGTACGCGGCGGTGTTCGCGCTGATCCGGCATGAATCCCGCACGGACACGCCGGTATAAACAAAAAGGGCTGTGAAAGAACATCTGATTCTTCCACGGCCCATTTTTTATTCTCTATTTGTCCGTCCGGCGATACAGTTTTCGATCCAGAGACCAGATACGCTCGGTGAAGCTGCCGGGCTGCACGCTGGCCAGCGCCCGATTCATTTCAAAAATACGCGCGTCCATCAGATCCAGACAGTGCAGCACCTCCGCCTCCGGGAACATGGGGGGCTTGGGACTGCCGTATTCCGGCAGATCGTGGTGGGAAAGCACCATGTGCTCCAGCATCACCAGCAATTCGTCCTTTACGCCCATTTCCCGGCCCAGCCGGTTCAGTTCTGCCACGCCCTGCACCAGATGGCCGATGAGCATGCCTTCCCGGGTGTAATCCGTGGCCATGCCCAGTTCGTCCGCGGCGATTTCCGTGATTTTGCACAGATCGTGCAGAATCACCCCCGCGGCCAGCAGATCCGCGTCCAGAGAATCGTAAATTTCACATGCCTTTTCCGCCATACGCAGCATGGTGCTGGTGTGGTGCAAAAGTCCTGCCTTCTCCGCATGGTGCAGTTTGGAGGCGGCGGGATAGTACATCAATTGGGGGCCGCACTGTTCAATGCGCGCCTTCAGAAGCGCCTTCAGGGATTCGTCCTGCATTTTTTCGATGCGGGCGTTGATCATTTCCATCATTTCCGTGGCGGGATAGGGCGCCACCGGAGTCAAAAGGGAAAGATCCAGGTCGTCGTTTTCCGTCACGTCCCGCATTTTGTCAATGCGCAGCTGCGCCCGGTTGTTGTATTCCTGCATCATGCCCCGCACCCGCACCGGTTCGGCAATGGCGGGGGGCAGGGTCATGCTGTCCCACATTTTGGCGTTGACTTCGCCGGTAATATCGCACAGGGTCAGGTCCAGATATTTGCTGCCGTTGGAGGAGGTGCGCTGAGAAGCGGCCTTCACCAGCAGATAGCCGTCGAACATCTGCCCCTTCAACATGAATGCAAGCTGCGGCTGGGGTTTCATAAAATGCCCTCCTTATCTCATGGAAATGCGCCCGGGGCGCAGAGCCCTCCGGGCGCGGAAAATCGATGGGTCAGCGGGTGGGCTCCAGCTTTTCCCGGCCGCCCAGGAAGGGACGCAGCACTTCGGGAATGATCACGCTGCCGTCGGCACACTGATACTGCTCCACGATGGCGGGCATCAGGCGGCTGGTGGCCAGACCGGAACCGTTCAGGGTGTGCACGTATTCCAGCTTCTTGGTCTCGGCGCGGCGGAAGCGGATGTTGCCCCGGCGGGCCTGATAATCCCTGGCGTTGGAAACGGAGGAGCACTCCTTGTATTCGTTCATGCTGGGAATCCACAGTTCGATATCGTAAGTGGTAGCCATGGAGGCGGAGCAGTCGCCGGCGGCCAGCTTGGACAGGCGGTAGTGCAGGCCCAGCTTCTCCACCAGACGGCAGGCCTTGCCGATGAGCTCCTCCAGCATGGCGTCGGAATCCTCGGGCCGGGTGTAGCCAAACATTTCCACCTTGTTGAACTGATGGCCGCGGATCATGCCGCGCTCGCTGGCGCGATAGGTGCCCGCCTCCCGGCGATAGCAGGGGGTGTAGGCAAACAGCCGCTTGGGCAGATCGGCCTCGTTCAGAATCTCGCCCCGATACAGGTTGATCAGCGCGGTTTCCGCCGTGGGCAGCATGAAGCGGAAGGTGTCCTCCGCCATGCGGTATACATCGTCCTCAAACTTGGGGAACTGGCCGGCGGTGAGGCCGCATTCGTAGGTGAGCATGTGGGGCGGCAGCATGAAGGTGTAGCCGTCGCCGAGATGCTCGGTAATGAAATAATTCAGAAGCGCCCATTCCAGCTGCGCACCGATGCCGGTGTACAGCCAGTAGCCGTTGCCGCCCATCTTCACGCCGCGCTCGTAATCGATCAGGCCCAGGCCCGTGCACAGATCCACGTGGTTCTTGGGTTCGAAGTCAAAGACGGGCTTTTCGCCGAAGATCTTTACCACCTGGTTGTTTTCCTTGCCGCCGGCCTGCACGTCGTCCGCAGGCAGGTTGGGCAGCGCCAGCATGAATTTGTTGATCTTCTCTTCCAGCGCACCCTGCTCCTCGTCCATTTCCTTCACCCGGTCGGCCATGGTCTTCAGGGTGTTCAGCACTTCGGAAACGTCCTTGCCCTGCTTTTTCAGCATGGGAATTTCCTTGTTCATGCGGTTGCGCTCGGCCTTCAGGTTCTCGTTTTCCATCAGCAGCTCCTTGCGGCGCGCGTCCCAGGCAAGCATTTCCGTGAAATCCACGTCGTATTCCCGCTTTTTCAGGGCTTCCTTCACGTATTCGGGATTGGAACGAATCAGATTAATGTCCAGCATGGCTCTTCCTCCTAAAAAAATACGCCCCTGCCAATCTTGCAGGGACGACGTCAGCCGTGGTACCACCCGGTTTCGAACGCATTCGCGTTCCTTTGAACGCTGTATCGGGCGCACCCGTGCCGCTCCTCGCGGCCCGCTCCGGAATGGAACCCCGTTTCGCCGCCCTCGCTTGCACCCACCGCGAGCTCTCTTCACCGGCGATTTTCGGGAAATTTTCCTTCATTGCTATGGTTTATTATACTGAATCCGGGAAAAGATGCAAGCGGCACAGCCATTTTTAACACAGATTTGTTATAATCCCCCTGATACCAATGGGGGAGGAATCGCCACATGCGCATCGCGGCAAAGGCTTTTGCCAAAATCAACTGGTCTTTGGACATCCTTTCCGCCCGGGAGGACGGTTATCACGAAATGGATATGCTCATGCAGCGCATCTCCCTGCACGATGAAATCGTCTTCTCCAGCGCCCGGAACCTTTCCCTGTCCATAAACGGCCGTGTGGTGCCCTGGGGCGGGAAAAATCTGGTGGTTCGGGCCGCCTCCGCCCTGAGCCAGATTGCCGGTCGGCCCATGGGCGCGCGCATTGAAATGACCAAGCGCATTCCCATCCGCGCCGGCCTGGGGGGCGGCAGCGCCGACTGCGCCGTGGCGCTGATGGCCCTGAACCGGCTTTGGAACCTGGGGCTCAACGCCCGGGAGCTGATGCAGGTGGGGGCTGGCCTGGGGGCCGACGTGCCCTTCTGCATGGAGGGCCGCTTCTGCCGGGTGCAGGGCATCGGCGAAAGAATGCAGCATCTGCCCGCGGCCCCGCAGATTGATCTGGTGCTGTGCATGCCCGCCGAGGGCCTTTCCACCGCCGGCGTCTTCGCGGAATACGACGCCCGCCCCCGCAGTCCCCTGCGTCTGGATATGGAGGGGCTTTCCTGCGCCCTGCGCTATAAGGATCTGCCCGCGGCCCGGGCCCTGGCGGGAAACGCCCTGGAACAGCCGGCCATGGATCTTCTGCCGGAAATTCGCGGGCTGATAGAGCGCATGTACGATTGCGGCGCGGAATTTGCCCACATGACGGGTTCGGGCTCCTGCGTCTTCGGGGCCTTTTCCAGCCCGGAGGCGGCCCGGCGGGCGGCGGCGCAGATTCCCGGAGCCATGCTGGCCCAAACTCTGGGAAACGCGTGATCTTTGAAAAAACAGGGCTTGACAGATTGGCAAAGCTGATTTACAGTGTATAAAGCAAGCGTATCTTTCCGAAAGGAAAAAAGATAGATCTATACCAACAGGGAGGAATTTTTATGAGCAATTTCTTCGAAGAAAACAAGGCGCGCCTGAGCGAGTTCAGCCGCGTGTCCAAGACCGTGGGCGCCCGTGCGGATTATGTGCAGGGCGGCGGCGGCAACACTTCCGTGAAACTGGACGGCGGACTGATGGCCATTAAGGCCTCCGGCTTCTGCCTGAAGGACATCGAGGTGGACAAGGCTTACGCCGTGCTGGATTACGAAGCCCTGCGCAAGTTCTATTTCGAAAGCAATCCCTCTGATTTTGAGGACGTGGAAAAGGCCGGCTCCACCAAGGCCAAGGAAGTCACCAAGACCATCGAAGGCCTGGCCGCCCTGCGTCCCAGCGTGGAAGCGGGCTTCCATTCCGTGCTGGATACCTACGTGGCCCATAGCCACAGCGTCTATGCCAACCTGGCCGCCTGCAGCGTCGAGTGCACCGAAATGGTGAAAAAGGCCCTGGCCGGCGCGGATTACACCTGGGGCGAAGTGCCTTACACCGATCCCGGCGCCCGGCTGACCTTCTCCATTCGCGACGAACTGGCCCGGGTGGAAAAGGAAACCGGCAAGCGCCCCAACGTCATCTTCATGCGCAACCACGGCCTCATCGCCCATGCGGACGATCCCGATACCTGTCTGAAGATTCATGAGGACGTGAACAACCGCGTGGCCGAGGCCTTCGGCATCACCGGCGCCTCCTTCCCCAAGGTGGGCCTGAAAAAGACCGAGTGCGGCCTTGTGGAAGCGGATTGCGCCTTCCTGAAAGAAATGCTCTCCTCCGGCGAATTCGACGAGAAGTTCTTCCTGGAGACCCCCCTGTATCCCGATCAGATGGTGTTCCTCATCGGCGCCTTCGGCTTCGGCGATGGCAAGCCCGAAGAGGGCCAGTGCCTGGCCGACCCCAAGACCGGCCGGCTGGTGTTCAACATGGACGAAGGCAAGGCTCAGGTCATTGCCGAGACCATCACCGCCGTCACCTTTATCGCCCATACCATCCGCAAGAACGGCCTGACCCTGTCCACCATGGGCGAAGCGGCCAAGAAGTTCATTGCCAACTGGGAAAGCGAGAAGTATCGTAAGTCCCTGGCCGGCAAGAAATAAGCCG
>CACXHB010000117.1 GCA_902767315.1 uncultured Eubacteriales bacterium
AGTTCGCCGCACACGGGGCACAGGATGATTTCGAGAGGTTCTTCCTGATTTTCAATCGTCAGGACATACGGGAATTTCTGGCAATCCGCCTTGCCGGTATGCTTGCAGCCCTCCCGCAGGCAGGGAGCGCTATGGGTATCGTCGGCGTTGGGAATCCATTCGCCAAACCAGTGGGAAAGCTTCTTCGCCGTATTTTCGGTATAAGTATCCCCGCAGCGGGTGCAGGTATGGCAAAGATAGCCCCCGGCTTCGCAGGTGGGATCCACGGTTTCGGTCTGGTAATCGTGACCCAGGGCGGGAAGGTCCTCCTGCGCTTTCAGCACCGTCTGGCAGCGGCCGCAGTGGCTTCCCTCGGTCTTGCCGCCGGTTAAGCAGGTGGGCTCCACCGCCGCATCCGTCACGGGGTCGTGGCCCAGGGCGGGAAGGTCCTCCTGGGCCTGCAGTACCGTCTGGCAGCGGCCGCAGTGGCTTCCCTCGGTCTTGCCGCCGGTTAAGCAGGCGGGCTCTACCGCCGGGTCCACAATCACGTTGTGGCCCAGGGCACGAAGGGAGTTGCCGCAAATAGAGCAGATTGCGCCCTGGGTACAGGTGGGCTGATTCGTGCTGTCCTCGTGGAAGCATTTACTGTTGCAGACGATGCACCGGCCGCCGATCCACTGATGGGGCACGCCGTCTACGGTGATATCCAGCACACGGGTTTCATTGGGGAAATCCTTTTCGCTGGTGCGAACGGTTTTCCGTATGGGGAACGTGCAGCCGCTTCTGGCACATGAAAACCAGGTGCTGCGGTACTCGCCGTGATTCGGGTCCTGATCGCAATAAGTACGGAACGAAATGTCGATTTTGAGCTGGTTTACGTTTGTGCGGGTGATTTTCACGTTTGTGATGCTGGCATGGGACGTATGGGGGGTGCCGTCTTCGCCTTTACAGGTATAATCCAGGTTTACCGTCACGCCATCCTTCGTGACTGTGTCGCTTTCCGCCAACGCCGCAGCGCCGCAAAGCAGCGCAACCGCCAACGCCAGCAGTGCAATGAGTACCCTTTTCCCGTTCATTTGATCTGCCTCCCTTTTCGTCATCTCCTTATTTTCTCTTCGGAAGCGGCATGCGCTTCCGTTGATAGCAGATAGATCGCCTTTCTTCGCCCTTCACAGGCCCACTATAACATAATCTTACAAAAATCGCAAGACAAATGTGTATTTGTTCGAAGAAAAGACAAAACCCGCGCATGCCGCTGAAATCCGGCGGCATGCGCGGGTGGATGGAGCAATGGATTGTCAGCAGGCCCGTTCCGCGGAAGCGTCGTCCAGCGCCTTGATTTCGATGATACGGCCGCCCAGGCTTTCATAAACCCGGTGGGAAATGGACAGAACGGTTCTGCCCACACAGGCCCGGCGCAGGGCTTCCATGACCCGCGCTTCCGTTTCCGCGTCCAGGTTGGCGGTGATTTCGTCCAGCAGAAGCACGCCGGGATTGGCGGCGGCCCGGGCGATGGAGAGCAGCTGCCATTCGCCCTGAGAGAACATGCCGTCGGTGCAGGGAGTATCAAATCCCGCGGGGAAGGAGCGGATGGTGTCCGTCAGCCCCGCAAGGCCCGCGGCGTTTTCCGCCATTTCCCGGGGAATCAGCGGGTCGCCCAGGGTGATCTGGTCCAGCACCGTTCCCGGCACCCGGGCAAAATGCTGTTCCACGCAGCCGACGCAGCTTCTGCGCTGACGGTCCGTAATCTGGGAAACGTCCACGCCGCCGATGGTAATCCGCCCCTTTTCCGGGGGATACAGCCCCAGCAGCAGTTTGAACACGGTGCTCTTGCCCGCGCCGGTGCGGCCCACCAGCGTGGCCTGCTGGCCGGCTTCCACGGTGAAGGACAAATCGGAAAGCACGGTGCGCTCCCCATAGCCGAAGGTCACGTGAGAAAGGGTTACCTGGCCCCGGGGCGGCTGCGCGCTGCCCGCTTCCGCCGGGCGCTCCCGCTCAGGCTGGGCCAGGAACGCGTCGATGCGCTTTACGCCGGCCATGGCGGACTGAATGGTCTGAATTTCCATGCCCAGGGTTTCAATGGGGGTAAAGATGCGGGAAATGTAATTGATTACCGCCACCGAGGTGCCAACGGACATGCCGAAGAGGGTCAGCACCTTCGCGTTGCCCGAAGCGGACATCAGCATCACCACGCCCACCACCACGGCGTTGAGCACCAGCACCACGGGGGAATAGATGGCGTCGTAAAAATTCGTTTTTTCCACGGCGGCGTAGCTTTCGCCAATGCGCCGGTCGTAGCGCTTTTCCATATATTTTTCCAGGCCCAGGGCGTGGATGGTGCGGATATTATGCAGAGCCTCGGGCACCTGTCCGGAAATGGCCGCCACGGCCCGGCGATTTTCCAGCTGGGCGGAGAGCATCCGCTTCTGCACATAGCGGGTGAACACGGCCAGAATGGGCAGCACCAGCAGAAGCAGCAGCGCCAGGCCCGTGTTCTTGATCGCGATGACCACGAAGATGGACAGGATGCGGCAGGCGTCCGCCGCCATGGAGATTACCCCGGAGGTGAACAGCGCTTCCACGGTGTCCACATCGCCGGAAAACCGGGCGGCGACTTCCCCGGGATTCTGGGCCGAAAGGGTGGCCGCCGACAGGCTGGTGAGCTTTCGGGACATTTCGGAGCGCAGGGCGTGGGTCATCTTCTGGCCGAACATTTCCAGCAGCGTTTCCTGAGCCGAGGAGAGCACGCCCTCCAGCGCCAGACTGCCAAAATAGGCCAGGGCCGCGGCAAAGACCAGGGGCGCTCCCCCGGTGAGGTCGTCGATGATCCGGGCCAGCAAAAGGGGCGGCAGCAGCGAGGCCAGCACCGAGGCCGCCGCGCACAACAGCGTTCCCGCGCTGAGGGTTTTATGGGTCACCGCCGCGGCGCGGATGGCGGCGAACACGCCGTTTTTGGTTTTACGCTTCATGGGTTGCACCTCCCGTCTGGCTTTCATACAGGGCGCGGTAAGCCGGCGCGGCGGCGCACAGCCCCGCGTGGGTATCCACCGTCACCTTGCCCTCTTCCATAAACACCACCTGCCGCATCTCCGGGAAATGGTACAGCCGGTGAGAAATGAGAATTACGACCTTATCCCGGGCATACTGCTTCAGGTTTTCAAACACCTTATCCTCCGTGCCCCGGTCCAGGGCGGAGAATGGATCGTCCAGCACCAGCACGGGCCGGGGATGGGCCAGGGTGCGGGCCAGGGCCAGACGCTGGGCCTGACCGCCGGACAGCCGCACGCCGCTGGAGCCCACCACGGTTTCCAGGCCCTCCTCCATGGCGGCAACCTCGCCGTCCAGGGCCGTCATGGCCAGATACTCCATGGGGTCGCCTTCCTGGCCGCACAGCACGTTGGCGGCCACGGTGTCGTTCCACAGTTCCGGGTCATGGCCCAGGTAGCCCACCGTAGCGGCGATTTCCCGGGGCGTGAATTCGGACAGCTCCCGGCCGCCCACCCGCAGGCTGCCGCCATAGGGCGCTTCGCACAGGAAAACCCGGCCCAGGGTGGATTTGCCGCAGGCCACCGATCCGGTTACGCCGATGATGTCGCCGGGCCGGGCGGTGAGGGAAAGATTTTCAAACACCGGCGCGCCGCCTTCATAGGCGAAGGACAGGCCTTCCAGCTGCACCGTCTGGGCCTCCGGAATCGCCAGCGGCGCAAGCTCCTGGGGGGATTTCATCATGGGCCGGATGCGCTTCCAGGAAACCTCCGCCCGCTGCACCGCGTTGAACAGCTTCGCCGCCTTGGAGGATTTGGTGGACATTTTCACAAAGCAGGAAAGGAAGGTGGTAAAGGCCGCGATGTCCCAGGCCTGCCAGCCGTTGCCCAGCACGTTTTTCGCGCCGAACCACAGGATAAACAAAACGCTCAGGTTGGACATCGCCAGATACAGCGGCGGCAGGGCCGATTGCCACACGTTGGCCCGCACGGCGCTTTTTTCGTATTGGGTCAGGGCTTCCTCATAATGCTCCTCCTGCACGTCCTCGCAGCCGTATACCCGGTAGGTCACGGCGTTTTTCGCCCGGTCCAGCGTAGCGGCGCTGAGGGCGGCGGCGGATTTTTTATACTTCGCACCCGCCCGCTGCACGGGCTTTTTCATCAATTCCGCGCAAATGTAGGAAACCGGCGGGAAAATCAGGCACAGAAGCGCCAGCCGCCAATCATACACAAACAGCATGACGACGTATCCCACCAGCGCCACGCCGGTATCGAAGACCTCGGTGGTAAATTTGCGCATGCCCTCGGCGCAATCGTCCACGTCGGAAATGGCCTTGGTCATCATTTCCCCCGCGCCCTCCTTTTCCAGGGCGGCGCGGCTTTGACGCACCAGATTGGCGAAAAGCACGCCCTTCATGCGGCGGTTGATGTTATTGGCAAAGCGCCGGACATAAAAGCGCTTCACAAACCGGGCCGCCTGCACCACCAGCGTCACCGCGGCGTAACTCAAAACCAGCACGGCCATGGCCCCGGCCGTCTGATTGCCCCTCAGAATATCCGCCAGGCACTGGGCCAGTTTGCCCTCGAACCACGGCCCTGCCAACAGGCCGAAATTATACATCAGGCCGGAAACGGTGATGAACACCATGGGCAGCCACTCCACGCGGAAATACGCGCCGATGCTGTCCGGCCGGAAGGACCGGTCACCCTTCTGTTTCATGATTGATTCCCTCCAGTGCTTCTTTTACATGGGGAAAGCCCCGCCGGCTCTCCTCTTTGGAACGGCGATAGACCTCGTCCAGGGCCTTCAGAAACGCCGCCTGGGTTTCCTCGTCCAGCCCCGCCATGAGATAACTGTAAAATGCGCTTTCCGCCGCCGACTTGGAATCCCGCAGGCCCTCCGCCTGCCGGGTGGGATACAAAAGCTGGCTGCGGCCGTCCTCCGGATTGGGCTCCCGGCGCAGATAGCCCTTGCGCTCCAGGCTGGCCGTCCGCCGGGCGATGGCGGGCTTATCGGCGTGCAGGGCCTGGGCCAATTCCGTCTGGGTAATGCCCGGATGATGGCGCACCGCGTGAATCAGATCGATTTCCGCCGTGCCCACGTCGTCTCTGCGCATGGCCAGCAGCACCACCCGCTCCGCCTCCCGGGCGATTTTCGTAATTTTTCTGGCAGGATGTTCCATGCTCCGCGTCCCTTCCTTTTCAGATAATTGTACCTACAATCATTTAATTGTATGTACAATTATATTGCGCTTTCTTCCGAAAATCAAGCACGTTTTTATACCGCGCGGAATCTTGACCGAAAAATTTTCATTTGATATACTAAATCAAATGTTTTCAAACAATTCCTCTGCGAGGTGAACACAGCGTCATGGAAATTCGATATGAACGACTGAATCCCGAAAATTTTGATGCGCACAGTCTGGACGCGTTCCAGCGCCATCAGGCGGTGAAGGAATGCTGGCGATATGTGGACGGCATGTGGCAATTGCGGCCCGTCTCCTTTGAGGAAAACTGGGATCTGCCCCAACTGCGGGAAATTGCAGGGGACATTGCCGCCCACATGACCGCGGATCAGTCGGCCTTCGGGGCTTTTGCCGGAGATCAAACGGTGGGCTTTATCACGGTATCCCACCATTTGTTCGGCAGAAGCGCCCGATATGCGGAGCTGGTGTGCTTCATGGTCTCCGCGCCCTTCCGGGGCCGGGGCATTGGCCGAAGGCTCTTCCAATTGGCCGCCGGAGAGCTGCCGAAGCTGAGGGCGGAGAAGCTCTACATTTCCGCCCATTCTTCCCGGGAAAGTCAGGCGGCCTATCGGGCCCTGGGCTGCACCCTGGCCGTGGAAATCAACCGGGAGCTGGCCGCAAGGGAGCCCTTCGACGTGCCGCTGGAATATACTCCCAGATAAGAAAAACCGCTTCAACGGAAGCGGTCACCCCTACCAGTTTTTGCTGAAATCTTTCAGATTTCCGGGCGCAAAAACTGCAAGGAAACGATTTTTGCTCTGGAAAATGGGATTTTCCGCCGCAAAAATCCTCCCGTGCCCACC
>CACXHB010000118.1 GCA_902767315.1 uncultured Eubacteriales bacterium
GCGCCTTCGGCGCGCCCCCCGTGGGCCCCCATGGCCCCGGGGTTTCCGGCAGATGTTCCATCTGCCGGAAAACCCGGGGCGGGGCCGCCGCGCTACGCGCGGCGGCCTGAAAGACGACGAATGGGCAGATAGACCAGGGTAAGGCCCTCTTTCGCCAGATCGGCCAGGGCCTGCGCGAAGGAATCGGGGCTGTCCATGGGACACACGGCGTATTCATAGGCGGGGGAAATCCACTTTGCCCAGCCCTCGGGGGGCAGCGCGTCCAGGGGCACTTCCACGCCGGCCAGGTATAGCCCCCGGGAGAAGCCGTCCTCCCAGGGCATAAAGTCCCGATTGGGGCCGGTCATCAGCCCCCAGAGCCGGGGCGTGCCGGAAATCAGCGGGGCGATTTCATCAAAGCGGGCGTTGGCCTTTGTCCATAGCCGGGCCACGAAGCCTTCCCCCTCCTGGGTGGAGCCCTCCATGCCGATGACGGCGAAGGCAGGCAGGATCTCTCTGCGCAGAATCATAGGCAACCTCCCTTTCTTCCCGGGTTTACACGGATTTTAACAGAACGTCCGTAGGCTGTCAAGGGGCCGCGCTTTTCAGGGACGTGGAAATATGCTATAATAGGGGATACTGAGATCCGGAGGTGTTGGGATGGCGCTGCGATGCGTGTCGGTTTCCACGGAGGAGACCATGGGCGCGGGCCCGGGAGGGGAATACTATCTGGGAGACGCCCTGTCGCTGCTTCCGGAAATCATGGAAAAATATGAGGGCCAGGTGCAGTGCATTTATCTGGATCCGCCGTTTCTCACGGGCCAGACCTTCCGCATGAGCGTGCGGGTGGGGGAAACGGACTGGAAGAATATGTCCGGCTCGGTGCATGTGCCCACGTTTCAGGATTGTCGGGACGCGGCACAGTATTTTGCCACCATGGAACGGGTGCTGAAGGCCTCTCATAAGCTTTTGAAGGACGAAGGCGCACTGTTTGTGCACGTGGATTATCGGGCCCATGCCCGGCTGCGGATTCTGGCGGATGAAATCTTCGGCGAGGAAAACTTCGTTAATGAGATCATCTGGGCCTATAAATCCGGCGGCCGCGCCCGGGCCAGCTTTCCCCGGAAGCACGACATTATCCTGCTTTACCGGAAAACCAGGAAGCAGTATTTCAATATCGGCGCGGTGCTGGAAAAGCGGCTTGCGCCTCCGGGCAACCATATGCGCAAACACGTGGATCCCGACGGGCGTGTGTATCGCTCCATCCGTTCCGGGGGCCGGGTGTATACCTATTACGACGACGACCCGGTGGCCCCCACCGACGTGTGGGACGACATCAGCCACCTGCAGCAAAAGGATTACGAGCGCACGGGATACGACACCCAGAAGCCCCTGCGGCTTCTGCGGCGCATCGAACGCTGCTGCAGCCGGGATGACGACCTGGTGATGGATCTGTTCGCCGGCGCCTGCACTTCCCTGGAAGCCGCGGCGGGAGACGGCCGCCGGTTCGTGGGGGCGGATCAGTGCCCCCTGACGGTGAACATCGCCCGGCGGCGGCTGGCGGATGTGAAGACCGTGTACCACCTGGGGCCCAGTCCGGAAACGGGCGCTCTCTGCCGGGCGGAGGTGGTGGGCGGCGTGGGCCTTTACCACGTGACGCTGGCGGAATTTCAATTGGAGACCCCCTGCCTGAACCGCAACGGCTTCGAGGCGGTGGATAACTGGGCCGCGGGGTATCTGTGCGACGGCGTGTTCCGGGCGGCCAGCCATTTCGAACGCTCCCAGAAGGAGCCCAGGCTGCGGCTGGAGCTGAGGGTGCCCGTGTACGAAGGGGTGCCGGCCATTCGCATCGGTGATATTTCCGGAAAGAGTTATTACTTTTTGCTGGACGCCCCCGCCGCCCCGTAAAAGGGGGAACTGGAAGGGCCGCAAAGCCGTCAGAAAAGGCAGAAGGAGGAACGGGATGTATCTCAATTTGGGAGACGTGGTGAAAATGCGCAAGGCGCATCCCTGCGGCAACGACCTGTGGAAGGTGGTTTACGTGGGGGCGGACATCAAGATTCGCTGCGAAAAATGCGCCCGCATTGTGATGCTGGACCGGCCTACCTTTGAAAAACGGGTGAAGAAAATCGTGCAGTCCGCCGGAGAGGGTCAGCCTTGAGGCGGCTTTTGCGGGCCGTGGCCTGGCTGTGCGCGGCGGCGGCGCTGGCGCTGATTTTGCGCACCTGCGTGTTCGGATTGGTAAAAGTGGCGGGCCAGAGCATGGAAAACACCCTGGAGACCGGGGACGTGGCGCTGGTGTCCCGGCTGGATTACCGGCTGGGAAGCATTCGCCGGGGGGACGTGGCCCAGATTCGGGTGCCGGGCCGGGACGGCACGTACCTGAAGCGGGTGGTGGGCCTGCCGGGGGAAAAGGTGGAGTTTTCGGGCGGCCGGGTGTTCATCGACGGACAGCCCCTGGAGGAGCCCTACGCCAGCAATTCTCAGGAGGAATTTTCCATCCAATTGGGAGAAGACGAGTACTTCGTGCTGGGGGACAATCGTCCCGTCAGTTATGACAGCCGGGAGGAGGACTTTGGCGCGGTGAGCGCCGGGTGCTTTCTCGGGCGGGTTCGGGCCGTTGTGTGGCCTTTGGACCGGATTCAACTGGGCATATGAAGCGGAAAAAGAGGGAAGAAGCATGGAAGAGGAACGCAATCAGCAGGGCAACCCCGAAGAAATGAACCATGAAGAAGCGAATAACGAAGAAGTGAAGGAGGAAGCCTCCGCCGGGGAGCAGAACCAGGCGGAGAATCCTCAGTCTACCCCGGAAAAGGGCAAGGCCAAGAAAAAGAAGAACACCCTGAAGGAGATTCGGGACTGGGTGCTTTCCCTGGCGGCGGCGCTGCTGGTGGTGTTCCTGGTTCGGTCGTATGTGTTCACGGTGATCCGGGTGGACGGCTCCTCCATGTACCCCACCCTGGAAGACGGCGAGCGGCTGTTTGTAACGGTGCTGGACATGAAGCTGAACGGCGCGGAGCGGGGCGACATCGTGATCTGCAATTACCCCGGCCGGTATGATACGGTTCTGGGCATTCGCAAAAAGCAGTATTTCGTCAAGCGCGTGGTGGCCGTGGGCGGCGATACCGTGTGGCGCAAAAATAACGCCACTTACGTTACCTATGGCGATACCGGCGAAACCGTGGCCCTGGACGAGGAATACGCCAGCCGGTATCCCGGATATGATTATGAATATCAGCTGCAGGAAGACGAATATTTCGTAGTGGGCGATAATCGCGGCAATTCTCACGATTCCCGGGATTGGCAGGACGCGACCCCCGACCGGGACGTGGGCCCCATTTCGAAGGACATGCTGGTGGGCCACGTGCGATTTGTGTTCTGGCCGCTGGACGAAATTGGAGGCGTGAAGTAACGGGAATGAAGAAGAAGCTTACGCGAATTCTGGCGCTGATTCTGGCGGGGGCGCTGGTGCTGACCACGCTGGTGTCCATTGTGGTTTCCGCCGCCTATGGCGAGGAAGCGGAACCGGCCCGGGACAGCTATGCCATGGAAATACAGTTTCTGGAAGATCAGCAGGCGCTGCGGGTAACGCAGCGCCTGGTTTTTACCAACCGCACCGGAACCCGGCTGGATCGGGTGATGTTCGCCGTTTACGCCAACCAGTTCCGGCGGCAAAGCACCGTGATGTATGAAGACGCGGAGGCCCTTTATGCGGGCTACCTGCCCGGGGGCGTGGAATTTTTCTCCGTGGCGGTAAACGGCCGGCAGGCGGAATGGGCCGTGCAGGGGGACGGAGAGTGGTATCTCCGGGTGAAATGCGACCTGGCCTCGGAAGAAAGGTGCGAATTTTCCTTTGTGTACGACGTGCTGCTGACGGAAAACGCCGGCTTTTTGGGCACGGACGGGGATTCCTGGCGATTGAGCGGATTTTACCCCACCCTGTGCGTGTGGGAAAACGGCGTGTGGGCGGCCAACGACCCGCTGCAGCAGTGCCGGTATACCCTGACCACCCCGGCGGATTATACCGCCCGGATCACCCTGCCGGAGCGCTTTGAACTGGCCGCAACCGGGGAGACCACCCGGGAAGCCATGGGGGACGGCACGATTCAATGGACGGCCTCCGCCCAAAATCTCCGGGAATTTTCGCTGATTTTCAGCCGGGCCTGGCGGGAAAAGGAAGAAACCACCCCCGCGGGCACCCGGGTGCGGGTGCGTTCCGCCGCCCGGACCGGGGCGGGCCGGGCCATGGAGTACGCCCTGGAGGCCCTGGTGGCCTGCGAGGAATGGTTCGGGCCCCTGCCTGGGGGAAAACTGGAAATCTGCCAGACCCGCTTCTGCCGGGAAAAGCTGGAATTCGCCGGCTGCGTGTGGCTGGATCAGGCGCTGTTCGAAGGAGAAAATAAGGAAGAAATGCGCTGGCAGATCTATCGGGCCGTGGCGGAACAGTATTTCGGCATCGCCGTGTATGCCGACCCGGTGGCGGACGCGTGGCTTTCCGAAAGCGTTTCCGAATTCGTCTGCTACCTGATGTGGGAAAAATATCTGGGAAAACAGGCCCGGGTGGAGCGGATGGAGCAGTACCTGACCAACGCCCTGAAGGTGACCATTCCCGGAAATTTAACCGTGACCTCCTCCGCCGACGTGTTCAACCAGAGCCAGTACGACACCGTGGTGCGGGACCGGGGGGCGGCGGCGATGTA
>CACXHB010000119.1 GCA_902767315.1 uncultured Eubacteriales bacterium
GACCGACACCATGGGCCGTATGCATTCCGACGCCCAGTTTGCCGGTTCCTCCTCCGTGCCTGCCCACGTGGAAATGATGGGCTTCCTGGGCGCGGGCAACAACCCCATGGTCGGCATGACCGTGGCCGTGGCTGTCGCCGTGGAAGAAGCCGGAAAGTAATTTCCGTATCACGCTTTGCGCCATGCAAGTGGGCCCATCCCATTTGCATGGCGTTTTTCCATCCCGATTTCAACATCCGAGAGTCGAGGTATTTGACCCATGCAGAAGCAGAAGGCGCAGCAGGAAAACGCCATCATCGAAGGCGTCATTTGGAAACAGCTGCTGATTTTCTTTTTTCCCATCCTGTTGGGCTCCTTTTTCCAGCAGATGTATAACACCGCGGACACCATCATCGTGGGCCAGTTTGCCGGCAAGCTGGCGCTGGCGGCGGTGGGCTCCACGGGCAGCTATGTAAACCTGCTGTTCGGCTTTTTCGTAGGTCTGGCTTCCGGCGCGACGGTCATCCTGGCGCAGTTCTTCGGAGGCAGAAACGCCCAGGGCGTGCATGATTCGGTGCACACGGCCATGGCCCTTTCCCTGCTGGCGGGCCTGGCCGTTACCATTGCGGGCCTGCTTACCTCAAAGCTAGCTCTGGACCTGATGAACGTTCCCGAAAACATCTACGACGACGCGCTGATCTATCTGCAGATCTTCTTTCTGGGCATGATCCCTCTGGTGGTTTATAACGTTGGCGCGGGTATTTTGCGGGCCGTGGGCGATTCCAAAAGCCCGCTGTATTTCCTCATCGCCAGCTGCCTGATCAACGTGGTGCTGGATCTTCTGTTTGTGGCCGTGTGGAGGGGCGGAGCCGCCGGCGCGGCCATCGCCACGGTGATTTCCGAAGCCATCAGCGCCGCCATGGTCACCGTCGCGCTGATGCGCCGGAAGGACAGCTGCCATCTGGCCCTTCGGGAAATCCGGATTTCCCGGCCCATCCTGAAGGATACCCTGGCTATCGGCATTCCCGGCGGCCTGCAGGCGGTGATGTATTCCGTTTCCAACATGATCGTCCAGACCGTGGTCAACGGCTTTGGCAGCGATTCTGTGGCGGCCTGGACCGCCAATTCCCGCATGGACGGCATTATCTGGCTGGTAATGGGCGCTTTCGGTACAGCCATAACCACCTTCGTAGGCCAGAATTTCGGCGCCCAGCGCTACGACCGCATGCGGAAGAGCGTTCGGGTATGCATGGGCATGGCGGTGGTCTCCATCGGCCTGCTCAGCGTGCTGATCGTGGTCTTCGGGCGAAATCTGATGATGCTGTTCACCCGGGACGAAGCCGTGCTGGATATCGGCGTGCAAATCATCCACAGCATCGGCCCCTTCTACTGCGCCTATGTCTGCGTGGAAATTCTCAGCGGCGCCATTCGCGGCACGGGGGATTCCGTGCGCCCGGTGATCATTCTGGCCCTGTGTACCTGCCTTTTCCGGGTAATCTGGGTCACTGCCTGCCAGAAAATGGGGCTGGACATTCAAGCCGTCGCGCTGGTGTACTTCGCCTCCTGGACGCTGACTTCCATCGTGTTTGTGATTTACTATCTGCGGGGCAACTGGCTGAAGCGGCGAATCTCCGTGATGGGCTACGCACCGGAGGTAAAAAAGGCCAAAACCTGATTTTTTACGCAAAACAATGTTTGACAAACCCCGTAAGTGTTGATAAAATAAATGTGCTAAGCGCAAGGCTGCGGCCGAACGCAAAGCGCGATTCATTCTTCATGATTCATTCGGATTCTGACCGCAAAGGTTCCTGCGCGGAAAGGTGTGAAGGCGGAGTGTATTTGTTCACCCCTTTGTTTTTCGCGCCTCTGCGGAAGACAAAGGGGTGTTTTTCTTTGGCAAAAAGCCGGCTGAAATCTCTGGCGGTGCTGGCGCTTCTGCTGGCCGCGTGGTATCTGGCCAGTCGTTCCGGCCGATGGAGCAGCTATGTACTGCCCGGGCCGGAGAAGGTGGCCGCCACCGCCTGGAAAATGATCCGTTCCGGCGTAATGGCCCGGCATGTGCTGGCCAGTCTGCGGCGGGTAGCCCTGGGGTTTGGCATTTCCTTCTGCCTGGGCTTTACCCTCAGCGTCACGGCCTGCCTGCTCCCCGCCGCCGCACCCTTTTACGGCCATCTCACCGAGGGCCTGCGCCACGTGCCTCCCATGAGCCTGATTCCGCTTTTGATTCTCTGGTTCGGCATCGGCGAAGTGCCCAAAATTATCATCATTGTTTTGACGGCCTTCTATCCCATTTACCTGAACACCCTGTCGGGCTTTTCCCAATGCGACGCCCGGCTTTCCGAAGTGGGGGCTTCCCTGGGCTTTTCCCGGGGGCGAGTGTTTTTCCGGATCCTGCTGCCGGGTGCGCTGCCCTCCATGCTGGCCGGCATGCGCATTGCCCTGGGTTACAGCTGGCGTGCCATCATCGGCGCGGAAATGATCGCCGCCGCCAGCGGGCTGGGTTACATGATTTTGGACGCGCAGGCCATGTCCCGCTCCGACAAGGTCATCGCGGGCATTCTGGTCATCGGTCTGGTGGGATATCTCACGGACCGGCTGTTCGGGCTGCTGATACGGGCGCTGACCCGGGGAGGGCGCACATGATCGCATTGGAAAACGTCTGCAAGGCCTTCCCTCTGAACGGCGGGAAATTGGAGGTTTTACGGGGCATTTCCGCCGAAATTCCCCTGGGCGGCATCACGGCCATTGTGGGCCGCTCCGGCTGCGGAAAGACCACCCTGCTGCGGCTGCTGGCTGGGCTGGATGTTCCCGACAGCGGGCGCATCCTTCTGCCGGAAGCCTGCCGGGTGGCCACGGTTTTTCAGGAAGCGCGGCTGATGCCCTGGCTCAATTGCCGACAGAACGTGGCCTTTGGCCTGGGGTTCCGGGAAAAACGCGCCCGGGCCCGGCGGCTGGATCAGCTCATTGCTAGGGTAGGCCTGGCCGGCTTCGAGAAGGCCTATCCCGCCCAGCTTTCCGGGGGCATGCAGCAGCGCTGCGCCCTGGCCCGGGCCCTGGCGGTGGAACCAGAGCTGATTTTATTGGACGAGCCCTTCGCCGCCCTGGATTATTTTACCCGGCGGCAGATGCAGCGGGAATTGCGGCGCATTCAGCAGGAAAGCGGGAAAACCCTGGTGCTGGTGACCCACAACATCGACGAGGCGCTGATTTTGGGCGATCAGGTGCTGGCAATGGCCGGCGGCCGGGTGGCCCGGCAATTCGACTTACAGGATCAATCCTGGCCGCGGGACGTGCTCGCCCCGCAGCTGATTGAAATAAAGCGACAAATTTTAAGCGAAATGGAAGGAGAAACCCCATGAAACACCTTTGGAAAGTTCTCTCTCTGGCGCTGGCCGTGTGCCTGTGCCTTACCGCCGTGGCCTTTGCCGAGGACGGCATCACCGTTACCTACGTCACCTCTCCCCTGAACGCCCCCTCCATTGTGGAAAAGAACGGCTCCTGGCTGGAAAACGCCCTGGGCATGCCCGTGAATTACGCCGAAATCACCTCCGGCGCGGATCAGACCGCCGCCCTGGCCTCCGGCGACATCCAGATTCTCAACGCCGTGGGCGGCACTTCCGTGATTCTGGCGGCCGCCAACGGCGCGGACATCAAGGTGCTTTCCATGTACAGCCGTTCCCCCGCGGCCTTCATGCTCTTTTCCGCCGACGAAACCATTTCTTCTCCGGAAGATCTGAAGGGCAAAACCATCGCCGGCCCCAAGGGCACCAACCTGCATGAGCTGCTGGCGGCCTATCTGGCCACCGCGGGCATGACCATGGACGACGTGGACTTTGTGTCCATGGACATCCCCAGCGCCCTTTCCGCCCTGGAAGGCGGCAGCGTGGACTGTGCGCTGCTGGCGGGCGCGGCGGCCTACAACTGCATGGCCTCCGGCAAGCACCTGGTCACCAACGGTGAAGGCCTCATCGCCGCCACCATTCTCACCGCCACTTCTCAGGAATATTACGACGCGCACACCGACGTGATCGATACCTTCCTGAAGACTCAGGAAGAGATCGTCACCTGGATGGGCGAAAATCACGACGAAGTGATCGCCATGGCGGCGGAAGAGCTGGGCCTGGACGCGGAAGCCGTGGAATCCATGTATGGAATGTACGATTTCAACCCCGCCGTTTCTGACGAGGACGTCGCCTCCTTGCAGAAGACCGCGGATTTCATGTACGACGCGGGCATGATCGAAGAGCCCTACGACGTATCCGCCCTGTTTCTGAACAAATAATCCCATGACAAAACGCGGCGTTTCTCGATTTTTCTGAGAAACGCCGCGTTTTTTATCAAATGCGAATCACCATGGCCCGGCCCGGTTCGATGGTATCCGTGCCGCCGTTCAGGGTCCGCACCTCCTCCACGGGAATGCGGTATCTCTGGCCGATGCTCCACACGCTGTCGGAAGAGGTAGGCCAAAACAGCACGATGCCCGGCCGTTTCTTCTCCGGCTCGCCTTCCTCCACCCCTGTGGCCAGCAGGGCCGTTTCCTCCCGACGAGTGCGGGCCGTAACCCCCACAACGCAGCGGAGATCCACCCGGTCGCTCATCAGCGCCCCCGCTTCCAGGGACTGCACCTCCACGCAGACCAGGGAAGTATCGTTCAGCGCTCCGGGGCACTCCACCCGGAAGGGAATTTCTCCCTGAGCGCTGGCCAGGGCTCCCTCGGTGGTCTGATACAGCACGGAAATTTCCACCACGCCCTCCACCGCGCTTTCGCCGTTGGTGGCCCAGCCGCTGATATTGGGATTTCCCAGGGCACAGACAACGCTGCCCACCCCGGGAGCGCCTTCCTCCAGCATCAGCGTGCCCTTCACCTGCGAAAGGCAGCGTTCGCAGCGCAGTGCGCCGCAATACTGCACCGGCGCGCGCTCCACCTTCAGATTTTCGCTTCCGGCGGCGTAAGCGTCAAACAGCGCCGTGGCGCAATCCGTCGCCAGGGAATCCACGCAGATTTCCACCTCGGCCTCGATGGTCAGCACGCCGTCCTCCCCCCGCTCCGCCTGATCCACCCGGGATTCCAGCTTCCGCAAAGTCGCTGCGGCGCATACCCGCGAGCACAGCCATTCCGGCACCTCCACCAGCTGATCGAATTCCAGCTGATGCTTCACAGCCACGGCAGGCCTGTCCCCGGAGCCTGTAGAAAGCAGACTTTCCGCGCTGACCCGGCCCCTGACCCGAACGCCGCCCAGGTCGGGCTCCCATTTTTCCACCCACACCCCGCCCCAGTCCATCAGGCTGGTGCGTGCGTCCATGGCGGCGGGCAGGGGCACTTCCTCCCGCAAAAGCGCCGTGGCCTTTGTCTGCGCTGTGGTTTTTTCGGAACAGATTTCTCGAAGATCCTGCTGCACATCCTCCAGACCGGTAACCCCGGTAAGCACCTCCACGCTGCGCAGGCCGGTGGCCCGGGCGGTCATATCCACCGTAACCAGAAAAACCATGCGTCCGTTTTCGTATTTGGCCTCTACATGCTCCACCCGGGCGCAGACCTCCGCCGCCATCTGGGGCTCGACCCCTTCGATTTCAAAGGTACGGCTCAGGCCCGTGCGGGCGGAAAGGGCCCTGGGGGCCGTCTCGTCTCCCTGACGATAGGCGGCCTGGGTGCGCACCTCCGCCTCCGCCACAATGCGGCCCGCCTGGGCCTGGGCGGAAAGCACGCTGACTTCCGCCTCCGCCAGCAGCACCTCGATGGCCTCCCGGCCCGCGCCGGGCACCAGGGTCTCCGCCCGGGCCAGGGTCTGGGCAGACGCGCTGCCCGCACAGGTTTCCACTTCTATGGTCTGTTTCGTGATTTCAAGCGCCATATCCATCCCTCCAACTGCCGCTTCTCCCTTTGAATGTATGCGGACGCTTTTGCGCGTATCCGTTAACAATCGGCGTATGGAGGGAATCCGTCAGATCACCCGTGCGCCTTCCCGGTCGCAATCCAGAATATGGCAGACCCAGTGGTCTTCCAACGGCTCCAACACCCGGCCCATGCGGGTCACAAAGCCCTCGGCCTCCTCCCGGCGCAATACGCACAGGATGGTGGGCCCGGAACCGCTGATGACCACTCCCGCCGCCCCTGCGTCCAGTGCCCGGGCGCGAATCAGATCATATCCGCGAATCAGCTTCGCCCGGCAGGGCTGGTGCAGCCGGTCGTCCAGGGCCGCGCCGATGAGGGCGCTGTCGCCGGTCTCCAGGGCCTTGGGCAAAAGCGACAGCCGACTCAGGTTGAATACCGCGTCTTTGAAGGACACTTCCCCCGGCAGCGCCTTTCGGGCCTGGGCCGTGGAAACGGGAAAATCCGGCACCAGCGCCACAAAACGCAGGTTTTCCGAAACCGGATAATGGGCAGAAACCGGGGTTTTGCCGTTTTCCGCCACGGAGGCGCAAAGACCCCCGTAAATGGCCGGGGCCAGGTTGTCCGGATGGCCCTCGATGGCCGTGGTAATTTCCAGCAGTTTGGCGCTGTCCAGAGGCCGGGCGTAGATTTCGTTGGCGGCAAAGGCCCCCGCCGCCAGCATCACCGCCGAAGAGCCCAGCCCTCGCGCCACGGGAATGTCCGAATCGATTTCGATCTCCACCCCCCGGTGGCCCGCGCCAATTACGTCCTCCACTGCCCGGAAGGCCCGGGCAGCCAGATTGTCCTCCCCGCGAAATTCCGCCGGGCAGCCGCTGATGCGCAGACCGCCGTCAGTGGCCTTGAAGGTGGCGTAGCAATACAGGTCCAGGGCAATGCCCATGGCGTCAAAGCCCGCGCCCAGGTTGGCGGAGGTGGCGGGCACCTTCAGTCGAATTTTTTTGCTCATGCTTGTTCCCTCCGTTTATTTTTCCACATATTCGGGCATTTGAGATACGTCGATCACATCCCGATGCAGTTCCGGCAGTCCCTCCAATTCCGAAAGATTCTTCGGAATGGGCACCCCCGTTTTCTCCTGGAGTCGGCGAAGGGCCGCGAAACCCTGCGCGTCCTCCTGCCTCAGGGCCCGAAGCACGTCCGGGGCGAATTTGTAGGGCGAAGCGGTGGCCAGCACCACCATGGGCCGGTTATCCCCCGTGCTTTCCCGATAGGCGCGGGAGACGGCGTAGGCCACGGCGGTATGGGGGTCCATCAGGTAATTGGTTTCCCGATAAAGACCGTCGATGGCCCGGAAGCAGTCCTCGTCCGAGGCATAGCCCCCGAAGAAATCCCGGCGGAAGGCCTTCATTACGGATTCCGGCGTGCGATAATATCCCTGACGCTGCAATTGGCCCATCTGATCCGCCACCAGCGCACAGTCGCCGCCGCTGAGCAGATGCAGGCAGCGTTCCAGATTACTGGAAACCAGGATGTCCATGGAGGGCGACGCGGTGTGGAAAAATTCCCGACGGCGGTCGTACACGCCGGTTGCCAGATAGTCCGCCAGCACCCGGTTGCGATTGCTGGCGCAGAGCAGTTTCCCCACCGGCAGGCCCATGTGCCGGGCGTATTCTCCCGCCAGAATGTCTCCGAAATTCCCCGTGGGCACGGCAAAATTTACCGCGTCCCCCATGCGGATGACGCCCCGGCGCAGCAAATCCCCATAGGCCTTGAAATAATAGGCCACCTGCGGCGCAAGCCTGCCCAGATTAATGGAATTGGCGCTGGAAAGCCGCACAGATTTTTCCTTCAGCCGCGCCTTCAGCCCTTCGTTGGCGAAGATGGCCTTCACGCCGGTCTGCGCGTCGTCGAAATTGCCCCGAACAGCGCATACCCGCACGTTTTGCCCCCGCTGGGTGACCATTTGCCGGCGCTGAATTTCGCTGACTCCGCCGTGGGGATAAAACACGGCAATGGACGTGCCCGGCACGTCCGCAAAGCCCGCCAGCGCCGCCTTGCCGGTATCGCCGCTGGTGGCGGTGAGGATGCGAATCTCGTCCGTCACTCGCTCCTCCCGGGCCGCCCGGGTGATAAAATGGGGCAAAAGGGAAAGGGCCACGTCCTTAAAGGCGGAGGTCGGCCCGCGGAACAATTCCAGAATGTGGGTTTCCCCCGCGGTCACCAGCGGCGTAACCTCTTCCGTCTCAAAGCGGCCCCGATAACCCGTTACCACCGTCTCCCGCATTTCCCGCTCCGTCCAGCCCCCCAGCAGGGCGCAGAGCACCCGGGCAAACAGGCCGTAAGCGTCCAGGGAAAACAACCCTTCCAAATCCAGCTTTTCGAAATTTTCCGGCACAAACAGTCCCCCGTCCGGGGCGATGCCCTGCAATACCGCCTGGGCCCCATTGACGGAGATTGACGAATTTCGCGTGCTGTGGTAGTATTTCATTAACGATTACTCCTTTGACATTTGGCTGTCTCTATGATATACTGTCTCCAAGAAAAATACAAGTGTTTTTCTTTCAAGGACTCGAAAGGATTTGTTATTTATGAAAATCGGATTGCTGGGCGCGGGCACCATCGGCTTCGGGGTGTACGAAATCGCGGAAAAGATTCCCGATCTGGAAATTACAAAGGTGCTGGATCGGCGGGATATTCCCCAACTGCGGGGAAAACTGACTCAAGATGCAGCAGAAATTTTGGATGATCCCGCCATCGACGCGGTGGTAGAACTGCTGGGCGGGGTGGAACCGGCTCACAGTTGGGCGGTGCGGGCGCTGGAAGCGGGCAAGGCCGTGGTCACCGCCAACAAATTAATGCTTTCTGAAAATCTGACCGAAATGGCGGCCCTTTCCCGGAAAACCGGAGGAAAGCTCCGGTTCAGCGCGGCCGTGGGCGGGGGCATTCCCTTCCTGTTCAATCTGCTGCGGGCCCGCCGGGTGGACGAAATTCTGGAAGTGGGCGGCATTCTCAACGGAACCACCAACTACATGCTGGACATGATGCAGCGGGAAAATCTGGGCTTTGAACAGGCGCTGAAATTGGCCCAGCAGGCGGGCTACGCCGAACAGGATCCCACCGCGGACGTATCCGGCGGAGACGCGAAATGCAAAATCCACCTTTCCGCCGCCCTGGCCTGGAACGGCATGCCCGACAAGCACGACATCCTCTGCGAGGGCATCACCTCCATTACCAAGCAGGACATGGAGGCCCTGAACAAAAAAGGCTACGCCTGCAAGCTGCTGGCCCGGGCCGCCCGGCAGGACGGCGGCATATCCTGTTATGTGGAACCCACCGCCGTGCCCGCCCGTTCCGTCACGGGGAATATCGCCCTGGTGGAAAACATGGCCTTCTGGCGGGGCGCCAACGCGGGACTGCAGCGCTTCACCGGCGCGGGAGCGGGACGCTACGCCACGGCCTACGCGGTGGTAAACGATCTGGTGGATTTGATGCGCCACAACGACGCGTTCCCCTTCCTGGCGGAGGAAACGCCTCTGCCCATCGACAACGCAGCGGCGGCCCATCCCTATCTGGTACGGGGCATGGAAGTGCCCGGGGCGGTAGAAATCGGCGACGGTCTGCTGCTTACCGGCGAAATGCCCGTGTTGGAAATGCACGCCATGGTCGCTTCCGCCCGAGCCCGGGGCGAAAAGGTGTTCTTCGCCGGGGTTTGCGAAGAACAGGAGCTGTAAAATAGAAAGGAAGATCGTCATGTTGAAAAAAGTTGCCATTCTGGGCGCCACCGGCGCGGTGGGCCGCCAGATGTTGGAATGCCTGATCGAGCGGAATTTCCCCTGCGAAATTAAATGTCTTGCCAGCGCCCGCAGCGCCGGCAAGGAAATCCAGTGTCTGGGCCGGAAGTTCATCGTAGAAGAAGCCACCAGGGACAGCTTCGCCGGCATGGACATCGTACTGGGGGCGGCCAGCGCTTCTCTGGCCCGGGAATTCGCCCCCTACATCACCGCCGCCGGCGCGGTGTTTGTGGATAATTCCAGCGCGTTCCGGCTGGAAAAGGACGTGCCGCTGGTGGTGCCGGAAATCAATTCCGAGGATGTGAAGCTGCATCACGGCATCATTTCCAACCCCAACTGTTCCACCATCATTACCATGGTGGCCGTTCACGCCCTTTCCAAAATTTCGCCCATCCGCCGTCTGGTGGCTTCCACGTATCAGGCAGTTTCCGGCGCGGGGGCGGGCGGTCTGGCGGAATTGGAAAACCAGGTGCAGGATTACGCCGCCGGAAAGGAACTGAAAATCACCCAGTTCAAGCATCAGATCGCCTTCAACCTGATTCCCCAAATCGGCACGGATTCCGGTAACGGATACACCACCGAGGAAATGAAAATGCAAAACGAGGGCCGAAAAATTCTGCATCTGCCGGAAATGAAGGTCACCTGCACCTGCGTTCGGGTGCCGGTGATGCGCTCTCATTCCATTTCCGTCAGCCTGGAAACCCAGCGGAAAATTTCCGTGGAAGAGGCCCGCTCCGCCATCGCCGCCGCCCCCGGCTGCCGTCTGGTGGACGATCTGGCTCATGACGTTTACCCCATGCCTCTGGACACCAGCAATCAGGACACGGTGTTCGTGGGCCGCATCCGGGACGACCTGGTGTTCGAAAACGGCCTGGCGCTGTGGTGCTGCGGCGACCAGATTCGCAAGGGCGCGGCCACCAATACCGTGCAAATCGCCGAGCTGCTGCTCTGATAACGTAAAAATCGGCGCGTCTTCCCCCGCTGAATGGGGAAAGGCGCGCTTTGGTTTATTTCTTTTTTCGATGGGCGATGGCCCGCGTTCTCTTTGCCTCCGCCAGCAGCTTCTGATAATTCTTTACCCGAACCGGATCCAGTTCTCCCGCCTGAATCCCCTGAAGCACTGCGCAGCCGGGTTCGCCGGTATGGCTGCAATCGCGAAACCGACAGGCTTCCGCGGCGGCGGCAATCTCCGGAAAAGCGGCCGCCACACCCTCCGCGCTGTCCCACAGGGCCAATTCCCGCATGCCCGGGGTGTCCATCAGCACCGCGCCCCAGGGCAGTCGCACTGCCTGCCGATGCACGGTGGTATGCCGCCCGTGGGCGTCCTTTACCCGAATTTCGCCAGTTTTCATCACTGTGTCCTTTGTCAGCGCGTTGATCAGGCTGGATTTTCCCACCCCGGAAGACCCCAGCAGCACCGCCCACTGTCCCGGCTGAAGCAGCGCTTCCAGTGCCTCCAGCCCCGTGGCCGTGCCGGCGCTGAGCACCAGAACCGGCGCGTCCCCCGCCATGGCCTGCACCCGCGCCCTCTGCCGGGCGATTTCCTCCGGCGTGGCCAGGTCCGCTTTGGTCAGAAGAAATGCCGGCTTGCCGCCGCTTTCCTCCGCCTGGGCCAGATACCGCTGCAGCCGGTTCAAATTCAGCTCCTCGTTCAGGGAAGTCGCAATCAGCACCCAATCGAAATTGGCCGCCACCGCCTGCCGGGTCCCGTGCCAGGTATCCAGCCGGGCGAAAAAGCTGCTGCGGGGCGCGATTTGCTGAATCACCCCGTCGCCCCCGGAACCGCCGCTGAAAAACACCACATCTCCTACGGTGGGCATGTCCTGACCGCTGAGCCGCAAACCCCGCTTCATCCGGGCATATACGCTCCCGGTCTGCGTCCACAGTTCAAACCGTTCCCGATGCACCGCGGCGACGCGTCCCCTTTCCCAATCGCTTCCCGGGGAGGCCTGCCGGTTCTTTTCCGAATTCTTTCGCATGAAAATTCTCCTTTTCTCGTCCTTTTTGCAAATACAGAAGCAGTGATCTCATTGTTTTTCATGCAAAATTCCTCCCTTCGCCGCCGAAGCGTTGTTGTATTCCCAATTTATCAGAATTCCCGGGCAAAAGCTATTCCCCTGTCAGTATAATTCAAAACAGACTTTGATTTTATATGTCAAAGTCTGTTTTGGAGATTGCAAATTTTCATAGGCAGCGCATGGGGTTTATGTTATAATAAGAACGCATCAGATCAAATTTTCTTACCGGAGGAAGCTATGTCGGAGGATTTGAAAAGCGCCCGGCACTGGGCCAGAGAAATGATTGAAAGGGCACTGTTTCCCGGGGCCCGGGCGGTGGACGCCACCATGGGCAACGGGCACGATACCCTGTGGCTTTGCGGGTTGGTGGGCGAAACCGGGCATGTCTACGCCTTTGACGTGCAGCCCACCGCCGTGGAAAACACCCGCGCCCGGCTGGAAGAGCACGGCTGCGCCGCCCGGGCGACGCTGATTTGCCAGGGACATCAGCACATGGCGGAATATGTGGACGCTCCGGTGGACGCGGTAGTGTTCAACCTCGGCTGGCTGCCGGGAGGCGAAAAGACCGTCACCACCCTTTGCGACACCACCCTGCAGGCCGTTGCCGCCGGCGCGGAGCTGCTGAAGCCCGGTGGATTGATGACCATTTGCATCTATCCCGGTCATCCGGAAGGCGCCCGGGAGCGGGACGCACTGCTGGAATGGGCCCGGGGCCTGAATCCCCAGGCATACGACGTGCTGCTGAAGGCGTATCTGAACCAGCCCAATCAGCCGCCCATGATGCTCGCCGTTCGGCGCAGAATCTGAGATAGAAAACAGACTTCGGCATCATAAACCGAAGTCTGTTTTGATTTTATGTAATTAGCCGTTCTGACGGGCCTGTTCCAGCATTTTCTTCTTTTCGGCCCGCATGATGGGCAGCCATTCCTTAAAGGCCAGCACAATGGGCACGCCCAGACCGATCAGACACATGCACCAGCAGTTGATAAATTCCTTCCGCGCCTCCAGATACGCCTGCGTGGGTTGAAGCTTCATAGGATTGCATCCTTCTTTCTGTGGATTTTTGCCGAACTGCAATCATTATATCCGCTTTCCCCGCTAAAGCGCTGGAAAGATGCTTTCCGCTATTTTCCAATCTTTATGGAACAAAAGCGTCCGTTTTCGCCAAGAATGCGCTAAACGGACGCTTTATGAGGCGTCAAGGCCTCGCTAATTTACGATTTTCCCAGCTTTTCATGGATGGCCCGGGCGGCCGCCTTGCCCGCGCCCATGGCCAGAATCACCGTGGCCGCGCCGGTTACCGCGTCGCCGCCGGCATAGACGTTTTCCCGGCTGGTTTCCATGGTCTCCTCCTGCACCACAATGCCGCCCCAACGGGTGGTTTCCAGGCCGGGGGTGGTGTTGCGAATCAGGGGGTTGGGGGAATTGCCGATGGCGATAATCACCGTATCCACGTCCAGCACGTGCTCGCTGCCGGCCTTGGGCACCGGCCGCCGCCTTCCGGAAGCGTCGGGCTCGCCCAGCTCCATGGACACGCATTCCATGCCCTGCACCGCGCCGTCCGCGTCCCCCAGAATGCGCACAGGGTTGGTGAGCATGCAAAAGCGCACGCCCTCTTCCGCGGCATGATGGATTTCCTCCTGTCGGGCGGGCATTTCCGCCTGACTGCGCCGGTAAACGATGGAAACCTCTTCCGCACCCAGACGCAGGGCGCACCGGGCGGCGTCCATGGCCACGTTGCCGCCGCCTACCACCGCCACGCGCTTGCCGCAGCGCACGGGGGTATCGCTGTTGGGGAAATCATAGGCGCGCATCAGGTTGACCCGGGTGAGGAATTCGTTGGCGGAATAAACGCCGTTCAGATTTTCCCCGGGAATGCCCTGGAACCGGGGCAGCCCCGCGCCGGAGCCGATAAACGCCGCCGCAAAGCCCTCCTCTTCCAGCAATTCGTCCAGGGTCACCGTGCGGCCCACCACGGTATCCGTGCGAATCTCCACGCCCATTTTCTCCAGTTTGGCGATTTCCGCCCGCACCAGTTTCTTAGGCAAACGGAATTCCGGAATGCCGTACACCAGCACGCCGCCGGGCGTATGCAGCGCTTCGAACACCGTGACGGCATAGCCCCTGCGCCGCAGATCCCCCGCGCAGGACAGGCCCGCGGGGCCGGAGCCGATCACGGCCACCTTTACGCCGTTTTCCGGAATGAGGTCCGTTTCCTGTGCGCCGTGGTCCATGGCGTAATCCGCCACGAAGCGCTCCAGCCGGCCGATGCCCACGCTTTCGCCCTTAATGCCCCGGACGCATTTGGATTCGCACTGATTTTCCTGGGGACAGACCCGGCCGCAGATGGCGGGCAGGGCGCTGGTGGCGCGAATCACATCGTACGCCTCCAGATATTTTTTCTCCTTTACCAGGGCGATGAAATCCGGAATATTCACATTCACCGGACAGGCGGACATGCAGGGGCTGTTTTTGCAATGCAGACAGCGCTGCGCCTCCGCCAGGGCGGTTTCTTCATCATAACCCAGGGAAACCTCGCTGAAATTGCGCACCCGATCTTCCGGCCGCTGTTCCCGGGCGGGATGTTTCTTGGTCACGTCCATGCTATCGCGCCTCCCCCGTGAGATTGCAGAAGTGCTTCTCCATGCTGATTTTTTCCTGGTCCCGATACATGCGGCTGCGCTTCATGGCCTCGTCGAAATCCACCAGATGGCCATCGAATTCCGGGCCGTCCACACAGGCGAATTTCGTTTCGCCGCCCACGGTGAGCCGACAGCCGCCGCACATGCCGGTGCCGTCGATCATGATGGGGTTCATGCTCACAATGGTTTGAATGCCGTAGGGCCGGGTCAGTTCGCACACCGCCCGCATCATGGGCATGGGGCCGATGGCGATCACCCGCTGATAATCCGCCCCCGCCTTCAATTGCTCTTCCAGGGCGGTGGTGACAAAGCCCTTGTGGCCGTTAGAACCGTCGTCGGTCATGACGATGAGATTGGTGCAGGCGTTCTGCAATTCGTCCATCAAAATGGCCAGATCCATGCTGCGGAAGCCCACAATCATGTCCACCTTCGCGCCCAGGGCATGCAGCGCCGCCGCCTGGGGATAGGCGATGGCAATGCCCAGTCCGCCGCCGATAACGGCCACCCGTTTTCCGGCCACGTCGCCGAATTCACTTTCCCGGCCCAGGGGACCCACGAAATCCAGAATGCTCTGGCCCTCTTCCAGCAGCCCCAGCCGCCGGGTGGTGGCGCCCACCTTCTGGAAAATAATCTTCACCGTGCCTTCGTCCTGATTGCAGCCGGCGATGGTCAGGGGAATCCGCTCTCCGTTTTCATCTACGCGCAGTATGATAAACTGCCCGGGCTTTGCCCGCCGGGCCACTGCGGGGGCCTTCACGTCCAGCATGGTGGTCTGGGCGTTGAGTTCCCTTTTATGAATAATCTGAAACATAATTCCCTCCGTTTCCCATTATTCGTGCATTTTTATGCACATCTTGTGTCGTTTTTATTATAATAACGCCGGGATTTTCCGTCAATCCCGGCGCTGTTATTTTCCCTTGCGATTTCTGATGTGATCAGTAATTTTCGGCGTTTTCCCCTTCCCCGGTGCAGACCACGGCGCTGCCTGAGAAGCCGATGCCCAGGCGCTTCACGCCCATGTCCACATACAGCTTTGCGCCCGCGTAATCCCGAATGCCGCCAGAGGCCTTCACCTGAATGCGGCCCTGGGCCTGATCCAGCATGGCGGAAACCGCTTCAACGGTGGCTCCCTTGCTGGAGAAGCCGGTAGAGGTCTTCACGAAATCCGCACCCGCTTCGATGCAGATTTCAACGCCCTTGCGGATGCTTTCCTCGGTGTGCTCGCTGGTTTCAAAAATCACCTTCACCAGCGCTCCCCGGGGATGGGCCAGGCTCACCACTGCCTGAATTTCCCGCTTCACCGTGTCCCAATCGCCGCTGCGGGCCGCGGAATAGTTCATCACCATGTCCAGTTCCAGGGCTCCCTGATCCAGGGCGTATTCGGCGATGGCCCGCTTTACCGCGCATCCGCCCGCGCCATGGGGGAAGTCCACCACCGCGCTGACCAGGGTGTCGGTGCCCCGACACATCTGCGCCGCCAGCGCCACGTCCCTGGGATGCATGCAGACGCTGTAAACTCCCAGATCAATGCCGGACTGCACCGCCGATACGATTTCCTGATGGGTCATGCCGGGCTTCAGAATGGCATGATCGATATATCTTGCAATTTTCATGATCTTTCACTCCCGTTCGCTTTTGTCTTTGTTCTTTTAGTATACTTCTTTTCCCGGAAAAAGTAAATGATTTCCCGCCGGAAAACCAGCGTCAATCCGCCAAGGCACAGGATCGTTACCCACAATCCGCACATCAGACCGCCATTCCCGCCGGTGAGCGCCTTTTCCGAAAGGGCATACAGGCTCCACACCGGAATGCAGCCCCCGCCGGGAAAGCCCAGCACCGCAACGCTGACCCAGCGCCAGCCCGTCCGCAGAAGCGCCGTGCTCAGCCAGCCGAATTTTTCCGCCAGGGCGCACAGCAGCAGGGAAATCAGCACGCCGTTCAGCCAGCCCACCGGGGCAAGCCCATACACGCCGGTCATCACAAAGGACGCTGCGGTGGCCAGGACGTAACCCCGAAGCCGCCGGAATTTGCCCTGCGGCCAGAAAAGCAGGACTCCCCTTGCCGCCAGCGCCTCTGCCAGAGACGCGGCCAGCAAAACCGCCAGCAGTGTGGGCACGTCCCCGTTCCAATTGGCCCGGGCGGTATTTACGCGCATGCTGTCCGTGAGAAGGAACAGTCCCGCCGTTAGCGCCGCGGCCGCCGCCCCCGCCGGAAACGCCAGAGACGCGGGCAAAAGGTGCTGCTTCCGCCGGCACTTTCGCATTAAAAGCCAGCAGCACAGCGCAAACAGCAGGTTGCCCAGGATTCCCGAAAGGCGCAGGTATTGCCGGGCCAGATATTGCACGCCTTTGGGGGCCAGGGAAAGGTTCAGGGTGGTAACCCCCCAGCTCCGCATCAGCGCGTCGCACAGGTGCGAAAACGCGTACGTGGTCCCCAGCATCAGCGCATACCAGCCCGCCACCAGCAAAAGCGTCAGCCATGGGCCCCGAAGCGCCCCTTCTTTCGTAACAAACGCCCGCTTCAGGCCCTTATTCCACCACATATTCAATCAGCGGCGGGATCTCCGGTTTTTCCGCCGAAACGGTAAACGCGCCGTTGAGCAGGTGCAATGCGCCGTCCGCATCGGAAGCGGGATTGGCAAAGACCTGACAGAGCACATCGCCCACCTCCACGGCGTCGCCAATGCGCTTTTTCACAATGATACCCACCGCGGGATCGATCACGTCCGTCTTCTTTTCCCGGCCCGCGCCCAGAAGCTTGGCGGCTTCGCCGATGCGATTGGTGGCCACCTGAGAAAGATAGCCGCTTTTGAAGGATTTGACCTCCAGCTTCGTCTGGGCCTTGGGCAGCAGAGAGGTATCGTACACCACCCGGGGGTCGCCGCCCTGGGCCTGGATCATGGCCGCCAGCTTTTTGAGCCCCTCGCCGCTGTTGAGCTTGCGGTTCAGAAGGGCGCGGCCCTCCTGCACGGATTTTACCGCGCCGGCGTTGCGCAGAATATACGCGCCCAGTTCCAGCGCCACGGTTTTCAAATCTCCCTGTGCCTGGCCGGAAAGCACCTGAATGGCCTCTTCCACCTCCAGGGCATTGCCCACATATGCCCCCAGGGGCTGCTCCATGCCCGTAACCAGGGCGGAGAACTTCCGTCCGCTCATGGAGCCCAGGCGCACCATAAATTCCGCCAGCTCCTTGGCCTGCCGGGCGTCTCCCGCCAGCGCGCCGGAGCCGTATTTCACGTCCAGCACCACCACGTCGCAGCCCGCGGCCAGCTTTTTCGAAAGAATGGAGGAGACGATCAGGGGCATGCAGTCCACCGTGCCGGTCACGTCCCGCAGGGCGTAAAGCACCTTGTCCGCCGGCGCCAGGTCGGCGTTCTGTCCCACCACGGCGCAGCCGATTTCCCGCACCTGGCGTTTGAAGTCCTCGATGGGCAATTCCACCCGGAACCCCGGGATGGATTCCAGTTTATCCAGCGTGCCGCCGGTAAAGCCCAGCCCCCGGCCGGACATCTTGGCCATTTTTACCCCGCAGGCCGCCACCAGGGGCACCAGAATCAGCGTGGTGGTATCCCCCACGCCGCCGGTGGAATGCTTGTCCGCCTTCACCCCGGGAATGTCCTTCAGGCTCAGGATCTGTCCGGATTTTTCCATGGCCAGCGTCAGCGCCAGGGTCTCCCGGTCGGACATGCCCGCCATGCAGATGGCCATGAGCATGGCCGAAATCTGATAATCGGCGATTTCCCCGGTAGTAACGCCCTTTATAAAATCGCGAATTTCCTGCTCAGTCAATTCGCCGCCGAAGCGTTTTTTGCGAATCAATTCAACGGTATTCATAAAAAACCTCCTGGTTTTTCTTTCTATTCTCTATTATACCAGATTCCGCCGTCGGTGAAAAGTTTTCTCTTCCAAAATCCTGCCGGATACGGTATAATATGCCTGTGACCCGACAAAGCATGAAACGAAAGGACAAATCAAATGAAAGAGCTTCTTGGAAAACAGGCCTTTATCAGCGACATGGACGGCGTCATTTACCACGGAAATCTTCTGCTCCCGGGCGTGAAGGAATTCGTCGCCTGGCTCAACGAGCACGAAAAGAGATATATCTTCCTGACCAATTCCTCCGAACGCTCTCCCCGAGAACTGCGGCAGAAGCTGCTGCGGCTGGGGCTGGACGTGGGCGAGGAGCATTTTTACACCTCCGCCTTGGCCACGGCCAGCTTCCTGAAAAGCCAGTGTCCCGGCGGCTCGGCCTATGTCATCGGCGAACCCGGTCTGGTGGGCGCCATGTACGACGCGGGCTTCTCCATGAACGACGTAAACCCTGATTACGTGGTGGTGGGCGAAACGCCCAGCTACAGTTACGAAAAAATTCTGCGGGCAGCGCATCTGGTACGCAACGGCGCCAAGCTCATCGGCGCCAATCCCGACGTAACCGGCCCGGTGGAGGGCGGCATCGCCCCGGCCACCGGCGCGCTGATTTCCCCCATCGAAATGACCAGCGGCAAAAAGGCCTATTTCGTGGGCAAGCCCAATCCCCTGATGATGCGCCACGCCCAGAAGCGGCTGGGGGTGCACAGCGAGGATACCGTCATCATCGGCGACCGGATGGACACCGACATCATCGCCGGCATCGAGGCCCAGATGGATACCGTCCTGGTGCTCTCCGGCGTAACTTCCCGGGAGGATTTGCACAAATATCCCTACCGGCCCACCTACGTGCTGGACGGCGTGGGCGATATTCCCGCCTTCGCTCGGGAAGGGGAGGCATAAATGGGCAAAATCATGCTCCTCACCTCCCAATATACCGGCCGGGGACATATGTCCATTGCCGAGGCGCTGATGGAGCACTTCGAGCGCATGAAGGACCTCACCGTGGACGTGGTGGACGGCTTCATTTTCATGGGCAGGCAGGGCGTTACCAATTCCAAAATTTATAACGTCATCACCCGCCGGGCCAAGTTCATCTGGAAGGCGGCCTTCGAGGCCACCCAGGTGGGGGATTTCGTGCCCCACAACATGGGGTATCTGGTGCAGAAGCGGCTGGTGCGCTACGTTCGCGCCACGCAGCCGGACCTGATTCTCAGCGTGCACCCCATGTTCGTGGGCTCGGTCATCGACGCGCTGGAGCGCAACGGGCTGAACATTCCCGTGGTGTGTCTGGAGGCGGATCTGGTGAACATCCATTCCGCCTGGTGCGACGTGCGGGTGGCCAAGATCATCTGCCCCACCAAAGAGGCCTTCGATCGCTCCGTGGAGCTGGGCATGCCGGAAGAAAAGCTGATTACCATCGGCTTTCCCACCCGGGGGCAGTTCTGCAAAGCCGCCCGGAACCGCGGGCCCCGGAAATATCCCACAAACCGGCCCATGCGCTGTTTGATGACCGCAGGCGGCGGCGGCGCGGGAGAAATCGAGGAATTCGCCCGGACGCTGATGCGGGAAACCGATGTGCAATTGACGGTGATCTGCGGCAGCAACGAAAAGCTCCGGGAAAAACTGGAGGCCAAGTTCGGCATCAAATATTCCGACCGGATGCGCATTCTGGGCTTTGTGACGGACATGGAAAGCGAATACAGCCTGGCGGACGTGGCCATACTCCGGGCCAGTCCCAACTGCATGTTCGAAGCCATCGTCATGGGCATTCCCATGGTGCTCACCGGGGCGCTGCCGGGGCAGGAACAGGACAATCCCCTCTTCGCGGAAGCCCACGGCCTGGGGGTCATCTGTCAGGAGCCGGAACAGCTGGCTCAGTGCATGGCCGGCCTGTTGGCCGACGATTGCGCTCAATTAAAGCAGATCAGCGAAAATCAGCAGAATTACCGGGATCTGGACAGCGCATTCAAAGTGGCGAAATATGTATACGATATGATGTAACCGGGGTCTTTCATGCTGCCAGATTTCTTTTCTGAAAAAACAAAACAGTGGTTTGCATCGGCCATAGGGGAACCTACGCCGGTACAGGCGCAGGGTTGGCACGCCATCGCCCGGGGCGGCGACGTGCTGATTTCTGCGCCCACCGGCACAGGCAAAACCCTTACGGCCTTTCTCTATTTTCTGGACGCCCTTTCCCGGGAGGAAAATACCCCGGAGGGCATGCGGATTCTCTACCTTTCGCCCCTGAAGGCCCTGGGCAACGACATCCGGGAAAACCTTCGCCGACCGTTAGAGGGTCTGGGGCTGGAACAGAAGGTGCAGGCCGCCGTGCGCACCGGGGACACTCCCGCCGCAGAACGCGCCCGGCAGGCCAAGCATCCCCCGCAGATTTTCATCACCACGCCGGAATCCCTGTATCTTCTGCTGACCTCGGAAAAGGGCCGGCGGATGCTCTCCAGCCTTCAGTGCGTCATCGTGGACGAACTGCACGCGCTGATGGATTCCAAGCGGGGCATGCATCTGGCCCTGTCTCTGGAACGGCTGGACGCGCTGTGTGGAAAGCGGCTGCAGCGCATCGCCCTGTCCGCCACGGTGCGGCCCATGGAAGCGGCGGTTTCTTTCCTCACCGGCGGCCGCGGGGCGGAAATCGTCGCGCCGCCCATGGAAAAGGGGCTGGAGGTGCAGGTGGAATTGCCGGAAAAGGACCTGCGCTCCCTGCCGGAGCACAGCGTCTGGCCGGCGCTGGCCCAGCGAATTGTGGAACACACCGCCCATTGCCGCACCATTCTGGCTTTCGTAGACGGCCGGGCTCAGGCGGAAAAGCTGGCTCAGGGGATTAACGCCGCCGCCGGGGCGCGGATTGCCCTGACCCATCACGGCTGCGTTTCCCGGGAACAGCGTCTGGAAGCGGAACAGCAGCTGCGCCGGGGCGAAATTCAGGTGCTTTGCTGCACCTCCTCCATGGAACTGGGCATCGACGTGGGCGAAATCGATCTGGTTTTGCAAATCGGCGCGCCCAGGAGCATCTCCGGGGCCCTGCAGCGGGCGGGACGCGCCGGCCACGGCCCGGGGCGAATCAGCCGGCTGACCATCTATCCCAAAACCGAGGCAGACTGCCTGGACGCGGCGCTGGCCGCCCGGGGTGCCAGTGAGAAACGCATCGAATCTGCGCACATTCCTCAGCTTGGGCTGGACGTATTGGCCCAGCACCTGATCTCCATGGCCGCCGCCGGGGATTACACCGCAGACGAAGCCCTTTCGCTGGCCCGGGGCGCGTGGCCCTATCGGAATCTCACCCGGGAAAAGCTGGAATCCGTGCTGGAAATGCTGGCGGGAGATTTCGAACACGCCCGGGATCTGCCCGTGCGCCCGCGGCTGCTGTACGATCGAATCCACGGCCAGGTCTCCGGGGATCGATACACCCGGATGCTGGCCTTTTCCAACGTGGGCACCATTCCCGACCGGGGCTGGTACGCCGTGACGCTGGAGGACGGCACCCGGCTGGGGGAACTGGACGAGGAATATGTTTTCGAGGCCCGGCTGGGGGATAAATTCCTGCTGGGGGCCTTTGCCTGGCGCATTCAGGAAATTACCCGAGACCGGGTAATCGTCACCCCCGCCACGCCGGAGGGGGCCCGTTCGCCCTTCTGGAAGGGCGATTCCATGGGCAGGCCCCTGGAAACCGGCCGGCTTTACGGAAAATGGCTGGGCGAAATGAACGCCGCCATGGCGGAAGAGCGCATCGACAGCTGCCTGAAGGCCTTTCCCCTGACGCCGGACGCTCGCGAAACCGTAAAACGCGTACTGCGCCGGCAGATGGAAGCCACCGGCTGCCTGCCGGATGATAAAACCATATTGGCGGAACACTTCGCCGACAGCGCCGGAGATCATCAATTGATGATTCACTCCGTATTCGGCGCACGGGTGAACCATGCGCTGGCCATTTTGCTGCGCCATGCCGCTCAGGAAAAAATCGGGCTGGACGTGCGCGGCTACGACGACGACAGCGGCATTTTGCTGTACGTGCTGGGAAACAGAGAACTGCCCCAGGGCCTTTTGCAATCTCTGAACGTCCAAAACGCCCCCGCGCTATTGGAAGCTCTTTTGCCGGGAGAGAGCGTTTTCTCCATGGCCTTCCGATACGCCGCGGCCCGCGCCGGCATGATGGGCGCGGGAAAAAACGGCCGCAATCCCCTGTGGGTGCAGCGGCTGCGGGGCGCGGAATCCCTCTCCGCCGCCGTGGGGCAGGAAAACCACCCGCTCATCTGGGAAGCCGGCCGGGAATGCCGGGAGGATTATCTGGACATGGAGGGCGCAGCATGGGTGCTTTCCGCCATTGCCGCCGGAGAAATCCGGGTGGTGGAGCTGCACACCCGCCAGCCCTCCCCCATGGCGCTGCCCCTGCGCCGTCAGGTGGAAGCGGAAATGATGTACGAATCCCCCATTCCCGCCGCCGCGGATGCGGAAGTGCGCCGCCGGCTGGAGGGCATCGCCCCGGACGCGCAGGCGCTGGCGGAAAAATATGAACACGCCCGGAAGCTGGAAAACCCTGAACAGCTGCATACGCTTTTGATGACGGAAGGCGACCTGGCCCCCGGGGAAATCGACGCGCCTGCCCAATGGCTGGAGGAGCTGGCCGCGGCGGGCCGGGCCATGTATATCGAACCCGGGCTGTGGATTGCCCAGGAGCATGCCCCCGCCTATGCCGACGGGCCAACAGAGGCTATTCTGCGGCGACTTTTGCGCTACCGGGGGCCGCAGACGGCCGCCTCGGTGGCCCAGCGTTACGCCCTGCCGGAAGAAACGGCGCGAAACCTTCTGAATCGCCTGTGCGCCCGGGGAGAAGCGGTTCCCTTTGAGGACACTTTCGTGCACCCGGACGTATACGCCGCCGCCCAGCGGCTGACCTTGCGCCGCCGCCGGGATGAGATTCACACCGCCGCGCCGGAACGCCTGGCCCGGTGGATGGCCGCCGCCGCGGAACCCGCAGGGGACGCGCAGACGCGCCTTGCCGGGGCGATTTCCGCCCTTGCCGGGCTGGAAGCCCCCGCCGCCCAATGGGAGGAGATCATTTTCCCCCGGCGTGTGCCCGGCTATCGGCCGGAAACGCTGGATCAGCTGCTTTCCCAGGGCCAGTGGGTCTGGGTACTGTCCGGGGAGCCCGGCAAGCCCCGGGTGAAATTTCTGCCGGTGGATGCGCTGGACTTCGACGCGTACACCGACGCTGCCGCCGCTTCTCCGGAGGAAGCGCTGGTGCTTTCCGCCCTGGAAAAAGGCGGCGCACAGTTCGATACCGCCCTTGCCCGGCGGCTGGGGGGACTGGCCGTTACGCCGATTCTGCAGCGGCTGGCGGAAAAGGGCTGGGCGCGTCAGGACGGCTTCGGCCCGGTGAGAAGACTGCTGCAGGGCGGAAACGCCAGCGTGTCCATGGGCCGCTGGGAACGGGCCTGTCGGGAACGTTCCCTGACGCTGGAAGAGGCCATGGACCGGCAATTGAACCTCTGCCCCATTCTCTGCCGGGAAACCTGCGGAAATCTCTCCTGGCCCGCGGCGCTGGAAAAGCTGCGGAGTCTGGAGCTTGCCGGGAAAATGCGCCGGGGATATTTCGTATCCGGACTGTCCGGGGCGCAGTTTGTCTACGCCGATGATCTGGATCGGGTGCGTGCGGCGCTGGAACGAGATTCCGGGGAATACGTGTGTCTCAACGCCGTGGATCCGGCCCAGCTTTGGGGAAAACTTCTGAAGCATCGGCCCGGTCGGGAATTTCTCATCGTGCCCGGCACGGCGGTGGTGCTGCGGGGCGGCGTGCCCGTGTGCGTTTTCGAACGTCAGGGGGCTGTGCTCCGGCTGTTTGAAGACGATTCCCAGGCCCTGGAATGCTTTGCCCGGGCCTTTACCGGCCGCCGGGTGTTCTGGGGAAAGACCCGCGTCTGCGTGAAGGAATTTCCCCCCGCCGCGCCGGCGCTTTTGCAGCAGGCGGGTTTCCGGCGGGAGGCGCTGGATTACGTGCTCTATCAGGCCTGAGCCGCCTTGCGGGCATACAGCTTCCGATCCCGGGCGCACAGTATCAGCGCGGGAACGGTAGAAAGCACGTCCGTCACCGGATACGCCAGCGCCAGCCCCACAAAGCCGAAGAAGTGGTTCAAAACGCCCACCATGGGCAGGAAAATCACCACCTGCCGGCACAGGGAGACGATCAGCGCGCTGACAGCCTTCCCTGTGGCGGACAGATAGCTCAGGGCGCTCATCTGCAGCGCCGCTACCGGCAGCCCCACGCACAGGCAGCGGAGCATCTGCCGGCCCTGGGCAATCAGCGCCGCGTCCCGGGTAAACAGGCCCATCAGCGGGCCGCCCGCCGCAAGGAACACCGCCGCCCCCGCCAGACAGAAAACCGTGCCCGCGCAGAGGGAAGCGACCATGCCCCGCCGCAGTCGGACGTATTTTCCCGCGCCAAAGTGGTAGCCGATGAAGGGCTGCAGGCTATAGGCCAGGGCGCTGACGATGGACACCACCACGGAATAGAGCTTCGAAGCCACGGACACGGCGGCCATGGTATTTCCGCCGTCGCCGGAGGCCAGCGCCAGAGAAAAGCCCATGGTGCAGCAGAGGATTACCGAATTGACCGTAGCGGGCAGGGCGTTCAGCAGCACCCTGCGCCGGGTCTTCCCATCGGGCAGGCCGCC
>CACXHB010000120.1 GCA_902767315.1 uncultured Eubacteriales bacterium
ACGCCCATGCCGCTGGGCCGGGAAAAGCCGAATTTCTCCAGCAGCGCGTCGAACCGGGCCCGGTCTTCCGCAATGTCGATACCTTCGGCGGAGGTGCCCAGAATGGGCAGCCCCATTTTGTCCAGGAAATTCGTCAGTCGAATGGCCGTCTGCCCGCCGAAGGCCACCACCGCGCCGATGGGCTTTTCCACCTGCACGATGCTCCACACGTCCTGAGGGGTCAGCGGCTCGAAATACAGCCGGTCGGCGGTGTCGTAATCCGTGGAGACGGTTTCGGGGTTGTTGTTGACCATCACCACGTCGTAGCCCATTTCCCGCAGGGTCCACACGCAATGAACACAGCTGTAATCGAATTCGATGCCCTGACCGATGCGGATGGGCCCCGAGCCCAGCACCAGCACCACGGGCTTGCCGCTGCGGGGGAAGCTTCTGGCCTCGCAGTCCGCATTGGCTGTGGAATAAAAATACGGGGTCTGTGCGTCGAATTCCCCGGCGCAGGTGTCCACCATGGCGTACGACCAGGGAATTTCAGGCATTTCCTTCGCCCCGGAAAGGGCGCGGATGGCGTCGTCGGGATAACCCATTTCCCGGGCCTCGGCATAGAGCGCCGGGGTCAGGCCTCCGGAAAGGCGGCCTTCGAATTCCGCCATGTGCAGCAGCCTGCACAGGAACCATTCGTCGATTTTGGTAATCTGATGAATTTCTTCCACGCTGATGCCGCTTTTCAGCGCCTCGAACACGGTGAAAATGCGCCGGTCGTCCTGCTTGGTCAGCCGAACTCGCAGCGTCTCGTCGGTCAGAGGCCTGGCGTTCAGGCTGTTCAGGGAAATTTCCGCTCCGCGGATAGCCTTCATCAGCGCACTTTCGAAATTCTGGCCAATGGCCATTACCTCGCCGGTGGCCTTCATCTGGGTGCCCAGCTTCCGGCCGGAACCCGCGAATTTGTCGAAGGGCCACTTGGGCAGCTTCACCACGCAATAATCCAGCGCGGGCTCGAAGCAGGCGCAGGTTTTGCCGGTAATATCATTTTTCATCTCGTCCAGGGTATAGCCCAGGGCGATGCGGGTGGAAATCTTTGCGATGGGATAACCGGTGGCCTTGGAAGCCAGGGCCGAGGACCGGGAAACCCTGGGATTGACTTCGATGACCGCATAATCCATGCTCTCAGGATCCAGCGCAAACTGGCAGTTGCAGCCGCCTACGATGCCGATGGCGGAAATAATGTCCAGAGAAGCGCTGCGAAGCATTTGATATTCCCGGTTGGAAAGGGTCAGCGCCGGGGCCACCACGATGGAATCGCCGGTATGCACGCCCACAGGGTCCACGTTTTCCATGGAGCACACCGCCACCACGTTGCCCGCGCCGTCCCGCATGGTTTCAAATTCGATTTCCTTCCATCCCGCGATGCATTTTTCCACCAGCACCTGGGTAATGGGGGAAAGCTCCAGCCCGTTGGCGGCGATTTCCCGCAGCTGGGCCGGATCTTCCGCAATGCCGCCTCCTGCGCCGCCCAAGGTGTACGCCGGGCGCACGATCACCGGATAGCCGATGCTTTCGGCGATTTCCAGCGCGGTTTCCAAATCCTCCGCCACATCCGATGGCACCACCTTCTGGCCGATGCGCTGCATGGCGTTGCGGAAAAGCTCCCGGTCCTCCGCCGTCTGGATGGCCTGCATGTCCGAACCCAGCAGCCGTACGCCGCAGCGCTCCAGCGTGCCGTCCCGGGAAAGCTGCATGGCGATGGTCAGCCCCGTCTGGCCGCCCAGACCCGCCAGCAGCCCGTCCGGCCGTTCCTTTTCCAGAATGCGGGCGACGGTTTCGGCGTTCAGAGGCTCCAGATAGATTTCGTCCGCCAGATGCCGGTCGGTCATGATGGTGGCGGGGTTGGAATTGACCAGCACCACGTTGACTCCTTCCTCCCGCAGCACCCGGCAGGCCTGGGCCCCGGCGTAATCGAATTCCGCCGCCTGGCCGATGACGATGGGGCCGGAACCGATGACCAGCACCTTGCGTATGCTCTTGTCCTTAGGCATGCTTCCGTCCTCCCATCTTCTGCATAAACTGATCGAACAAAAATTCCGTATCCCTGGGGCCGGCGCAGGCCTCCGGGTGGAATTGCACCGTGAAGCAATCCAGTCCCGGATATTCCACGCCCTCGCAGGTGCCGTCGTTGGCGTTGATATGGGTCACCACGCCCCGGCCCGTCAGGCTTTCGCCCACCACCGCGTATCCGTGGTTCTGGCTGGTCATATAGGTGCGCCCCCGGGCCAGATCCGTCACCGGCTGATTGGCGCCCCGGTGGCCGTATTTTAATTTCACCGTATCGCCGCCCATGGCCAGGGCCGTCAATTGATGCCCCAGGCAGATGCCGAAAATGGGCACCTTACCCAAAAGAGCCCCGATGACCCGCACGCATCCGGCGTTGTCCTGGGGATCGCCCGGGCCGTTGGAAAGCATCACGCCGTCGGGATTGTCCGCCAGAATTTCCTCGGCGGAGGTATCCCACGGCACCGCCGTCACCCGGCAGCCCCGGCTGCACAGGCTGCGGAGGATATTCTTCTTCGCGCCATAATCAATCAGCGTTACCCGGAAGCGCTCCTGTCCCACCGCCGGATATTCCGTTTTCTTCGTGCAGGAGACCTTTGCCACCGGATGATCCACCCGATAGGCCTTCAGAAAATCCAGATTTTCCGGAACCGCATCGCAGATGCAGGCGTTCATCACGCCCTGTTCCCGCAAAATGCGGGTGATCCGCCGGGTATCCACGCCGCAGACGCCGGGAATGTTCCATTTTTCCAGCAAATCCCCCAGATTTCCCTGGCTGCGAAAATTGGAGGGCGTATCGCACAGATGGCGCACCACATAGCCCCGGGCGGCGCATTTTCCCTCAAAATCCTCGGGAATCACACCATAATTACCAATGAGCGGGAAGGTTTGCAGGATGATCTGTCCGGCGTAGCTGTGGTCGGTCAGGGTCTCCAGATAACCGCCCATGCCGGTGGTAAACACCGCTTCCCCCAGGGCCTCTCCCGCGCCGCCGAAGCGCCAGCCCTGAAATATTTCGCCGTTTTCCAGCACCAGATATGCCTTCTTCATTGCTTTTCCCCTTACAGCGTGGCGGCCATGACCGCCTTGATGGTATGCATGCGGTTTTCCGCCTGATCGAACACCAAAGAGCGCTTGGATTCGAACACCTCGTCGGTGACCTCCATGCAATCCCGGCCGAATTTCTGGCCCATTTCCCGGCCAATGCCGGTTTTCAAATCGTGAAACGCCGGCAGGCAGTGCATGAACACAGCCTGTTCCCCCGCCGCGGCCAACAGCTCCCGGGTGACGCAGTAGGGCGAAAGCTCCTGAATCCGCTTTTGCCAAACCTCCATGGGTTCGCCCATGGATACCCACACGTCCGTATACAGCGCGTGCGCCCCTTTGACCGCCTGCTGGGGCCGGGTTTCAAAGGAAAGCTTCCCGCCGGTTACCCGGGCGATCTGCATGCACTGGGCGACCAGCGCCTTGTCCGGGAAATAGCTTTCCGGGGCGCAGGCCACGAATTCCATGCCCAGCTTGGCGCAGCCCACCATCAAAGAATTGCCCATGTTATATCGCGCGTCCCCCAGATACACCAGTTTTTTCCCCTTCAGGGAGCCGAAATGCTCCTGAATGGTCAGCATATCCGCCAGAATCTGGGTGGGATGAAATTCGTTGGTCAGGCCGTTCCACACGGGCACGTCCGCATACCGGGCCAGTTCTTCCACGATTTCCTGGCCGTATCCCCGGTATTCAATGCCGTCGAACATCCGGGAAAGCACCCGGGCGGTGTCGGCGATGGATTCCTTTTTACCGATCTGTGAACCGGAAGGATCCAGATACGTCACGTGCATGCCCAGGTCGTGGGCCGCCACTTCGAAGGCGCAGCGGGTGCGAGTGGAGGTTTTTTCGAAAATCAGGGCGATATTTTTCCCCCGGAGGAATTCGTGGGAAATGCCGGCCTGCTTCATCTCCTTATAATCCTTGGCCATGTCCAGCAGGGAGCGAATCTCCTCCGGCGTATAATCCAACAGCTTCAAAAAATCACGACCCTTGAGGGTACCGGTTTTCATGCAAAATCCTCCTTTTACGTTTTGTGGGGAAAAGCCCGCAGGACGGGGCCCTGCGGGTATATGGAAAAATTCGGGGTCAGCGGGCGCTTTCCCGCAGTCTTCTCTCGAATGCGGCCAACAGCCGTGTCATGACCACCACCAGCGTCAGATACACCACCGCCGTTACCATCAGCGGAGTGAAGGCGTCGTAGGTGTTGTTCCGAATCAGGTTGGCCGCCCGGGTCAGGTCGATCACCGCCACATAACCTGCCACCGAGGTTTCCTTCAGCAGGGCGATCATTTCATTGCCCACCGCCGGCAGAATGTTTTTCACCGCCTGGGGCAAAATCACCCGCCGCATGGACTGCACCCGGCTCAGCCCCAGGCTTCTGGCGGCTTCGTTCTGGCCCCGGTCCACGGTTTCGATGCCGGCGCGGATGATCTCCGCCATGTACGCGCCGGAATTGATGCCGAAGGTGACGATGCCCGTCACCACGCCGTCGGCGGAGCGCAGAATCAGGAAGTAGAAAATCAGCAGCAGCACCACCACCGGAATGCCCCGGATGGCCGTTACGTAACAATCGCACACCACTGCCAGCGGCTTCAGCGCCTTCTGCTCACCCGCAAGGAATTTCGTCAGCGCGATGGTGGTGCCCACCGCCACGCCGATGAGCAGCGCGCACACGGTAATCAGCAGCGTATTGCCAAAGCCCGTCAAAAGCTGCAGGTAATTGCCGTCCACAATAAAGGTTTCATACAGACGGTTTCCCCACTGGGCGAAGAAATCCAATACTTCCTGCATAGGCGCCTCCTTTCCGCCAAAGGCGATTTGTTTTTACTGCTTGGGGGAGACGTAGGGCACGCCGTAGGAATCGAAGATTCCCTGGACGGTGCCGTCCTCGATCATGGCGTTCAGCTCTTTATTGAAGGCTTCCACCAGGCTGTCGCTGCCTTTTGCAAAGGCGAAGGCGTAGGGCTCGGTGGTCATGGCCTCGTCCAGCACCTTGGTGGTGCCGTTCTGTTCCGCCGAAAGGGCCACGGCCACTTCGTTGTCCACCACCCATGCGTCCACCTTGCCGCTGGTCAGGGCAGCGCAGGCGTCGTTGTTGGCCTGATAGGCCATCACGGTATAGCCGTTTTCCGTGCAGTAGCTCTCGGCGGTGGTGCCGGTCTGTACGGAAACCGTCTTGCCCTCCAGATCCGCCTTGCAGGTGATGTCCGAATCGCTCAACACCACGATGGACTGGGCCGCCAGGAAGTAGGGCTCGGTGAAATCCGCGTTCTTCTGCCGCTTTTCGGTTACGGTAATGCCGCTCATGCCCACGTCGAACTTGCCGGTCTGCACGCCGGGCAGCACGGAATCGAAATCCATCTGTTCAAACACCGGCTCGACCCCCAGCTTTTCAGCGATGAGCTTTACAATGTCCACCTCGATGCCCACGATCTCCCCGCCGGAAAGGGATTCAAAGGGCGGGAAATCCGGGCTGGTGGCGATGGTGATCTTTCCCTTCTTCTGCACGTCCTTCAGACTCACGCCGTCGCCGCAGCCGGTGAGCAGGGCGCAAATCAGCGCGATTGCCAGCGCGAGGGAACCAAGTTTCGCAAATTTCTTCATCTTTTTCACGCCTTTCCGTTTTTCTCGTTGACCTTGGCCTGCACCTTCACCGGCAAACCGAACAGGGTGATGAAACCCTGAGCGTCCGCCTGGTTATACACCTCATCCTCGCCGAAGGTGGCGATTTCCGGATCATACAGGGAATAATCGCTCCACACGCCGGCGTTGATCATGTTGCCCTTGTAAAGCTTCAGCTTCACCTTGCCGGTGACGTTTTCCATCAGGGAATCCACGAAGGCGCTCAGGGCCTTGCGCAGGGGGGTGAACCACTGGCCGTTATACACCAGTTCCGCGAAGCACACGCTGAGCTCCTGCTTTTTATGAGCGGCGTATTTATCCAGACACAGAGTTTCCAGCACGTTCAGCGCCTTGTAGAGAATGGCTCCGCCGGGGGTTTCGTAAACGCCGCGACACTTCATGCCCACCAGCCGGTTTTCCACAATGTCCAACAGACCCACGCCGTTTTTGCCGCCGATTTCGTTGAGCTTCAAAACAATGTCCTTCTGGCTCATCTTTTCTCCATTCAGCTTCACCGGCACGCCCTTTTCGAACTCCAGCGTCACGTATTCCGGCTCGTCCGGGGCCTGCAGGGGCGAAACGCCCATTTCCAGGAAGCCTTCCTTCTCGTAGAGGGGCTCGTTGCCGGGGTCTTCCAGATCCAGTCCTTCATGGCTCAGGTGCCAGAGATTCTTGTCCTTGGAATAGTTGGTTTCCCGGGTGATCTTCAGGGGAATATTGTGGGCCTCGGCGTAATCGATTTCCTCTTCTCTGGACTTGATTTCCCATTCCCGCCAGGGAGCGATCACCGGCATATCCGGCGCGAAGGCCTTGATGGCCAATTCGAAACGCACCTGGTCGTTGCCCTTGCCGGTGCAGCCGTGAGCGATGGCGTCCGCGCCCTCCGCCTTGGCGATTTCCACAATGCGCTTGGCGATAATGGGCCGGGCGAAGGAAGTGCCCAGCATGTAATCCTCATATTTCGCGCCGGCTTTCACCGTGGGGATGATGTAATCTTCCACGAATTCGTCGGTGAGGTCCTCCACGTAGCATTTGGATGCGCCGGTTTTCAGGGCCTTTTCTTCCAGTCCCTCCAATTCGTCCGCCTGGCCCACGTTGCCGGAGACGGCGATGACTTCGCAGTTGTTGTAATGCTCCTTCAGCCAGGGAATGATAATGGAAGTATCCAGTCCGCCGGAATAAGCCAGTACAACTTTCTTAATGGAATCCTGATTCATCGAAATTTCCTCCCGTCTGCGGCTGTCGGCCGATTGATGGTTTTATTATATGCATATATTTCCGCTTGTCAAGGGAATTTAAGTATATTTATACAATTTAAGCAACATTAATCAAGATATGTGCAATTGATAATATATGCAGTAATTTAGTAATATTATGTATATAGCGAATAATAATGGGAAATATTATGTATATTTAATTGCTAATTTCAGAACGTGCGTTATGGAGATTCGTTTGATTTAATACATATAGTTGCATAAAAAAATACCGCCTGTCGGGGATCAGGCGGATTTCTGACGGGGTGTTTCGGACAGATCCTGTTCCATTTCGGCAATGGACTTTTCCACCGTATGGGGAATGGGCTTCCATTCCACCCGGCGGAACAGGGCGATAATGGTAGAAAGCAGGCCCACCTTGTCAAAGATCGGAAAGGTAAAACAGAACCACAGCTTTTTCGGCAGGGAGGCCCGGGGCACCCGGTCCCGTTCCATGAACAGCACATAGGCCGCGGTGAACATTGCGCCGCCCACGCCGGAGAGCACGGCCTTCCAATAGCGCATCAGGGGCGCGGCCAGCGCCGTTCCCGTTTCGCCGGCGCGGAAAAGCACGATGGTGGACAGCACCAGGATGGCAATGCGCCGCACGTAGCTGGTGAGATTCCGGGGAATCACCGTCCAGAACATGTCATAACAGCGCAGGCAGTTTTTGGAGAAGATGCCCGCAAACAACCGGGGACCGTAATGCACAAAGGCCCAAAGGTGGCCCTTTCCCCAGCGAATGCGCTGACGCATCATGATTTTCGCGTCGGTGGGCTGCTCGTCGTAGAATTCGGCGGCGTCGTTGTAGGTAATGCGATAACCCGCCAGGGTGGCCACGGCGGAAAGCTCCCGGTCCTCCGTGAGGGAAACGTAATTCCAGCCGTCCTTCAAAAGCTCGTTGGCTACCAGAAAGCCGGTGCCCTGGATGCGGGTGGCCATGCGCAGCACGGAACGGGCCCGGTGCTCGTTTCGAATGGTGCGATACCAGTGAATGGCATAGGACGCGGCGATCCAGTTATCCGAAAAATTCTTGGTATTCCGGAAGGAGGTAATGAGCTTTTCCCCCGCGTCGAAGGCGTCGTTCATGCGGGCGATGAAGTCGCTTTTCAGCAGATTGTCCGCGTCGAAGAAGAAATATCCCTCGTAGGCCTGTATGCCCTTGTCCCGGCGCAGGCAGTTCACCAGAAACTGCAGGGCGTAGCCCTTGGTGCGGTGATCGGGGTCGAATCGCTCGTAGACCACGGCCCCGGCCCGGCGGGCGGTTTCGGCCGTAGCGTCGGTACAGTTGTCCGCCACCACGTAAATATCCACCAGATCCCGGGGATATTCCTGGGAACGGATGCTGTCGATGAGCTGGCCGATGACCTTTTCTTCGTTGCGGGCGGCCACCAGCACGGCGTATTTGTGGTTTTGGGCCGCGGGCGGGAACACCCGGGTGGTAAAAAAGCCCAGAATGGAATAAAACTTCTTATAGATGACCAGATACGAAATCACCCGTCCGATGAGGCGCAGGGCGTTGACGATGTGTTCCAAGGGCGGGGTACCTGCCTTTCGGAAAGGTTATGCCTGAATCAGGCGCTGGGCCATCAGAAGGCCGCAGATAGTTTTGGAATCGCAGATTTCTCCGGCCATGACCTGATCCACCGCCTGAGAAAGGGGCATTTTCACCAGGTTCAAAAATTCGTCTTCATCGAAATCCGTCTTGCCGGAATGCAGGCTCCGGGCCAGATAAATGGAGATCACCTCGCTGCAGAAGCCGGGGGTAGTGGCCAGGTCGGTGAGCTTTTTCCAGGAATCGGCGGAAAAGCCCGTTTCCTCCCGCAATTCGCGCTGGGCGGCTTCCAGCCGGTTTTCTCCCGGATGATCCAGCTTTCCGGCGGGAATTTCCAGCGTCACCTTTTCCAGGGGGGCCCGGAACTGGCGCACCAGGTAAACGTTGCCTTCCTCGTCCACGGGCACCACGGCGGAGGCCCCCATATGGACGGCCACTTCCCGCAGGGCGGTTTTGCCGTTGGGCAAAAGGGCAGTCATGTGATCCACGTGGATGATGGCGCCGTCGAACACCCGGCGGCGGTCGGAAAGCTTTTCAAGAATATCTTCGTACATCTTTGTTCATCTCCGGTTGATAATCTCATGCTATACTTTTCTTATTCTAGAGAAGTACCCGGAAATCCTGCCGATAGCCTCTAGCCAAAAAGGGCAAAATGTTGTATAATAAGGGAAAGGGTACCAATTGAAAAGGGGGATGTTACTCATGATTCAGGTAATCCTCGGTAGCAAGGGCACCGGAAAGACCAAGCTTTTGCTGGATATGACCAATAATGCGCTCAAGGCCGAACACGGCAAGGGAAATATCATCTTCATCGACGACGATACCCGTTATATGTATGATCTTCGTCATGAAATCCGTTTTGTGGACGCCAGCAACTACACCGCGGCCCGCAAATGCACCACCGACGCTTTCCTGGCCTTTGTCAGCGGCATGCTGGCGGCAGACTTCGACATCACCATGATCGCCATCGACGCTTTCCTGAAGCTGGTGGTTACGCCCATGGCCGAGATGGAGTCCTTCTTCACCGAGCTTGAAAAGCTGGCGGACGAGCACAATTGCAATTTCGTCCTGTCCATCAGCGCGCCCGCGGAAGAGGTTCCGGAATTCATTCGCCGCTACGCCATTTCCGGGGAGGCGCAGGCGTGAAGCGCGTACCCCTGGCGCTGCAGCTGTTCTCCCTGCACAAGGAGCTGAAGCGGGATTGGAAGGCCACCCTGGCGGCCGTGCATGAAATGGGCTATCAGGGCGTGGAATTTTTCGGCGGCATGACATATCCGGTGGAAGAGCTTTATGCAGAGCTGGAGAAAAACCAGCTGAAGCTGGTGGGCTGGCACATCGGTTACGGCGACATCAACGCCGAAACGGTGGCCTACAACCGGGCGCTGGGCAATCACCGGCTGGTGGTGCCCGGGCTGCCGGAGGAATTCACCTGCTCCGCTCAGGCCTGGCGGGAAACGGCGGAAAAGTTCTGCCAAGCCGCCGATTATTTGAAGAGCGAAGGCTTTGAACTGGGCTATCACAATCACGACAGCGAATTTCAGCCGCTGGACGGGGAAATCCCCTGGGAAATTTTCACCCAGGGCACCCGGGGCAAGGTCTTTTTGCAGATCGACAACGGCAACGCCATGCACGGCGGCGCGGATCCCATCGCTTTGATGGAAAAAGATCCCGGCCGCTGCAACACCGTGCACCTGAAGCCCTATTCCAAGGCCACCGGTTACGACACCATGATCGGCCAGGATGACGTGGATTGGGTGAAAACCTTCCAGGTGCTGGACGCTCAGGGCGTGACCGAATGGTACATTGTGGAATACGAATGCGAAGCCCACTACACGCAGTTGGCCGGCGCCAAAGCCTGCATCGATCAACTGCATACCATGGGCCTGTAAAAGGGAACTCTTTATGGGACGGGGCGATGCTCCGTCCCGGTTTTTGTAAAGGAGGCGCCGCGAATGAAAGCGGGATATTGGGTGAAGCTGGCGCTGGGTCTGGCCTTGATTGCGCTTTTGTGCCTGGCGGCGTACAAGCTTCTGGACGGCATTCTGGATTTTGTTTCCAAAATCGGCGATGGCGGCGGTGAAATCGTCTCTGCAGACGAATATCGGCCCGAAACCCCGGAGCCGCTGCCCACCATGCCCGAATACATGGAGGACGATTCCTTCTACGATAACGCCTCCGACATGGACTACACCGAATGAGAATAAGCAAATATAAGAAA
>CACXHB010000121.1 GCA_902767315.1 uncultured Eubacteriales bacterium
CTGCAGGTCGATGATGTAGATGCCGTTGCGCTCGGTGAAGATGTACTGAGCCATCTTGGGGTTCCAGCGGCGGGTCTGATGGCCGAAATGTACGCCGGCCTCCAACAGCTGCTTCATGGAAATAACTGCCATTGTGTGTTTCCTCCTTGTTTTTGCCACCTTGCGCCGTTTTCATCAACAAGGATGGGCGCAAGTGCGTTTTCCAAGATATGATTATATCATACCCGGGCTTTGTCACGCAATTGTCCAATTGTTAATTTTTTCGCATTACGCCTTTTTCACCACGGGGCCTTTGGGGGTATCCAGCACTTCATAGCCCATGGCCGCGATCTCGCCCCTGAGCCGGTCGGCCTCGGCGAAATTTTTGGTCTTCTTGGCGGAGACGCGCTCCAGGGCCAGCTTTTCCACTTCTTCGTTTGCCTCGCAGCCTTCGAAGGTCACGCCGGCGGCGGCGCCCGCGGCCTGTTCGGCCTGGGTTTCCCTGCGCTTCTGTTCCGCCTTCTTCAAAAGATCCAGCCCCAGCACCGCGTCGAACTTGCCCAGCGCCGCCAGCTTGGTTGCGTCGTTGGTGGGATACTTCAGGGTGTCGTACAGCGTCGTCACCGCCAGAGAGGTGTTCAGGTCGTTGTCCAGCGCCCCCCGGAATTTCTCGTCCAGGGCCTTCAGGGCCTCCTCGTCCACCGGTTCGTCCCCCGCCTTCAATCCGGCGATGCGGGCGATGAGCTTATTGTATGCCACCTGGGCGTTGGTCAGGTTTTCCCAGGAGAACACCAGGCTCTTGCGATAATGGCTCTGCAGGCAGAACAGCCGGTACACCAGCGGATCGTAGCCCTTTTCCTCCAGCAGGGAAACCGTCAGAAATTCGCCCTTGCTCTTGCTCATCTTGCCCGTGGCGGTGTTCAGGTGCAGAACGTGCATCCAGTAATTGCACCACTTGTGTCCCAGATAGGCCTCGGACTGGGCGATTTCGTTGGTGTGATGGGGGAAGGCGTTGTCAATGCCGCCGCAGTGGATGTCCAGATCCTCCCCCAGATGCTTCATGGAAATGGCGGAGCACTCGATGTGCCAGCCCGGATAGCCCACGCCCCAGGGGGAATCCCACTTCAGGGCCTGGTCCTCGAACTTGGACTTGGTGAACCACAGCACAAAGTCGTTTTTGTTGCGCTTGTTCTCGTCCTTTTCCACGCCTTCCCGCACGCCTTCGGCCAGATCGTCCTCGTTGAAATCGTTGAAGACGTAATACTGCTTCAATTTGGAGGTATCAAAATACACATTACCCCCGGCCAGATAGGCGTAACCCGTGTCCAGCAGTTTGGTAATGATGCGAATATAATCGTCGATGCAATGGGTGGCGGGCTCCACCACGTCCGGGCGCTTGATGTTCAATTTCCGGCAATCGGCAAAGAATGCGTCGGTGTAGAATTTTGCGATTTCCATCACCGTCTTATGTTCCCGCCGGGCACCCTTGAGCATCTTGTCCTCGCCCTCGTCCGCGTCGGAAGAGAGATGGCCCACGTCGGTAATGTTCATCACGCGCTTGACGTTATAGCCCTGATAGCGCAGATATTTCTCCAGAATGTCCTCCATAATATAGGAACGCAGGTTGCCAATGTGGGCGAAATGGTACACCGTGGGGCCGCAGGTGTACATCTTCACAATGTCCGGATGATTGGGCACAAATTCTTCTTTCCGGTGGCTGGCGGAATTATAAAGCTTCATCTATTTTCCTCCTGATCTTTGGGTCGTAAAATACAAAAGGCGCGTCCCTTTTTCAGAGACGCGCCGCGCGGTTCCACTCTGCTTGAAATGCCTGGGCATTTCCGCTCAAAGGCCGTAACGGGGCCGTCCGTCCGCGCCTCATGCTGTCTTCGGCGCGGCGGCTCCCGGGCGCATTTCCGCAAAACGCTTTACAGGGCGGTTTGCAGCCTGCGGCCGCCCCTCTCTTCGAAAAGCCTTTTTCGCGTACTTCTCCCGTTCATCGCTTTTTCAAACCTATTATACCCATCCGCCGGTTTTCTGTCAAGTCAAACCCTGCGCAGGCGAATGGCCATATATTCCCGGCCGGGCAGCGCAATGCGGAAGGTGCCCTCCTGCACGCCCCGGTCTTCCACGGTCATGTTCCAGGTATCGATGACTTCCACATGGAATTTCTCCCCGGGATTTTTCCGGAAAAGTCGGCTGGAGGGCCGGTTCAGCCCGTAATAATACAGATAATAGCCGCCGTCGCCCATCACGCCGTCGCTGCAGGCCGCCACTTCGTCCCAGGAACGATTCTCCAGAATCCGCAGCCCCGCCCCGGGGGTCTGCTTCAAAATTTCGCCCAGGAACCGGATCCGCGCCGGGCTTTCCCCGTGGAGGGCGCCGCCGTGACTCCACCAGAGAATGTCGTCGTGGCCCACAAACGTCTCGCCATGGGTGGCGTATCCGCCCCGCAGGGCCGCTTCCCAATAGCGCCGCACCAGTTCCTGGCCGCTGATGTTGCCCCAGCCCTGGTCGATGTCGCCTTCGTAACAGATTTCGTCCATGATGACGGGCTTGCCGTAGCGAACGCGGTACTGATCCACCAATTCGGTGGTTTTGTAGGTGTCCGTGCGCTGGATGGAGCAATGGGTAATCCAGGGCCGGGAATGATCGTACACCACGGTGCAATTGTGAATGGACCGCAGGTGTCCATAGGGATCGTTTTCCACAATCAGCTTGCCGAAGCGCTCCCAGTCCGCCACGGTCTTTTCCCGCAGAAGATCATATTCGTTGGCCAGGCTCCACCACACGTTCCGATAGGCGGAAAACCGTGCCAGCACGTATTTCCAATAAAGATCGTCCTGCTCTTTCGTCATGCAGGAGAAGCCCCACCGGTCGTAGGGATGCATCACGATCAGGTCGGCCTCCACGCCGATTTCACCCAGTTGGGCGATGCACTTTTCCACGCCCCGGAAGTGCTGGGGATTGAAGCGGGTGAAGTCCCAGTGGTTGCCCGGCAGATTGCCCATGGGCGGGTATCCCCCATCGTTGACCCAGTTTAGTTTCACCGGCGTGCCCTCGTAGGGATAGGTCACCGGCTCGTGCAGGTTATAAAGGTAATGCTTTGGCCATACGCAGAAGCGGATCTTGTTGAAATAGCCCTTCTTCAATTCCGCCAGGGTAGCATTGCGCAATTCTTCCTTCTGCAGGTTCCACACATAGCAGGTGGTGCCCAGGGGATAATACGCCGTGCCGTCGTCGTATTCAAAATGGAAGCCCCGGGCCCGCACCGGGCCGTGGTTGCCTTCCGCCGCCGGGGTGCAGACAAAGGCGCCCTTCTGGATTTCATCGGAAAAGCTGCCGAAAATTTCGAAGGTATACTCCCCTTCCGTCTCCGGCATGAACCGTACCCGGTAAACGCCGTCCCCGTCATAAAAGCCGGAGACCTTCTTTTCCCCCGCCGGGCCCCGGAACAGGCCGAAAATTTCATAATCCGTAAAGGGATTCCCCGCCGTTTTTCCCTTACCGCTCCATTCGAAAACGCTCCACCGTTCTACCTGATGCATTCTCGCATCTCCTTTCCGTTAAATGCTCAATAGTATCACACTTACCGCGGCCAAGCCAATGCCCGCGATTTTCCACGCCGTCATTTTTTCCCGGAAGACGAAATACGCCAATCCCGCCGAGATCACCAGCACGCCGCCGTTGACCGTCACGTTCAATACCGTCAGCCGCACCAGCTTCATGGCGTACAGAAGCAGATTCACCGACCCGGTGCAGCAAAGGGCGCTGGCCCCAAGAAACGCCGCCGCCCTGCCGGACATGCGGAACCCCCGGAAGAATTCGCCCCTTTCCCGAACCAGGCTGAACAGGGTGCCGATCACCGCCGTGCCCAGATAGGTGGTCACGATCATCTCGCTGCGCTGGGTGAACTCCATGGCGTTCTGCTGCAGGCCCATCAGCGTGCCGTACAGCCCGTTTACCAGAAACAGCACGCCCACCCAGGCCAGATACGCGCCGCTCTTTTTCCCGGAAAGACCGTCCCGATTCATCATCACAAAGGAAACGAGCATCATCGCCACCGCCGCGATCTGCCATGCGTTCAGCCGCGTGCCCAAAAAGATCAGATCGTACGCCATGGGCACCAGAATGCCGCCGGAAAGCACGCCGATCATCAGAAACGCAAAGGAGCCCAGATTGCCCGCGTGCACCATGGCAATATTATAAGTCAGCAGCATCACCGCGTTCAGCGCCCCCAGCAGCAGGGTGGTTCCCGAAGGAGCATAGCGAAACCCGCCGATGGCCAGGGTGCACACCCCCGCCAGAAATGCATACAGCACCGAAAACTGCACCGCGCCCCGGCCGTTTTGCGCCGAGGTGTACATTCTGCAGAAAAGAGACTGTCCCGTGGCGAAAAGCACCACGGCCGTAATCACCAGTATTTCCATGTTTTCCCGCTTCCCCTTTGTTTTTTCAATTCATGA
>CACXHB010000122.1 GCA_902767315.1 uncultured Eubacteriales bacterium
GGGGTCGTTGAGCACCACCTTGCCGTCCTCGTCCAGGCCCCGCAAAAGGATGTAATGCCCCTGCTGGGTAAAGGTGCCCGGGCCCATATGGGCAATCACCGGCCGCCCGGTTTCCAGCGCCCGGCGAATGGCCGCCCCGTCCCGGCCAATCCATTCCCCCTCCACGCCGTAATCCTCTCCCAACCGGTCCAGGGCCGCGTGGCTCAGGCCGTCGCCGAAGTAATCCCCCCGGTCGTAGGCTGCCCGAAAGAGGGTCTCCGGGGTCTGCGCCTCGTCGCCGGTCAGATAGCGGATGGCCATGGACAGGCAGGCCGCGCCGCAGCCGGAGGTGGCCACGGACTTATCCTCTCCGCCCAGACAGCATACGGCCTCGGGATAATTATACTGATACACCGCCGCCACCGGCATGCCCGTCTCCTCGATGTGCCGCCGGTGGTTTTTCTGTATCTGCAGCATCCCCACGCCCACCAGGCAGGCCGCGGTCAGAAGGCACAGGCATACGAATAACGCCGAGCTCAGTCGACTGCGTTTCTTCGGCAAAAGGAACACCTCCCCGTCCATTGTATGACGGGGAGGCGCTGGAAATCGTTCCCTATTCCTCCGGAATCTGCCGGGCCATGGCCTGATTTTTGTAGGCGGGATCGTCGGTCACTTCCCGAATGCAGGAAAGGAAGGGCGGAAAATCCACCGGCGTGTCCTCTTTCTCCAATTCAATTTCCAGCATGGCCTGCTTTTTCCAGAAGGGGAACACGTCCAGTTCGAACTTCTGCCCCCGATAGACAAACACATGCCGCACCTTTTGAATGGAGCGCAGGGCCGGGTCCCGTTTCTGCAAAAGAGCCTCATATTGCGCCCGGTCGATGGTCTCTTCCGTTTCCTCCGCCTTGATGCCGCTGACGCGCACCTTCCGGGTGTGGGTATACCGGCCGTCCCGGCAGCGCACCCTTTCGGAAATTTCCGGCGGCGTTACCAGATACGTCTGCGTAATTTCCGAGGCTTCGTCCTTTTCCGGCAGAGGAAAGATCGGCATTTTCACCAGATACTTCCGCTCGATTTCGTAGGAAGCGCTCACTTCATTTTCACCAGCTCGTATTCCGCGCTGCCCAGGCCGATCTTCGCGCCCTGGTCGATGCCGGCTTCCCAACGTGTGTCCGGATGCAGGGTATAGAGATGATCCCGGCCCAGCTTTTTGAACCGCTGCATGCCCAGCAGGGAATTGTCGATGATGGGCTGTTCGTTGACCGCGTCCACGCAGGCCTTGTCCAGGGCCACGGGGTCGAAGGAAGCGAACATGCCGATATCCGGCACGATGGGCGCGTCGTTGTTGCCGTAGCAATCGCAGAAGGGGGAGATGTCGATGACCATGTTGATGTGGAAATTGGGCTTGTCCTTGCACACGGCGTAGGCGTATTCGCTCACCCGGCGGGAGAGCAGCTCGGTGCCGTTTTCGGCGCTGGGCTTCATGGCTCCCGTGGGACACACGCCGATACATCGACCGCAGCCCTTGCACTTGTCGTAATTCACATGCGCCTTTTTATCCACCATTTCCACCGCGTCGTGGGCGCAGTTCCGGGCGCATACGCCGCAGCCTACGCACTTTTCGGGATTGGCGGTGGGCTTTTCGTCCTCGTGCATTTCGGCCTTGCCGGCGGAGGAGCCGCAGCCCATGCCCAGGTTCTTCAGCGCACCGCCGAAGCCCGTGCCCTCGTGGCCCTTAAAGTGGTTCAGGGAAATAATCACGTCCGCGTCCACAAAAGCCCGGCCGATCTTGGCATGCTTCACATATTCGCCGTCGATTTCCACAATGGCCTCGTCCGTGCCCTTGATGCCGTCGGCGATGATGGTGTGGCAGCCCAGCTGGAAGGGATTGTAGCCGTGCTTGAAGGCCACGTCCAGATGATCCAGAGCGTTCTTCCGGGCCCCTACGTACAGGGTGGAGCTGTCGCTGACAAAGGGCTTGCCGCCCCGGGACTTGATGTATTCCACCAGCGCCCGGGCATAATCCGGCCGCAGGAAGGCCAGGTTGCCCTCTTCGCCAAAGTGCACCTTGATGGCCACAAACTTGCCCTCAAAGTCCATCTGATCCAGGCCCGCTTTTTTGGCCAGACGAATCATTTTTCCGGGAACGGTTTCGTTGCCCGATACGCGCATATCAGTAAAATAAACCTTGGATGCCGCCATGTGCTTTGATTCCTCCCTTTGAAATTCTGTCTTTATTTTATCATCGCCCCGGCGATTGTACAAGGGATATTTTTGCGCTATAATAGTTATTACTTGTCAAACAGGGAAAGGCGCAGGTGAAGGAAATTGAAGAAACTCATCGTGGCGGAAAAGCCCTCCGTGGCCCGGGATATCGCCCGGGTGCTGGGCGTGCGGGGCGCGGGCGAGGGCTATATAGACGGCGAGGAGTACGTGGTCACCTGGGCCCTGGGGCATCTGGTTTCCCTGTGCGAACCGGACGAAATGGACGAAAGGTACAAAAAATGGCGCTGGGACGATCTGCCGATTCTGCCGGAAGAAATTCCCCTGAAGGTGCTGCCCAAAACCCGCAGCCAGTATGCCGTGGTCAAGCGCCTGATGCTTTCGAAAGAGATTTCGTCCATCATCTGCGCCACGGACTCCGCCCGGGAGGGGGAGCTGATCTTCCGCTATATCTATCAGAAGGCCGGCTGCAAAAAGAGCGTGGAACGGCTGTGGATCTCCTCCATGACCGACCAGGCCATCCGCCAGGGCTTCGCGCAATTGAAGCCCGCCTCCGCCTATGATTCCCTGTACGTTTCCGCCCGCTGCCGCAGCGAGGCGGACTGGATTGTGGGCATGAACGCTTCCCGGGCCTTTTCCCTGAAATATTACGCCAACCTGCCCGTGGGCCGGGTGCAGACCCCCACCCTGTCCATGCTGGTGGCCCGGGATAAGGAAATCGCCGAATTCGTGCCCCGGGATTATTGGGAACTCCGGGCGGATTTCGGCGATTATCAGGGCGTTTATTTCGACCCGGAAACCAAAGACACCAGGCTCTTCGACCGGGAAGCCGCAAAGGAGATTCAGGCCCAAGTGCGGGGCAAAACCGGCGCCGTCACCCAGCGCAGCCGGGAGATCAAAAAAATGCTCCCGCCCCAGCTGTTCGACCTGACCACCCTCCAGCGGGAGGCCAACCGGAAATTCGGTTATCCGGCGGATAAGACCCTGCAGCTGGCCCAGAATCTCTACGAAAAGCACAAGCTGCTGACCTATCCCCGCACCGACAGCCGCTATCTTTCCAGCGACATGCCCCCGAAAATCGCCGCCACCCTGCAAAGACTGCCGGAGCCCTACGCCCAACTGGTGCGCAGCGGGGATTTTCAGAAGGGAATTGTCTCCAAAAGGTATTATGACGACAGCAAAATCAGCGACCATCACGCCATCGTGCCCACGGAAAAGGTCGCCAACCTGAACGCCCTCACCCCCGAGGAACGCAGCATATACGACATGGTGGCCCGGCGGCTGATTGCCATGCATTATCCGGATTACGAATACGAATCCGCCAAAATCACCACCGTGGTGGAGGGCCGGGAATTCCTCTCCTCCGGCAATACCCCCCTGAAAATGGGCTGGCGCAGCCTCTACGCCGACGAAAAGAAGCCCGCGAAGGAAGAGACCCTGCCGGAGGTGCAGGTGGGCGATACCCGCCCGGTGGAAAAAACCTCCCTGAAGCAATCAAAAACCAAGCCCCCGGAGGCCCACACGGACGCGAGCCTTCTGGGCCTGATGGAAAACGCCGGGGAAAAGCTGGAGGACCCGGAGCTGCGGGAGCGGATGAAGTCCGCGGGCCTGGGCACCCCCGCCACCCGGGCGGCCATCATCCAGCGGCTGATTCAGGCAGGGTATGCCAAACGCAGCGGCAAAAAGATTCAGTCCACAGAAAAGGGGCAGCGGCTCATCGCCGTCACCCCCGTGCAGATTTCTTCGCCGAATACCACCGGCAAATGGGAAAAGGCCCTCTACGACATGGCCAACAACCCCGACGCGGCTCTGCGCACCGCCAAGGCGGAACGCTTCATGTCCGGCATTCGGAAATTCGCCGTGTTTCTGGTGGACGCGGCCAAAGCCGCTGACGATACCCAGCGCTTCCCTCAGTCGCCGAAAAAGGCCGCCCCGAAAAAACGCGCTCCCGCCAAAAAGCCTCAGGACAAAATGCCCAAGGCCTGACCGATGAGCATCATCAGCGGAATGGTGGCGATGCACAAAATCGTGGAAAGGGAGACCCCCAGACTGCCGAAGCTTACCTCGCAATCGAACTTCTCCGCGAACATCTGGCAGAAGCAGGCGGCGGGCATGGCCGTGGAAATCAGCAGAATGCCGATGGGCATGCCCGTCATTCCCGCCAGATGGCAGATCATCGTCACCACCAGGGGGAACACGATGAGCTTCACCCCGCAGGTGATCCACAGATGCGCGTTCTTCAGGGAATTCAGGGTCAGGGTGTCCATCCGCGCCCCCAGAAGCAGCAGCGCCAGAGGCGTGTTCACGTTGCCCAGCTGGGTCACCGTGGCCAGCACAGGCGCGGGCAGCACTACCTTGCATACATAAAACAGCACGCCCACGATGGTGGAAAGGAACCCGGGATTCACCAGCCCCTTCAGGGATTTCAGCGAAAGCCCCGTGAAAAGGGCGTTGGCCAGGGTCCAGGCCACCAGATTGAAGGCGATGATAAACGCCGCCAGAAACAGCGTGCCCTCTTCCCCATACACCGCGTCGATAATGGGCAACCCCATAAAGCCCGCGTTGGGCATGGCCGAAAGCATGGCCGCCACCGGGCGATAGCGCTTGCGGTCCCCCCGGGCGTACAGGAAAAACACCGCCATCAGCCCCACGCTCATGGCCACAATGCCCACGATCAATACCTGGGCAAAGCCCTCCATCATCTCCGGCCGATATTCCTTCTGGGTAACCATCAGCATCATGGCCGGGGAGGTCACCAGCAGCACCGTCTTGTTGATGCCCTTAATCACCGCGTCGGTAAAAACGCCCATTTTCCGCAGCATGAATCCCAGGCAGGCAATGAGGAACAGCATAATAATCTGATTGACCACCGCACCGATACTTCCCACGCGCTTCATCTCCAAGTACTGTTTTCTTATGATTATAACCTTCCCGCCTTGTTTGTGCAACGCGGTTCACACAAAAATTCCCGTCTTTTGCCATGGACGGCCCCTTTGTGCGTCTTTCGGGCCGAAAAAGGCTCCCCCGCCAGAATCTTTCTTCCGGCCCGGGGAGCCCGTTTGCATTTGCCGCTTACTTCACAGTCACCAGTTTTTCCAGCACGTCCACCATGGTGTCCATGTCCTGCACCGCCACGCACTCCTTGCGGCCGTGGCCGTTCATGCCGCCGGTGGACAGGTTCGGGCAGGGCAGTCCCATAAAGGACAGCCGGCAGCCGTCGGTGCCGCCCCGGACGGGCACGGTGTAGGGCTCAATGCCGCAATCCCGATAGGCCTGCATGGCCCGCTCCACCACGTCCATGTGCTGTTCCATGATTTCCCGCATGTTGTAATAGGAATCCTTCACTTCGCATTCCACGGTGCCCGCGCCGTACTTGGCGTTCAGGTATTCCGCCACCCGCTTGAAGTAGGCCTTCCGCTCCTCGAACCGGGTGCGGGAATGGTCGCGGATGATGTATTCCAATACGGCCAGTTCCTCGTTGCCCTGCATGTCCGTCAGGTGATAGAAGCCCTCGTAGCCCTCGGTGTGGGCGGGCACCTCGGCGGGAGGCAGCATGCCGTTGAATTCCATGCCGATAAGGGAGGCGTGCTTCATCAGGTTCTTGGCGGAGCCGGGATGGATGCTCACCCCGTGCACCCGAATCACGCCGGAGGCCGCGTTGAAGGTTTCGTAATCAATGCCGCCCACTTCGCCGCCGTCCACGGTGTAACCGAATTCCGCGCCGAAGCCCGGCACGTCGAACTTGTCCGCGCCCCGGCCGATTTCCTCGTCGGGGGTAAAGCCGATGCAGATCTTGCCATGCTTCAGGCTCTTGTCCGCCATCAGGCGCTCCGCCAGAGTCAGGATTTCGGCGATGCCCGCCTTGTCGTCCGCCCCCAGAATGGTGCGGCCGTCGGTAACGATGAGATCCTTGCCGGCGCAGGCCTTCAGCCCCTTGTACAATTCGGGATCCAGCACGTCGCCGCTTTCCAGGGTCAGCGCCTTGCCGTCGTAATTTTTCACGATGCGGGCGTTCATGGGCGTGCAGGGCACGCAGTCCACCACGTCCATGTGGGCGATCAGGCCGATGGCGGGCTGATTTTCCACGTTGGCGGGAATGGAACCGTACACATAGCCGAATTCGTCCATCCGCGCGTCCGCAATGCCCAGGGCCTTCATTTCCTCCACCAGATACGCGCCCAGTACCTTCTGCTTTTCGGTGCTGGGGCAGGTCTCGCTGCGGTCGCAGGAGGCGGTGTCAAAGGTGATATATTTCATAAACCGTTCGTAGGCTCTCATGGGAATGTGCTCCTTTCACACGGTCAGCGGCGGCCCCCGAAGAAGCCGCCGCGCTTTTTGATAAAATTCTTACTTGCCCAGCATGGCCGCGCCGATGATGCCGGCGTCGTTGCCCAGGGTCGCCAGCTCGATGCGGGCGTAGGGCATGGTCTTGTAGAACACCATTTCCGGCAGCTTTTTGCGCACCGCGTTCAGCAGGAAGTCCCCCGCCGCGGAAACGCCGCCGCCCAGCACGATGACCTCGGGGTCGTAGAGGTTGATGATGCTCACCAGACCCGCGCACAGGTAATAGATGTACTTGTCGAAAATCGCCGCGCAGTCGGGGTCGCCGGCCTTGGCCAGGTCGATCACATCCTTGGCGGTGATCTTGCTCACGTCGCCCTTCACGGCCTGCGCCAGCGCGCCTTCGGGATGCTCCTTGGCGCTTTCGGTGCCCCAGCGAATCAGCGCGGTGGCGCTGGCATAACGCTCCCAGCAGCCCCGGTTGCCGCAGGTGCACAGTTCGCCGCCCGCCACCACCAGCATGTGGCCGATTTCGCTGCCCACGCCGTTGGAGCCGGAATACACCTTGCCGCCCAGCACAACGCCGCCGCCCACGCCGGTGCCCAGGGTGACGAACACGGAATTGGCCACTCCCGCGCTGACGCCGGAAACGGATTCCGCCAGACCGGCCACGGTGGCGTCGTTGCCGATAAAGATGGGCTTGTCGATGACCCGCTGCATCCACTCGGTCAGGGGCACGTCGTGCCAGTGCAGATTGGTGCAGAAGGGCACCCGACCGGTGCGGGGATCTTCGATGCCGGGAATGCCCACGCCCACGGCCTTGATGTCGGAAACCTGCAGCCCCGCCTCTTCAATGGCCTTCAGCGCCAGATGCGCCATGTCGTTGACCACGGGCTCCGCCCCCCGCTCCACCAGGGTGGGGCAGGTGACCTTGGAAAGAATCTTGCCCTGCTCGTCTACAACGCCGGCCTTCAGACCGGTGCCGCCTACGTCGATACCTACGTAATACATCTCTGTTTCCTCCCGAAAATAGATTTTCTGTCTATGCTTTGTCCTATGCTTCGTCGTTGTCTTCCCGCATGGCCCGCTGCATGTGCCGCTGGGTCAGCACCTCCGCCGCGTTGTAACCCATCTGCTTCAGGCGGAAGTTGCTGGCCGCCACCTCCAGCACCGCGGCGATGTTTCTGCCGGGATGAATGGGCAGAAGCAGCCGGGGAATGTTTACGCCCATGATCTGGGTGTACTGATCCGTCAGCCCCAGCCGGTCGTATTCCTGGCCTTCCTTCCACAGTTCCAGATGCACTTCAAAGTCGATGGACTTGGAACGGATAATCGCGCCCACGCCGTACATGGTGGCCACGTCGATAATGCCCACGCCGCGAATCTCCATGAAATGCCGCACCAGCTCCGGGGCCTGGCCCACCAGCCGCACGTCGGATACCCGGCGAATTTCCACCACGTCGTCCGCCACCAGTCGGTGGCCCCGCTTCACCAGCTCCAGGGCAGCCTCGCTTTTGCCCACGCCGGAATTGCCCGTGATGAACAGCCCGGAGCCGTACACGTCCACCAGTACCCCGTGCCGGGTCTCCCGGGGAGCCAGCGCGTCGCTTAAGAAGGTGATGACCTCCATTTCGCACCGGGTGGTTTCCTTCAGCGAACGATAAATGGGAATCTTTCGGGCCGCCGCCAGCACCAGCATCTCGTCAAAGCAGGGCAATCCCCGGCAGATGATGATGCAGGGCAAATCGTAGCTGAAAAGCTTCGCCAGCCGTTCCCGGCGGGTCGCGTCGTCCAGCATGGAAAGATACGTCATTTCCACCTTGCCCAGCAGCTGCGGCCGCTCGTAGCCGAAGAAATCCCAATATCCCGCCAGCTGCAATCCCGGCCGGTTGACGTTGGCCACCTCGATGGGCAGCGTCTTCCCCTCCGGGGCGATCACCCGCTCCAGCTGCAGGGCCTTTACGAAATCCGCCTCCCGGACCATGGCGTCACTCCTTCCCCAACAGTCCCTTGTCCAGCATTTCCTCGATGATCTGCGCCGGGCCGTCCTGGGTATTGGCGGGGGCGAAGAAGCGGCACTTGTCCTGCACGCCCTGGGAAGCGTTCTTCACGCAGTAGCCCGCTCCCACAAAGTTCAGCATGGATACGTCGTTCTGTCCGTCGCCAAAGGCCAGGCACTGCTCCGCCGTCACACCCAAAGATTCCAGCGTCTTTTCCAGGGCGAATCGCTTGTCCACGCCCCGGGCCACGATTTCGATGTAATTGGGCCGGGACATCATGAAGGACACCCCGGGAAACGCCTTGGAAAACAGATCGATCCGCGCCTGGGTGTCTTCCTTTTCGCCGATCATCAGAAGCTTCACCTGGCCGGTGGTAATCCACTGGGACATGGGCTTGCCCACAATGCCGCAGGGTACCTTGATGCTGTTTTCATAAAGCTCAGTATATTTCGTGCGCTCCTGGGCGAAATAGCCTTCCCCGGGATACACCTGAATATATATGCCCATCTCCTCCGCCATGGCGCATATGCCCCGGGCCGTTTCCAGGTCGATGGTCAGGCTGTTCAGGGCGGTGCCCTTTTCCATGTCGTATACCATGGCGCCGTTGTAGGTAATCACCGGCGCGTTGACCCCCACCTGCCGGGCGAAGGGCCGGGCGGCCTCCAGCATACGGCCGCTGGCCAGCACTACGTACGCTCCCGCCTCCATGGCCCGCTTCAGCGCCGCCACCGTGCGGGGGGAAAGCACGCCTTTTTCGTTCAGCAGCGTGTCGTCCATGTCGGACGCGATCACTCGATACATCTATATCCTTCCTTTCGGATGCGCTTCGACATTATTTTAAACCATTTTGTCAAAATACGCAACATTCCCCGGGCAAATCCCCATAGAATGCTAGCATTCTTAATTTAAAATTGCTATACTGATCTTATGAAACACTTCCACCAAAGAGGAGCGTGCGTCGCCTTGGGAAAAAAGGTCCGGTATCCCGCCCAGTTCGCCCTGTTTCTCATGGCCTATTACGTCACCAATTCCGTGTATCAGGGCTATCTCACCGTTTATTTCAAAAACGTGCTGCACTTTAACGCCACCCAGATCGGCACCATCCTTGCGGGGGTGGCCATTGTCTCGGTGCTGTCCCAGCCCTTCTGGGGCACCCGGGGCGACCGGATGAAGAGCCGCAACGCCCTGATTCGCTATCTGTGCCTGGGGGCGGCGGCGCTGATCCTCTCCCTTCTGATGGTGAAGGACTATGTGGCGGTGTTGCTGATCACCTGCCTGTTCGCCTGCTTTTACATGTCCATTCAGCCCATGGGGGATTCCGTCATTCTGGAAGCCCTGCAAAAGCACGACCAGCCCTTCGGCCCCGTGCGCATGGCGGGCGGACTGTCCTTCGCGTTTTTCTCCCTGCTCTATGGCAAAATCGTGGATAAAACCGGCAACGACGTCATCACCCTGTACGCCATCGCCGCGCTTCTGGGGCTAACGCTGCTTTCCACCTTCGCCCTGCCGGAAACCCCCGGCCGTCAGGCCATGGGGGGTGAGAAGATGAGCATGACCCGGCTGTTCAAAATGAAGGACCTCGTGCGCCTTCTGGCCTTTGTATTGCCCATGCAGGCCACCATGGGGTATTTCTACACCTTCTTCTCCAATCATTTTCTCACCCTGCCGGGCTCGGATAACGCCCTGCTGGGGGCCTGCTATCTCATTTCCGCCTGTTCGGAAACTCCTTATCTGCTCTTCAGCGACCGGCTGTTCAAGAAGCTGGGGCCCGGCAAACTGCTGTGCTTCTCCGGGGTTTCCCTCACCATTCGCTGGCTGATTCTGGCCTTCACCCGGGATTATCGCCTGGCCATGTTCAGCCAGATCTTCCACGGCTGGGGCTTCATCGTCATGACCGTGTCTCTTTCCAAGTACATCAACGTGGTGGTGCCCGGGGAATTGAAGGCCTCGGGGCAGATGCTGCTGGCGGTGGTGTCCTTCGGTATCGCCCGGGTCATCGGCAATTTCGGCGGCGGCCTGCTGGCGGACGCCATCGGCATGCAGAAGGTGTTCTTCGTCTCCGCCGGTATCTGCGTGGTCACTTCCCTGATTTTCGCCCCCTATTACATTCGCCGCGCCCCCATGAACGGCGAATCCTGACCCTTCTTATGCAACCTGCGCTCCTCTGCGGGCGTCAAATAGGCAGGTAATATTTATCAAAAACGGAGGAATCCACATGAAGCGAACCCTGTCCCTTCTGGCGGCGCTGCTGATTCTGGCAATGGCGCTGGTTCCCCTGGGCGGTCTGGCCGCGCCCACCGACACCCTTGTGCTTCAGCTGAGCAATCTGGTGCTCACTTCGGACGGCGCCACCGTCTCCCTGGACAGCCCCACCCTGCAGATCGCCCTGGCGGAAAGCTCCGACGGCTCCGTTGGCCAGCTGATTCTCGATCTGCTGAATGGCAATGAGAACATCACCTCCGCCATGCTTCAGGCGGACGACGGCTCCCTGCTTTTCAAAATGGGCGGCATGGACAACGCCTACGCCGTGAACCTGACCGAGCTTTCCACCGCCCTGGCGGGAGATTTTGCCGATCTGGATCTGGAAAACTGGACGCTGCCCCAGGAACTGCTGAATCTGCTGCTCACCGGCTGGCAGGAGAATTTCCAGGCCGGCGATCCCATCGTGGCGGAAGGGGAAAACGGTATCTCCATGACCTATGTCACCTACACCGGGGATGTTTGCCCCACCGTTCGCAAGGTGTTCCAGCTCCTGCGGGACGACCCGGTGGTCAACGCCCTGACCGCCCAGTCCGAAGGCGACGTTGATTTCGCCGCCCTGATGGACGAAGCCATCGCCATCATCGACGAAGGCAAAATCACCAGCGACTGCTCCTACACCGTGGGCACGGACGATTCCGGTTCCATCATCGATCAGGATTCGACGAGCGTTATTACCATCAACGACCCCGAATCCCCCGAGCTTAATCAGACCTTCACCTTGGATTCCAAAATGGATCTGGACTTCTCCGACCCTGACAACGGCCAGGTGCGCTATATCTATGACGTCACCGGCGAAGGCGTTTCCCTGAATTACCGGTTGGAAGGCGCCCTCTCCGGCCTGGAAAGCGGCAACCTGGGGCTGGATTTCGCGGGCAAGTTCTCCGCCGATCTGGACGGCGAATCCGCCGCCGGGGAATTCACCTTTACCTATTCTGACGGCAAGTTCGCCCTGAACATCACCGGCGACGGCGAAAACGATGTGCCCAATCAGTCCATCACCGGCGAATTCCGGGAAGGCCACGGAGAAGTGCATCTGCAGACTTCCTTCCCCACTGACCCCGCCAGCTCCCAGACCAATCTGGAAGCGCTGGATTTCGTCTATGACAAGGTGGAATCCGACGACGGCGTGCGTTACGAGGCCTCCTTCCGCTATGCCGACGACGGCAGCGAAGAGGATTTCTCCCTCCGGGCCTGGATGGAAAAGCGCATGGACGGCAGCGTTGAAATCGCCCTGTCTATGGAAGACGCTGTGAATCCCGAAGAAAACGGGCTGCTCTCCCTGGCCTACGTGCCCGGCGAAACCGCGGAAGGCGACCTTTTCGACGGCGCCCTGGTGCTGACTGCATCGGATGAAACGGGCCCCACCACCATCTCCGTGGACGTTCGGGGCTTCACCACCCTGTTCGATACCGATTCCCTCTATATCGATCCCGCCACTGCCGTGGACGTGCTGACCATGACGGACGAAGACATGCAGCTGATGGGCCAGCAGCTTTCTGGCGCTGTGGTCAGCGTGATGCAGAAGCTTTCTCAGGCCTATCCCATGCTCTTCGGCGACATGACCTCCGAATATTGATCGCCCCGTTTCCCCCGCTGCCCGCGCCCCAAAAAGGCGCGGGTTTTTTCACATAGTTGCGATTGCCCCGATAACCCGGCCGCCGTATCATAGGCATATCCCCTTCCCGTCAGGAGGCTGTTTTATGGAGTTTATCAAAATGCACGGTCTGGGCAACGACTTTATTCTGCTGGACTGCATGGCGGAAACGCCCGCGTGGGATCCCGCCGCCCTGGCCCGGCAGCTGTGCCGCCGGAATTTCTCCGTGGGCGCGGACGGGCTGGTGCTGGCCCTGCCCTCCTCCGTGGCAGACGCGCGCATGCGCATTTTCAATCCCGACGGCAGCGAGCCGGAAATGTGCGGCAACGCCATCCGCTGCCTGGCCAGATTCCTGTGCGACGAGGGCTATGTTTCGGGGGACGCCCTGTCCATCGAGACGCTGGCGGGGGTGCTTTTCCTGTCCGTCAGCCGCCCGGCAAAGGCAGGCATGCTGGTCAGCGTGGATATGGGCGTGCCGGAAATCACCGGAGAAATAACCCTGCCCATTGCCGGCCAAAGCGTGCCCTTTACCCTGGTTTCCACCGGCAATCCCCACGCCGTCACGTACGATCTTTTTCCCAATCAGAGGCTGTTTCAGGTCTGCGGCCCCCTCATCGAGCACGACCCGGCCTTCCCTCAGGGGGTAAACGTGGAATTCTGCCTGCGGGAGGACGCGCATACCGTCCGGGTGCTGGTGTGGGAACGGGGGGCGGGCCCCACCCTGGCCTGCGGCACCGGGGCGACGGCGGCTTTCTGCGCCGGATTGCAGCGGGGATTGATCGCCTCCTCCGCCGAAATGCAGCTGCCCGGCGGCGTGCTCCGCTTTGAGCGCACTGAAAACGGCCATGTGATCATGACCGGCCCCGCGGAAGAAGCCTTCCGGGGAAAAATCAACCTTGCATCGAGGGAATCTGTATGAAGTCTGAAAACAAAACCTGGTTCGCCCGGGGCCTGCGCGCCGGGGTTCCCATCGGCCTGGGATATTTCGCCGTGGCCTTTACCCTGGGCATTGCCGCCCGTTCCGCGGGCCTCACGGCCTTTCAGGCCACCCTTTCCAGCCTGCTGCTGAACGCCTCCGCCGGGGAATTCGTGGGCTTCACCCTGATGTCCGCCGGGGCCGGGTATCTGGAGGTGGCCATTATGGAAGCGGTGGCCAACGCCCGGTATCTGTTGATGTCTTTTTCCCTCAGCCAGAAGCTGCGCCCGGAAACGGGGCTGATTCACCGGCTGATTCTGGGCTGGTATGTCACCGACGAGGTCTTCGGCGTGTCCATCTCCGCCCCGGGCTATCTGAACCCCTGGTATACCTACGGCGCCATCGCCCTGGCTTGTCCCGGCTGGGCGGCGGGCACCTGCCTGGGGGTTATCCTGGGCAATATCTTCCCCGCCTCGGTGGTCAGCGCCCTGTCTGTGGGCCTGTACGGCATGTTCATCGCCATCTTTGTGCCCCCGGCCAGGGAATCCCGGACGATTCGCGGGCTGGTGCTGGTTTCCATGGGGCTGAGCTTCTTCGTCAACCGGGCCTCGATGTTCGCCGGCATGTCTTCCGGCATCCGAACCATCCTGCTTACGGTGATCCTCTCCGCCGCCGCGGCCATCCTCTTCCCCATTCGGGAGGCGAAAAACGATGCAGCATAATGTATATATTTATATCGCCGTCATGGCCCTGGTCACCTACCTCATCCGCACCCTGCCCCTCACCCTGGTTCGCCGGGAAATCAAAAACGTGTATGTGCGCTCCTTTCTGTATTATGTGCCCTACGTGACCCTTACGGTCATGACCTTTCCCGCCATTCTGGACGCTACCCGCAGCCCCTGGGCCGGACTGGCCGCCCTGGGCGTGGGCATGATTCTGGCCTGGAAGGGCGCGAGCCTTTTGAAAGTGGCCGTGGCCTGCTGCGCCGCGGTATACCTGCTGGAGCTGTTCCTATGACCCACTCTCCCCCCCCTCAAAAATCAACGCGGTATCGCCAAAATTTTCTCGGTGATACCGCGTTTTATTCTATTTTTGAACAGACCGGTTCGCAGGGCTTACATTCTTCCGTCCACGAACTGTGCGCCCAGCCAGACTACCTTCCCCTTCAGGATCTCCGGCAGCTGTTCCCCAAGGCCCCGGGGCAGAAGGTTGTCCAATCGGCCCGCTTCCTCCAGGGGAAGCCAGATGCTTTCCAGCATGCAGAAGTCCTTTTCCGTGGGTTCCGCCGCCTGCCCGGCGTATTGGGCGGTGAATACGTGAATCATCCGGTGGCAATAGTCGGGATAGTTCTCCCGATCCTGGGGATTTACGTTGATTTCCTCAAACAGTCCGCAGAAGCGAATCTCCGTAATCCGGCAGCCGGTTTCTTCCAGAATTTCCCGGCGCAGGCCGTCCTCCGCCGCCTCCCCGGGGCGCTGTCCGCCCCCGGGAAGGTCGTAATAGAAGCCGCTTCCGTCCGCCCGGGCGCATTTGTTCAAAAGTACGCGCCCTTCCCGGAAAATCAGCGCCTTGTTGCTGACGCGGATGATCATGCCCGGTTCTCCATCCGGTCGATCTTCTCCGCCCATTTCAGCATGGTCTCCGCGTCAAAGGCGGGATAACCGGTGATGTAATGGTTGTGATACGTCTCGCCGCCGGCGGTCCAGGTAATCAGCAGCAGACGCTTTTCCCCGGCCAGAATTCTGAGATTGCCCAGCTTCACATTTTCATTGGCGGGAGAATGGGCCTCGCCCTGCAGAAGCACCTCGCCGGTGTCGCCGTCGGTGATCTGATATGTCACCTCAAAGGCCTCCCGGCTGTCGTTGCCCAGAATCACGTCGTGTCCCCAGTCGCTGAGCTCGTCCAGCATCACGCAGGTCTTCTGCTGCACTCGGCGGATGTAATCGAAGGCGCGCTTTTTCACGAAGTAGTAATCCACCACAGCGTCGGAAATCTGGGGCCAGCCGTCCAGCATGTTCCACCAGATAATGCCCGTGCGCCGCCATTTCTTGATGCGGGTGCGCTCCACGAAGAACTTCTTGGCCTCCGCCTGCACAATCTGAGAAAGCCGGGAGAAGGTCTCCAGATCCTCCGGCTCCCGGCCGAAGAGAATCTTCACCTGGTCGGCCATCAGCCGGTTCCGGTTGTATCCCCGCTCCCCGTGGGGCAGATAGTCCGTGTCGTGGGTGTTCCACGCGCTGTTGGTATACGGCCAAAGCTGGTCTTCCGGAATGAATTTCTTCAGAGATTCCGGCGCCGGGCAGCCGTGATAGCCGCATTCGCTGATGAAATGGGCGTTGGAATTGCGATAAAAATCGTCCTTGAAGTACGCCCGCGCGCCCCAGTTGTGCTGTTCGGGCACCATGTACCGGGGCACCCCCGCGTCAATGTAGGGAGAAGAGGGCAGATACATCCGGTAGGGATCGTTTTCCCGCACCACCCGGGGCAGGGTTTCCCGGGTAATGACGTTGTAATTGTTGGCGATGGTGGCAAAGCCCTGGCCGATGTAGGATTCGTCCACCTCGTTGTCCCCCGCCCACAGAAGAATGCAGGCATGGTTCCGCAGCTTGCGCACCACCTGCGTGGCTTCCTTCGTCAGGGTCTCCTGGAATTCCGCCTGCTGAGAATACAGGGCGCAGGCCATGGTGAAATCCTGCCACACCAGAATGCCGTATTCGTCGCACAGGTCGTAGAATTTGTGATCCTCGTACACGTTTCCGCCCCAGCAGCGGGCGATGTTGCAGCCGGCCTCGTAGAAAAGCGCCAGCGCCTTTTCATATCGCTCCGCGTCCCGGCTGTGCATGGCGTCCAGAGGCACCCAGTTGGAGCCCTTGGCCAGAATGGGGCAGCCGTTTACCCGGATGAGGAATTCCCCCTCGTCTCCGGGCAGCAGCTTGTGGTCGATGTGAATCTGCCGAATGCCGATGCGCTCCCGACGAACGTCTACCACCTGGCCGTTCAGCAGCAGCTCGAATTTCGCGTCGTACAGCGCCGCCTCGCCGTAGCCCCTGGGCCACCACAGCCGGGGCTGGTGGATTTCAATCCAGGTGTTGCCGCTGACAAAGTGCAGCTTCTGTTCCACGGAAGTTTCGCCGATGGTGATCCGGGCGGAAAGGCCCTCCAGCATGGGCGCGTCCGACTTGATGCGATACCGGCACTGAATCTTCGCGGATTTTTCGCCGATTTCCCGGGTGACGTAATACACCTGATCGATGTGAGTGTTTTCCCGGGATTCCAGCGAAACGCCCCGCCACATGCCCGCCGAGGGAAACCGGGGCATGATGTCCCAGCCGAAGCTGTGGGGCGGCTTGCGCTGCCATACGTAATCCTCGCTGCCGTCGTTGGCGGCCATAAACACCGGATAATCCTTTTCCCGGGCCACGTTCATGGCGGAATGAATCTCCACCAGCAGGCTGTTCACCCCCGCCTGCACCGCGGCGGTTACGTCGAATTCGTGGGCGATGAGCATATTGTCCGCGCTGCCTACCTTCTGGCCGTTGACGTACACGTCCGCGTAGGTGTTCAGCCCTTCGAAGATCAGCATCAGCCGGCTTTCCGGCAGCGTCTCCAGTTCAAATTCCCGCTCAAAGCGCCAGGCGTAGAATTCATATTTCCGATAATCATACAGGTTCTCTCCGTAAAAGGGTTCCTTTTCCACCCCCGCCCGGTAGAGATCCAATTCCACGTTGCCCGGCACCTGGGCCGAAATTTCCGGCCAGGTTTCCGGCGCGGGCATATGCTCCGTCTCCAGACAATACCGCAGTTTCCATTCCCCGTTCAGGCTCAGCTTCATTCCTTCGTCCTCCCGTCTGCTTCTCCCGGCAGCGCCTCCAGCGTCCCGCCGAGTTTGTGATACCATTCGTAAAACCGCGCCTCCGCCGGCGCTTCAAAAATCATGCGTTCCCCGGTGGTCGGGTGGGTAAATCCCAGCCGATAGGCGTGCAGAAGCTGCCCGCCCTGGATGTTCCAGCGGGTTTTTCGCCCGTAAACCGGATCCCCCAGCACCGGATGCCCCAGCGAGGCCATATGTACCCGAATCTGATGGGTTCGCCCGGTTTCCAGCACGCATTCCAGCAGACTCGCCCCCTGCATCTGCTCCAAAACCCGCCAGTGGGTTCTGGCCTGCTTGCCGCCGGGGACGATGGCCATTTTCTTCCGGTCCACCGGGTGCCGCCCGATGGGCCCGTCCACCACGCCGGAAATTTCCTTCATGCGCCCTTCCACCAGGGTGATGTACGCCCGGTTCACCGTATGCAGGGCGATCTGCTCCGAAAGGGCCGCGTGGGCCCGGTCGTTTTTGGCCACCAGCAAAATGCCGGAGGTGTCCTTGTCGATGCGGTGCACAATCCCCGGGCGCAGCTCCCCGCCGATGCCGGAAAGGCTGTCCAGCCGGGCCAGCAGGGCGTTCACCAGCGTGCCGTCGGGATTTCCCGGCGCGGGGTGCACCGTCATGCCCGAGGGCTTGTACACCACCGCCAGCTCCCCGTCCTGATACAGAATGCGCACGGGCAGATCCTGGGCCACGGCCCGGGCGGGGGCCGCCTGAGGAATCTCCCCACAGACGCGCCAGCCCGGCTTCACCTCAAAGCCCGCCTTTTCCCGGCGCACGCCTTCCACTTCCACCCGGCCTTCCCGAATCAGCGCCGCCGCCCGGGAACGAGTGGCCTCCATGGCCTCCGCCAGCAAAACGTCCAGCCGCTGCTGCTCCCGGGCAATAAAATCAATTCGCTCCCCCAACGCCGTTTCCCTCTTTTTCCCGTTTTTCCGCCAAAACAAATCCAACGGCCGCCAAAACCGCCCCGCAGCAGATGCAGACGTCCGCAAAATTGAAAATGGCAAATCGCACGAACAGCACCTCGATAAAATCCACCACGTATCCCAGCGCCAGCCGGTCGTAGAGATTTCCCAGCCCGCCGGCCACAATCAGCCACAACCCCAGCCGGGTGCATTTGTGCACGTTTTTTCCAAAAGCCAGATACCCCAGCACCAGCAGCACCAATATCACCGAAACCGCCGTCACCCATGCCGTCTTCCCGCTGAAGGCGGAAAAGGCCGCGCCGGTGTTTTTCACATAAGTGAATTGCAAAATGCCCGGCAGCACTTCCCGGGGCAAATCCGCCTTCTGGGCCCAGACCTTGGTGGCCCGGTCGACTGCCAGCGCCAACGGGGCCAGATACGCGCCCCACAGCATTCTTTTGACCTTCATTTTTTCCTCCTACCGCCTCAAACGCTCCGCCTGCGCCAGCACTTCCGCCAGAAATTCGCCGATCAGCGGCACGTTCCGGGCCGCCAGCCGGCTTAAAACCATCATCGCCAGCGCCCCCAGAATGGAAAACCCCAGGGTGAACCCCAGCCCCCGGGCCATGCCGTAGAGCAGGTTCCGGCCAAACACCCGCCGGGTGCTGGAAACATATTCCAGATATTCCTCCAGCCGCATTCGCTCCAGCGTTCCCACCAGATACTCCAGCCGCTTTTCCAGTTTTTCCCGCATGCAAACGCCCCCTTTTGGAAAAGTATTCCCCCTTCGGCGGCGTTTTTTGCGCAAAAATCAGAAAGGGGCCAGCCCCCGGCATCACGCGGCGACTGGCCCCCTTCGGCCCTGTATTAATCGAACAGAGATTCCTTGGCCTTCAGCACCTTCACCTGCTCCTCCACCAGGGCGCGGAATTCCGCGCGATAGCGGGCCACGGCGTCCCGAACGGACTGGGCCTCGGCCTTGGCGTTGGCCACTTCGTTGGCGGCGTCCGCGGTGATGGCGGCAGCCTGGGCCTGCGCGGCGCTTACGGTGTCCGCGGCTTCCTTTTCGGCGGCCTGACGGGTCTCCTCGGCGATGCGCTGGGCGTTAATCAGAGATTCGCGCATGGCGTTCTCCAGGTTGCGGAAATAGCCCTGATCGTCGAATTCGGGCTTGGCGGTTTCCTTTTCGATGACCACCGGTTCCGGCGCGGGGGCGTTCTGGGCCTGCTGCAGGCTGTTCTTCAGGGCCAGATTCTCGCGAATCAATTCGCTTACCTGGTCGGCGATTTCGTCCAGAAAATCGTCCACCTCTTCGATGCTGTAGCCATGCTTCTGGGAGGAAAAGTCCTTTTCCTTAATATCCTTCACACTGATCGCCATGATTCCTCTTCCTTTCGTGTTTGATCAGATTTTTTCGCCTTCAGCGGTCATTTGCTGCCGCCGTATTGAAAGATTTGCGCCGCCAGGCGTCCCCGCCGGGTCTGGCCCAATATCTCTTCCACCTTCATGCGCCCGCTTCCCCTTACGGAAATCAGGTCGCCCGCTTCCACGTGGGCGTCGGTGCGCTGGTTGGGCAGGTGATTCAGCTTCACCAGCCCCGCGTTGATCCTCTTCTGAGCCTCGCTGCGGGAAAGGTCGTATCCCGCCGAAACGAAGGCGTCCAGCCGCTGGGAGGCCAGGGTAATCCGCCGCCGCTGGCCCTCGGGCTCCGGACAGACCACCTCGCCTTCGTGCCGGGAAATGCGCAGCTTCGCCCGGCCGGCGCTGTCCAGCTCCGTCGTCACGGCCTCTTCCATGCCCGCCAGACAGAAAAGATACGCCAGGCCTTCCCCCGCCAGCACGATGTCCCCGGTGGTGTCCCGGTCGACGCCCAGGCCCATCACCGCGCCCAACAAGTCCCTGTGGCCAATTTGGGCGTATCTGGCGTTCCATTCCACGTCCAGACAGCTTACCGGGAAATCTCCGGCTTCTCCGTCCTCCGAAAAGGCCGCTACCGCCCGCTCCGCCTGGGGATAGCCCCCGAACAGGGTGCAATTGATCCCCGCTTCCCGGGCGCATCGCCGAGCGAATTCCGCCTGCACCGGATCCAGAAACCGGGTGTACAGGGTCTTTCCCGTCCGGGCGCATCGCCGGGCCAGATCCTGAATTCTCTCTTCTCTGGTTATCATATCAGCAAATAAAAAATTCGCTGCACAATGGCCCGCACAATGTCCAGCCCGATGAGCATAAACCACAGGGAGAAATCCAGCGGAATCCGCATCCGGCTGGTAAGCTTCATGTTCAGCCGTCGGAAGGGCCGGGCCAGGGGCTCCAGAAACCGCCCCAGGAAGTAATACGCGCCGCTTCCCGGCATGATCCAGGAAAGCACCACATACACCAGCGTGGCCACCTCGATAATGCGGAACAGAATCATCAGACTCTGATACAGCGTATACAGCATCTTAGCCCATCCTCCGTCCGGAAACGTCCGTCTCGCTTACGTCCACCGTGCTGGGGGCGATGAGATAGGTGCGATCCGCCGCCCGGCGAATCTTGGCCCGCAGGGCAAAGGCCGCGCCGGACAGGGTGTCCACCGCCCGCTGGGTGGTGGCGTCGTCCAACTGGTCCATCATCAGAAGCACGATGTTGTTCTTAATCAGGCTGTTGACCACGTCGCCGCATTCCGCCAGACTGGTCAGGTTGAACATCACCGTCCGGGCCGCCCCGGGGGCCATGGCTGCGCTCTGCTGCCGGGGCACGGGCGCCGCGTCGTAACGGGGCGCGGTCTCCCGGCGTGGTTCCGCCTTGGGCGCGGCCTTGGGCGCGTCGAAATCGTCCACATACGCCCGCTCCGTCCGGCGCACGGCGTAGCCCTCGTTGGCCGCGGCGTAGCCCGTCTGCCGACCGGGCGCGCTGTACCGGGCGGAGGTACGCTCGGCGGTCTGGGTGCGGCGCGGTTCGGCAGCGCGGCTCTGCTGCCTGGGCACATAAGTGGAGCTGCGGCCCGCCGACGCGCCGGCGTACCGGTCGTCATACCGGTCGTCGTACCGATTGTCCGCAGGTTCGTTGTCTACCAGGCCGAGTACGTTGAGAAATTTTTTGAATCCGCCGCTCTTGTTCCGTGCCATTTCCTGAACACCCTCCATATGACCTTCCCGGCTTTTCCGGAAACGTTTCTTTATTGACGGGCACCGAAGATGCCCCGGCCGATGCGCACCATGTTCGCCCCTTCTTCGGCGGCGATTCGGCAATCTCCCGACATGCCCATCGACAGGATTTCCATTTTCACCCCGGGCAGATTGGCCCGGCCCAGTTCCTCGTACAGATTCCGCATCCGCCTGAAATACGGACGCAGGCTCTGCACATCCTCCGCCGCGGGCATCACGGCCATCAGCCCTTCCACCTGCACGTGAGGACATTCGGCGCATTCCTGCGCCAGGGCAAACAGCTCTTCCGGCGCTGCGCCGCCCTTCTGCGGCTCTCCCGCAGGACTCACCTGCAGCAGCACCCGGGCCGTCAGATTCGCCCCGCCGAAGCGTTTCTCAATTTCGCGCACCAGTTCCGCCCGGTCCACGGACTGAATCAGGTCCACCTTGCCCGGCAGGTATTTCACCTTGTTCACCTGCAGCCGACCGATCAGGTGAATCTGCGGGCCGGTTTGCAGATGGGGCAGTTTTTCCAATAATTCCTGCACCCGGTTTTCGCCGATATGCCGGGCCCCCGCGGCGATGACCGCGTTCACGTCCTCCGGGGGCATGGTTTTGCTGACCGCGCAGATTTCAACGCCTGTTAACTGTTCCTGCCATTCGCGGAAGCGCTCCGCGATGATCTCTCCCCGCGTCATTTCTTCCGCCTCACTTTATCAAAACCTGCTGTCCCAGGGAAAGGGCGCCTTCCACCACCGGCTGAATCATGGCCTTGTTCCCGTCGGTAAACAGCACCGTCACCGGCACGAAGGTGCCGCCGGGCACGTCCTTCAGCCACACGCCCGTCTGGCCGTTCTGGTCGTAAATGGCGTCGGTGGAAACCGAAAGCCCCGTCAGGGTGATGCTCACCCCCGCCCGGGCCGTGCGCTGGTAAATCAGCGCTCCCATGGGCGCGTCGATTTCAAACACCGCCAGCACCGTGCCGTTTTCCTGAGAGACCGAGCGCACCCGGGCGGAAAAGCCCAGATCCTCGAAGCCCTCGAACTGCATGTAATAATCCTGGTCGATCACCGGGGTCCAGCTGGCCGCGTCGGACAAAATGGCCACATACCACTGGTTCTGGTTCACCAGCCGGTAAACGTCCTTTTCCCGGGCGGAAATCTCCCCCAGGGGCTGCCCCGACAGCACCTTCTGCACCTGGGAAACGGTCAGGCTCTGAATGGTGTCGCCGTTCAGGAACCGCTCGTATCCGTCGGTATAGAAGGAAACCACGCCCTCCTGTTTCGCCGTGGATTCCACCCGCCAGGAGGCGATGCTGCTGAGTCGGGCGTTTTCCTGGGAATAGAGGTTGTTCAGCTTCATGTCGTTGCGCATGTTGGAGCGCATGTATTCCTGCCGGTTCACCATGGCCGTTTCCAGAAGCCGGTTCATGATGATCAGGTTGCCGTCGGATTTGTGGGTCACCAGGTTTTTGAATTCCAGCGCCCGCTGGTCCACGATCAGATCCAGCCGTTCCAGGTTGGTGTCGATGATGTTTTCCAGCTTCAGCTTGTGGTAGGCCTGAATGTTTTCCCGCACGGTTTCCAGCTTTTCCAGCTCCGTCTGGGAATATCCCGTGGAATACAGATACGCCACCGTGCCCCCTTCGTATACCAGGGTATTCTCCGGGGCGGCATATTCAATCCGCGCCACGCTGTCGGCAGTGGTAAGGCGCTCGTCCCGAATGAGCACCGCGTCCATGGTGTGGGTATAAGCGGAAGAGGCCATGCCGATGGCTTCCACCTTCTCCCCGAAGGACAGATACGGCCGCACGATCAGAAAGGCGATGCCCAGAAGGATCGCCAGGAACAGGTAGAACCTGCCCTTGATTTTGTATCTTCTCATGCGTCACGCTCCGTTCGGTATACATATGGACACGCAAATCCATCATATTCTATATTATAAAGGTTCCGCCCTCAGGATGCAACGTAGATGTATTGACATTTCCGCGCCAATTTGATTATAATAGGCGCACTCGGAGGTGACATTCTTGTTCCATTTCAGCCGTAATTCCATCGACGTGTTCGGTCTGTCCATCCATTATTACGGAATTCTCATCGCTCTGGGGGTGCTGCTGGGGGTGCTGCTGGCCGCCCGAAGGCAGAAAAGGCTGAATCTGCCCCCGGAAACGGGGCTGGATCTGGCGCTGATCTGCCTGCCCGTGGCGGTGGTGTGCGCCCGGGCCTATTATGTGATTTTCGAATGGAGCGCCTATAAAGACGACCTGCTTTCCATTTTCAACCTGCGCAGAGGCGGCCTGGCCATTTACGGGGGCGTGCTGGGGGGCGCGCTGGCGGTGTTTGTCTATTCCCGGATAAAGAAGCGGCCCTTCCTCTCCCTGGCGGATCTGGCCGCCCCCTCGCTGGCCCTGGGACAGGCCGTGGGCCGCTGGGGCAATTTCTTCAATCAGGAGGCCTACGGCGCGGCCGTGACCCAGCCTTCCCGGATGCACTTCCCCCTGGCCGTGTTCATCGATGCGGACCAGACCTGGCATTACGCCACGTTCTTTTACGAATCCGCCTGGTGCTTCCTCATCGTGGCGCTTCTGCTGCTCTTTGAACGGCGGCGTTTCTTCCGGAAAAGGGGCGACGTGTTTTTCTGGTATCTGATTCTCTACGGGCTGGAGCGCGCCGCCGTGGAGGGCCTGCGCACCGACAGCCTTTACTGGGGCCCCGTGCGGGTCTCTCAGGCCCTGAGCCTGCTGGCGGTGCTGGCGGTGTGCGCAGTCTTCGCCCGGCGCAGGGGCCGCTTTGGAAAATGGGGGCTGCTGTGCCCGCTTCCCGCCCTGGCGGCGCTGATTCTGGTGCCCACCCGATTGACCGGCTGCCTTTCGCCCCTGGCGCTGGCGCTGTACGCCCTGACGCTGCTTTTCGCCTTCCTCCAATATCTGCCCGCTTCCTCCGAACAATAAACAAGCCGGAGGCAGGAGAATCCTTCTCTCCCGCCTCCGGCTTCCTTTTGGGAAATTTACAGGGGCCGCACGCTGAATTTCTCGATCAGCATCCGCGCGCCCTGTTCCACGCCGTAGCCCACCGCGCCCCGGTTCAGGCCCACCTGCGCGGTCAGCAGCTCCCGGCCGTTTTCGAAAACCGTCACCTGCTCGCCCCGGCATTCCACGGTGAATTCGTACTTCTGCCCCAGTTCGAAGGAATGCTCGCACCTGGCCAGCACCTTTTTGCCGAATTCCTCCCGCACGATGGCCAGCCCCTCCCGGGACAGCTCCACCGCCGCCAGCCGGCGCACCCCCTGCAGCCGCACCAGCGCCTTGCACACGCCCTCCGCGGTGGGAGTCATGTCCGTGGTGAAGCGCAGATCGCCCCAGAACAGATCGCCGGTGTTCACCATGCCCTCGTCGGCGCAGCTGAGGAACAGCCTGCCGTCCTCCCGGTCGCAAATGCCCTTGAACCGGGCGAACTGGTTGATGCACCGGTCCAGATGGGTGAATTTCTCAATGGGCAATTTGGCGAATTCCACCGTATAATCCGGATCGCCGATCAGCCGCATTTCGTCCAGAATCAATTCACCGCCGTCCCAGGATACGCCCGCCCTGGCGATGCAGGCGCTGTCCAGGGAAGGCAGGCGGAATTCCGCCTCCGCTTCGCCGTCCACCAGCACTTCTTCACCCTCGTAACGCTTGCCGGAGATCCGGTCCCACACAAAGAGCCTGGCCCGAACGCCCGCGCCCCGGAGCTTCGCCTTCACCGTCTGGCCGGGCCACAATTCCGGGCAGGCCTCGGCGGCATAGGCGGTTTCCGTGAACCATTCCGGGCCGTGATAGGTCCAGCGGTATACCTCCGCCGGCCCATGGCTTTCGCACTTCAGGCAGCCGCCGGCGTTCGCCACGCGGGCGGTTTCGGATTCAAAGCCGTGGGTGGAACCAGGCAGTTCAAAGTCGTACACCCGCGCCCCCTCGGCGAAGTCCGTGGGTTCCCCCTCCAGCCGCCGGGTAATGTCGTCCAGATACCGGGCGTACCAGGGCGCGTCGATGAACCCCAGGCAGCCGATGGCGTTGGAGGCGGCAAAGCCGTCGTTCATGGGCGCAAGCCACTTTTCCCGGTCGATGCCCTCCAGCCCCACCATGGTGCCCACAATGCAGCCCACGTTGCCGGCGTTGCAGTCCGTGTCCCATCCGCACATGGTGGCGATTTCGATGGTTCGGGAGAAATCCCCCTGGCCGTAATACATGGCCAGCGCCATCACCGCCGCGTTGGGAATGATGTGGCAATTGCCGGGATACCGGTCGTAGCCCCAGTTGTCATGCACATACTGGAAGCATTCCCGCCAGTCCTCCGGGCATTCCTCGTGAAAAATGGCCACCGCACGCACGGCCCGGGCGTATTCGCAATCCTCGGGAATCTCCTTCAGCGCCTCGCGGATTACGGTCTTGATGTCCTTTTCGTCGTAAGCCACGGCGATGGCCGCCGCCACAAACATGGCCCCGTAAATACCGTTGCCGTCGTGGCTCACTCCCGCGGCCCGCCGGGCCAGTTCCGCCGCCCTGCCGGGACGGCCGGGGCACACCAGGCCCCAGGGATCGATGAAAATCTGTCCGCCGATCTGCTCGGCCACGGTTTTGCCGTTCTGGGCGATGCTGCCGCTTCGGGGGGCGGGAATGCCCGCGGCCAGGTTCATGTAAGCCGTGTGTTCCGTGGACACGCCGTAGCCGCCCCACCAGAACATGCCGTGCTGCCAGGAGGTGTAGTTCAGCCACGTTTTGCCGATTTCCTCCGAAGTGGGATCGATGGAAAAATCGTTCATGGCCCGGATGAAGATCAGCGGGCCGTTGGAATCGTCGTCCGCCCGGAAGTGGGAAAGATCGCCGATGTATCCGTTCAGTTCTCCATAGGTTTCTTTGATTTTCGCGTATTCCCAGCCCTCCACGGGGGCGCCCATGCGAATGCCCGCCAGCTTGCCCAGCCAGCCCGCATAGCATCGGTTCAGTCGTTCGCTCATTTTTCTACCTCCGGCGTTTTTGTCGTCATTATAGACTACAAAGCGCATATTTGCAACAGTTTTCTCTTTTATTGCGCCTCAAAATATGCTATACTTATTTCCATCAAACGGAGGGATACATTCATGTCCGAAACAAAGAAAAAACGCCGCACGGCCATTCCCCGCACCACTGGGGAAGGCCCCAGTTGGATTGCCATTATCGCCACAGGCGTGTTCCAGGTCTGGCCGGTAACCGCAGTGCTGCTGTTTTTGAAATTGCGGGCCATGTGGAAAAATAAACGCCTGGACGCATACCGGGCGTGTCTGAACGCCATGGGCGACGTGCCCGCGGTTTCCCTGCGGCGCATGGCCGGCTCCCTGGGCAAATCCGAACAGGAAGTTTCCCGGCTTTTGACGGAAATGATTTCCAACAATTACCTGGGTCCGGAGGCCTACATCGATTACAGCCGGGGCATGCTTTATTTGAAGCACGCCGGCGCACAGTCTGAATCGGCCTCCGCTTCCGCCGCCTATTCCGCGGGCGTGGACTTTGGCGATCTCTCCTCCATGATCGGGGATATTGCCGGCATTGCCGGAGACATCGCCGGCCGCCTGAAGCGGGAATTCACCGCCGCTGCCGCCGAGGCTCCCCAGAGCACCCAGAAGGCAGCTCAGCCTCAGCCCGCCCCGGAAAAGCCCGCCGAAGCCGCCGCGACCAAGGCCCCCGCGCCGGAGACGCAGCCTGCCGCGACCCCTCAGCCCACCCCCGCGCCCAATCCCATGGACGACACCCTGAAGCAGCTGAAGGCCCTCAACGACGAAATTCTGGATCAGGCCGTTTCCGACAAGATCGACCGCATCGCCGCCCTGACCCGGGACATCTACAGCTTCGTGGCCCTGAACCCGGAACGGGAAATCGAAGTGCACAAGTTCATGAACTACTACCTGCCCACCACCATGAAGCTGCTGAAATCCTACAGTCTGCTGGAACGCCAGAGCTATCAGGGGGAAAACATCGTGGCCTCCCGCCACGACATTGAGGAAATTCTGGGCACCCTGGTGCACGCTTTCGAAAAGCAGCTGGATCAGCTCTTCGCCGCCGACGCAGTGGATATTTCCAGCGACATTACCGTGCTGGAAACCATGATCGCCAAGGACGGACTTTCCCATCAGCAGGGCATGAACCTGCACCTGTAAAAAATTTTTTTTATAAAGAGCGCCTCCCTTTTGCACAAAAGCGGAGGCGCTTTGCTGTATTCGTCAAAAATGGACGAATTTTGCCCTTGACATTATTTAACATTTTCCTATACAATAGAATACAGAAAATTGATTCCACAGGAGGCAAAAACATGCAGGATCTCAAAAAGAAATTGGCATATATCGAAAAGCCTTACCGCAACGAGGTGCGCTGGTGGCTCTCTGAAGGCCATCATACCGACCAGACCCTCATCAACGAAGTAAAAATGCTGGACGAAGCCGGCTTCGGCGCGGCGGAATTTCTGGCCATGGGCGATTACGGCGTCGACGTGTCCCGCTATGGCTGGGGTTCCGAGGAATTTGTCCACGACACCCACCTGATTCTGGAACAGACCACCCTGCGGGGCATGGGCGCCAGCATGACCAGCGGCACCAACTGGTCCAACGCCAATCTGAACAACATCACCCCCGACGACAAGGCCGCCGCCAAGGAGCTGGCCTTTGTGGCGGAGGAAGTGCCCGCCGGCGGCCGGTATTCCCGGCAGATTCCCCGGCCGAAAATCACCCAGGCGAACGTGCACGAGCAGACCCTCATCGCCGTGGTGGCCATGAAAAACCTGGGCCTGGCCGCCGACGGCAAGCGCACCCTGCTGCCCACGGACGGCGTTGTGCTCACCGGCCAGGTGAAGGACGGCTTCCTCAACTGGAAGGCCCCCGAAGACGGGGATTATCTGCTGTTCTCCGTGTGGATGCAGGGCACCGGCCAGACCGCTTCCCCCTCCTGCTCGGTGAACTATACCATCAATTACATCGATAAATACGGCACCCAGGCCCTTATCGATTACTGGAACAAGGAAGTGCTGACCCCCTCCATGCGGGAAACCCTGCTGAAAAACGGCCGGGTACAGTTGTACATGGACTCTCTGGAGCTTTCCACCTACGCCAACGGCGGCCAGTTGTGGGGCTATGATTTCATGGACGAATTCAAGTCCCGCCGGGGCTACGACCTTGCGCCCCACCTGCCCCTGGTGTTCAAGCAGAAATCCATGATGATGACCGCCGCCACCCCCTACGTCTACGTCTGTCAGGATGAAACCTTCTTCAAAAAGCTCATCAACGACCTGTACCAGACCATGACGGATATGTACATGGAAAACGTGCTCTCCCCCATCCAGACCTGGCTCCACGGGGTGGGCATGACCCTGCGCGCGGAAATCTCCTACGGCCTGCCCTTCGAAATTTCCGAGCCCGGTAAATACGTGGATGGCATCGAAACCGAATCCCTGGAATTCGCCAGCCAGATCGATTCCTATCGCGGCATGGCCGGCGCAGCCCATATCTATCACCGGCTGTTCTCCTCCGAAACCGGCGCGCTGCTGGCGGAAAACTACACCAAAAATCTGGATTTCTATACCCAGATCATCTTTACCCAGTTCGCCGCCGGCGTGGCCCGCACCGTGCTCCACGGCTATTCCTCCATCTGCGGCCCGGATACCCCCGCCCACGTGTGGCCCGGCCGGGAGGGCATGCTGCCCATCTTCTCCGAACGCTTCGGCTCCCGCCAGCCGGATTACCGCAATTACAACGACTGGAACAACATGGTGGGCCGCTATCAGTACCTGCTGCGCCAGGGCAAGCCCCGCATGGATCTGGGCATTCTGCGCCTGGATTACACCTATAACAATGCCGTTATGGGCATGGCCGCGGGCACGGATTTCTACGATAAACAGATGATGCGCGCCAACGAGGGCATGTATTGGAAAAATACCGACCTACAGAACGCCGGCTATACCTACGATTACTTCGCGCCCCAGCTGCTGAAGGATACCGACTGCGACGGCACCCTCTGCCCCGACGGCCCCGGCTATCAGGCCATCCTCATCTATCAGGAAATGCTGGACGCGGACAGCGCCGCGAAGCTTCTGGAGCACGCGAAGCAGGGCCTGAAGGTGCTGTTCGTCAACGACGTGACCGAGACCATCGCCAACGGCGTCAACGCGCACCATCATAAGGCCGCTTCTCTGACCCCCTTCAACGACGGCCGCGAGGCAGAGCTGGAAAAGATTCTGGCCGAAATGAAAGCCCTTCCCAATGTCCGGGAAATCTCCGGCCCCGAAAATGCGCTGCCCGCCCTGCGGGAAATGGGCGTGGAGCCCCGCATCCGCTTCGCCGCCCCCAACCGCAATGTGCTGCCCTTTATGCGGGAAGACGGCGATACCCGATACGCCTATCTGTACAACTGTATGTACACCGAAAAGGCCCCCATTACCTTCCAGGTGGAGCTGCTGGGCCAGGGCGTTCCCTACGCCGTGGACTGCTGGACCGGCGACGTGAAAAAGGTGGGCGCCTATCAGCACAAGGGCGGCCGCACCGTCTTCACCGTGACCCTGAACCCCGGCCAGGCCACCATTTTCGCCCTGGATATGGCGGAAAAGATCGGCCACGTCATCGCCAGCAACGCCAGCCTGGTGTTGGAGAAAAACGGCAAGACCTGCCTGGCTGCCCGGACCACCGGCGATTATTCCGCCCTGCTTTCCAGCGGTCAGGAATTCCGCGCCCACATCGAAGCTCCCGCGGATATCGAATTGCCCCTGTGGAAGCTGCAGGTGGAATCCTGGGACGCGGGGGATAAGGTGGAAATTACCGAAGACCGCGGCCTGGGCTATGTCACCCGGGAAATCTATTACGACACCAACAAGACGATGCTGAACGCGGGAGAGGTGAAACTCAAGCCCTGGAAGGACATTCCCTCCGTGGGCCCGGAGGTTTCCGGCGTGGGCTTCTATTCCGCAGAATTTGAACTGCCTGAAACCTGGAACGAGCACAATCTGGCCGTGTTCCAGATGGACAGCGTATGCGGCTCCACCGCCGCCGTGTATGTCAACGGCGTAAAGGCCCCCGCCGTGGATTTCGATCGGCCGGAGGTGGATGTCACCACCCTGGTAAAACCCGGCAAGAATGAAATTCGGGTGGAAGTGGCTTCCACGCTGAATAACCGTCTGCGGGCCCGGGGATATTTCCGAGATATTCCCAAGATGATGGGGATCATCATGTCTGACAATACCGTCTTTGGCGATATGCCTGAACCGGATCCGGACGAAACGCCTGCGGAAGGCATGTTCGCCATTCCTTTCGAGCATGGCGTGGTGGACAGCGGCCTCACCGGCGGCGCACGCATCGCCACCTACACCCTGAAGGAAATCTGACCCCCGCGTCAGGAGACCGACGGGGACGCGGAGGGGGGACGCCCCCCTCCGCACCTCCCCCCGGAATCGGATTTTTCCCTTCGGGAAAATCTGATCAAAGATGGAGCGGGCCGCGGCCCGCTCCAAACCTCACCCAAAGTCCCCGCACAAAACAAAGCAGCCCTCCGAAACGCTTTCCACGCTTCGAAGGGCCGTTTCCGTCTTCCGCTTAATTTGCTTCCCGCAGGCTCTCATAAAATTCCGCATGGGCCTGATCCATCCAGGTCTGCACCCACAGCGTACCTACTCCCAGGCACAGCGCGCCCACAATGGCCCAGCCGATGTAGCTCAGGTCCAGCCAGAACAGCCGGCCCTTGTTGCCCATCATCATCCGCTGACTTTCGGCGATGCACTGGCTGTAGGTATATTCCGGATGATCGCACTTGACGTAATAGCTCATGGAATAGGCGTACGCCTTCACAATGCCGGGCACAACGAACAGAAGCGACCACAGAAAGGTCTTCAGGGTAACCACCAGGCCGATGAGCAGATTCCCGGTGAAATCCTGAGTAAAGCCCACAAACAGATTGCCCAGATCCACCTGACCCTCGCCCCGGGCCAGCCGCAGCCGCACCGTGGCCAGACCCACGCTCACCGGGCCCATGAGAATCAGAACGCCCACCACCACATAAGAAGCTGCGCTGAGCATGGCCGAAGCGATAATCGTGGCCAGCACGGACAAAAGCCACAAACTGCCGAAAACATTCATGCCCAGAGACGCCCGGGCCCTTCTGCGCAATTCAAAGGCAGGAATCATCAAAGCACCCTCTCCCATTTTTTCTGTTCCTAAATCATACCCCCATCCGCAGCTGCTGTCAAGGCATTGCGAAGGTTCGTTGCATTTCCCTCTCTTGCCAAATATCCGAACGATTTTTCGGAAGAAATTGAATATCATTCGTTAAATCGACCATCTCTTAATCCATCCGTCCTTGTAAATATATAATTTTCCATTATAATGAACCATGGTAACTGCATGGAAGGAGATAATATGTCCATGAAGCCGACCTATGAAAGTCCCCTGTGTTCCCGCTACGCATCCAAAAAGATGCAGCATATCTTCTCCCCGGATTTCAAATTCTCCACCTGGCGCAGGCTGTGGATCGCCCTGGCCGAAAGCGAGAAGGAACTGGGGCTGAACATCACCCAGGCGCAGATCGACCAGATGCGCGCCCATATCGACGACATCGATTACGAACGGGTGGCCGAATACGAGAAAAACCTTCGTCACGACGTAATGGCCCACCTGCACGCCTTCGGGGATCTTTGCCCCCTGGCCATGCCCATTATCCACCTGGGCGCGACTTCCTGCTATGTGGGCGATAACACCGACGTGATTCAGATGCGGGAAGGCCTTCTGCAGATTCGCCGCCTGCTTCTGACGGCCATCGATACCCTGGCGGATTTTGCCGCCCGGCACCGGGACACCGCCACCCTGGCCTATACCCATTTCCAGGCCGCTCAGCCCACCACCCTGGGCAAGCGGGCCACCCTGTGGCTGCAGGATTTTCTGATGGATCTGGAGCGGCTGGATTTTGAACTGAACCACCTGCGGCTGCTGGGCTGCAAGGGCACCACCGGTACCGGCGCGAGTTTTCTGGAGCTCTTCGGCGGCGATCAGGAAAAAGTGCGCGCCCTGGAGGGCAAAATCGCGGGCAAAATGGGCTTTGAAAAGTGCATGCCCGTTTCCGGCCAGACCTATTCCCGGAAGATCGATTCCTATGTGATGAACGTGCTTTCCGGCATTGCCCAGTCCGCCTCCAAGCTGGCCACGGACACCCGGCTGCTTTCCCATCTGAAGGAATTCGACGAGCCCTTTGAATCCGGACAGGTGGGCTCTTCGGCCATGGCCTATAAGCGCAACCCCATGCGCAGCGAGCGCATCTGCTCCCTGGCCCGGTATATCCTCTGCGACGCCCAGAACCCCGCCTTCACCGCCGCCACCCAGTGGCTGGAGCGCACCCTGGACGATTCCGCCAATCGCCGCATCGCCATTCCGGAAGCCTTCCTGGCCTGCGACGCCATTCTTTCCCTGGTAATCAACGTCATCTCCGGCTGCCGGGTCTATCCCCGGGTGATGGAAAAGCACCTGATGGAGGAATTGCCCTTTATGGCCTCGGAAAACATCCTCATGCGGGCCGTGGAAATGGGCGAAGACCGCCAGGCCCTGCACGAGGCCATTCGCCAGTATTCCGTGGAAACCGCCCATCACGTAAAGATGGAGGGCGGCGACAACGACCTGCTGGACAAGCTGCTGGCGGATTCCCGGTTCCATCTGGATAAGGACTCGCTTGCGGAAATCCTGAACGTACGCGCCTTTGTGGGCTGTGCGCCGGAGCAGGTGGACGCGTTCCTGGCGGAATACGTCCGGCCTGTGCTGGATGAAAACCGCGATTTTCTGGGCGCGGACGTCCAGGTAAACGTGTAATCATATTGAAAAGGAGAACCTGACTTATGCTTACTGCTGTTGTTGGAATCAACTGGGGCGACGAGGGCAAGGGCCGCATGGTGGACCTGCTTTCTCAGGATTATAAAGTAGTTTCCCGTTATCAGGGCGGCAACAACGCCGGCCACACCGTGGTCAACGACCGTGGCACCTTCATTCTGAACCTGCTGCCCTCCGGCATTCTGCGGGAGGATACCGTCAACGTCATGGGCCCCGGCATGGTCATCGACCTGGAGCACCTGTTCCACGAGACCCAGCGGCTCCGGGACGCGGGCATCGAAATCACCCCCGCGCACCTGAAGATTTCCGACCGGGCCACCGTGTGCATGCCCTATCATAAGCTCATGGACTGCCTGGAAGAGGATCGCCTGGCCGACAAAAAGTTCGGCTCCACCCGCCGGGGCATCGCGCCGGTGTACGCCGATAAGTACATGAAAAAGTCCGTGCGCATGGGCGATCTGAAGGATCTGGCCGCCCTGCGTCCCCATCTGGAGGACATCGTGGAATGGAAAAACCTCACCGTGGCCAAGGGCTACGGCGCGGATCCCATCTCCGCGGACGAGATGATGGCCTGGCTGGAGAAGTACGGCCTGCCCTTCGTGGATTATATCTGTGATACCACCAAGTTCCTCTCCTCCGCCGACGACGTGCTCTTCGAGGCCCAGCTGGGCGCACTGCGAGACATCGATTTCGGCATCTATCCCTACACCTCCTCTTCCTCCACCATCGCCGCCTACGCGCCCGTGGGCGCGGGCATTCCCGGCCGCAAGCTGGATAAGGTAGTGGGCATCATGAAGGCCTATTCCACCTGCGTGGGCGAAGGCCCCTTCACCTGCGAACTGTTCGACGAGGCCGGCAACGCCCTGCGGGAAGCGGGCCACGAATACGGCGCGGCCACCGGTCGTCCCCGCCGGGTGGGCGGCTTCGACGCGGTCGCCTCCCGCTACGGCGTGATGATGCAGGGCGCCACCGAAATCGCCGTCACCAAGCTGGATGTGCTGTCCTATCTGGAGGTGATTCCCGTGTGCGAAGCCTATGAGGTGGACGGCAAACTCACCACCGATTTCCCCATGGGCGAGGATCTGAAGCGGGCCAAGCCCGTTTACCGGATGCATCCGGGCTGGAAGTGCGATATTTCCGGCTGCCGCAAGTTCGAAGACCTGCCCGAAAACGCGCAGAAGTACGTGCGTTATCTGGAACAGGCCGCGGGCTGCAAAATCAGCTATGTCTCCGTGGGAGCGGAACGGGAAGCTTATATCGAAATGTAATTTTCTTGCAGGCGGGGGAAGGTCGGATGGCCTCCCCCCGTCTTTTGATTGGCAGTTGACGTTGGCCGCTTTCTGCGCCTATAATAGAGAAAAGCAGAAATTTTCTTTGATACGAGGTCAGTATGGCAGAGATTACCATTTCCGCCGTCACCAAGTCCTTTGCCCAGGACCGGGTGGTGCTGGATCATGTTTCCTTTCAGGTGGACGCGGGAGAACGGGTGGGTCTGCTGGGCGGCAACGGCGCGGGCAAAACCACCCTTCTGAAAATCCTCACCGGAGAAGTGCAGCCCGACAGCGGCTCGGCCACCGTGGCCAGGGGCCGCCGCATGGGCTACGTGGCCCAGCTGAACCGCTTTTCCAGCGAAAACACCGTGGAAGACGTGCTGGCCGGGGCCTACGCCCGGGTGCGGGAGATTTCCCGACAGCTGGATCGGGCCCACGCGGATATGTCCGCCCTTTCCCCCGCCCAGTACGACGCGCTGGAGCGGGAATTTCAGGCCCTGGGCGGCTATGACTGGCAGACGGACCTGAACAAAATCGCCGCCGGGCTGCAAATCGGCCCGGACATGCGTGCCCGGCGCTTTTCCGAGCTTTCCGGGGGCGAGCAGACCCGGGTGTGCCTGGCGCGGCTTATTATGGAAAAAACCGACGTGCTTTTGCTGGACGAGCCCACCAACCACCTGGACATGGCTTCCCTGGAATGGCTGGAGGATTATCTGGTGCATTTCAAGGGCGCGGTGCTGGTGGTGAGCCACGACCGGTATTTTCTGGACGTGGTGGTGGACCGGATTGTGGAATTGGAAAACGGACGCGCGGAATTTTATTCCGGGAACTATTCCTTCTACGCCCGGGAAAAGGAGCTCCGCTATCAGCAGCGCATGCTCCAATATGAAAAGGAACAGGCAAAGATCAAACAACTGGAATTCCAGATCGCCCGGCTGAAGGCCTGGGGCAGCGTGTACGACAACCCCGCGCTGCATAAACGGGCCGCTTCCATGGAAAAGCGCATCGAACGCACCCGCCAGACCGACCGGCCTACCAGAGAATCCCGGCTGGAAATGGACTTCTCCTCGGAAGCCTTCCGGGCCGACCGGGTGCTTCGGGTGGAAAACCTCGCCAAGGCCTACGACGGCCGCACGCTGTTTTCCGGCGTTACCGCGGAAATTCGGGGCGGCGGAGAAAAAGTGGCTCTGCTGGGGGGCAACGGCGCAGGCAAAACCACGTTTTTAAAGATTCTGTTGGGTCAGGAAGCCGCCGACGCGGGCTCCGCCGTTTTCGGCCCGTCGGTAAAGGTCGCGTATCTGCCCCAGGTGGTCACCTTCGAACACCCGGAGCGCACCCTGTACGATACCCTGCTGTACGAAGGCGGCTGCGACCCGCAGCAGGCCCGGGATCGCCTGGGGGCCTTCCGGTTCCGGGGGGAGGATCAATTCAAAACCGTCTCGCAGCTCTCCGGCGGCGAACGGGCCCGGCTGCGGCTTTGCCTGATTATGCTTTCCCGGGCCAATCTGCTGATACTGGACGAACCCACCAACCATCTGGACCTGGCTTCCCGGGAATGGATCGAAGAAGCCGTTTCCCATTTTCAGGGAACGCTGCTGTTCGTCAGCCACGACCGCTATTTCGTCCGCCGGTTTGCCAACCGGGTGTGGGAAATCGACGGCGGCGCGTTCACCGATTATCCCGGGGATTATGAGCGCTATCGCCGGGTCAAGGCCATGAACGCCCTCAAGCCCCAGGCCCCCGCCCCGGCCCAAAAACAGGAGCCTGCTCCCCAAAAGAAATCCGGTCGAGGCCCCAAAAACGAGCGCCGGCTCAACGCCCTGGAACGGGAAATCGTCAAAAGAGAGCAGGAGCTTGCCGCCTTCGACGCGCGCATGGAGGCCGCCGCCAGCGATTATGTAAAGCTGAACGAAATTCTGGCGGAAAAGGCTGCCGCTCAGGAGGAAATCGACGAACTCTACGCCCAATGGGAGGCCGCCGCCGAAGCCATGGGTGAAAATGAATGAAGCATCGGGAGAATGAAATATGAAAAAATGTCTGCGTATTCTGGCGGGATTCCTTGCGCTGGCGCTGGTCGTCTGCATGAGCGCCGCCGCGGAAGCGTCCCAGGCCCTGCCTTTTTCCGGGCCTTCCAATCAATTTGACCTTACCACCGCGCTGTACATTCTGGGCCATTACATCCAGCAGGAGGCGGACGCTACCCGCGCTTCCCTGGAAAACGCCGGCCTTACCGTGCAATTGCAGCAATATTACGATAAGCCCGTGACCGACCATTCCCACACCAGCGCCTTTACCCTGGCCACCGGCGAATCCGAAATTCGGGGCGAAACGCGCACCCTGGCGGTAATCACCGTCCGGGGCACCGGCGACGGCGAATGGTATTCCAATTTCGATTTTGCCGGGGAATCCAAGGAAAACGCCCGCTATGCCGAAAATTTCATGGCCGCGGCCCAGGACATCTATGACATATCCGCGCCTCTGCTGGCGGAACTGGATCGGCCCGTGATCGTGGTCACCGGCTATTCCCGGGGCGCCGCCTGCGCCAATCTGCTGGGGGTGCTGCTGGACGCGGATTATCCCATGGAAGATGTTTACGTCTATACCTTCGCCACCCCCAACACCCTCCGGAGCGAAAACGCGGGATACGACAACATTTTCAATCTGGTGAACGTCAACGACCCCATTATCCGGATGCCGCTGCCCCAGTGGGGCTTCTGCCGGGCGGGAACGGACGTGGAATTGCGGGATCCCGAACTAATCAATACCCCCATGCACCGGATGTTCCTGGCGCTTTTGGGCCTGTGCCCGGATATTTCCGCCTATTATGACGACGTGCATTCCCTTTCCGCCCCGGGACTGGCCACAGACGGCGACGGGCTTACGGCCTTCCAGCTGTTCCAGGCATTGGCGGATCTGCTTTCCGGGGACGGCGCCCTTTCCGCCGACGCGCAGCAGCTGCTGACGGAAGCCTCCGCCGGGGAAAACGATTTCTCGGAATTTCTGCCCCTGTTCCTCTCCCTGCTGCAGCCGGACGAAACCACCCAAATGCCGGGACTGTTCGCTCAGCACATGCCGCAGGTGTATTTGGAATTGATGGGAAATCTGGCGGAATGAAGAACGAAGAACAGCGCGAGCCCGTCGCCGGCCATGGCCGGTGACGGGCTCGCGCCTGGGCGGGGGGACTGCGGTCCCCCCGCACCCCCCTGGGGTCTCCTCTTTCGACTTATGCCGTTTCCCGAGTCAGCTTCTTCATCCAGTTGAAGCGGTTGATCTTTACCACCGCCACGAAGCATTTGAGAATCTGGTCGCACTTCAGGCACGCGAAGGTGACCCACGCAGGGGCGCCGAAATGGGCCGCCAGGAACGCGGAGGGCAGCACCACCAGGAAGACGAAAATGGTGTCGTTAATAAACACAAAGCTGATGTCGCCGCCGGATTTTACCAGTCCGAACAGACAGGGCATCTGGTAACTGGTGCCAAAAATGGTGACGCACAGAACCGCCGTGAAGGACAGCGCCTGCCGGGCGGCCTCCGGCGAAATGCCCGAATGCAGCGCCACGAAGGGCACCCGCAGAAGCAGCAGCACCCCGGCGTTGAAAAAGCCCAGCAGCAGAAACAGCACCTGGGTGGTGCGGGCATATTCCTTCATCAATTCCGTCTTGCCCGCGCCGATGGTCTTGCCGGAGATGATACCCACGGCGGAGGCCAGGCCAGAAATGGTAATGTAGCACAGGGTATTGAGGCTGTTGGCCACGCTGAGGCCGGACACCGTCTCCGGGCCATAGCCGCCCATGATCTTGCTGTTGAACATCATGTTCACGGACCAGACCACATCGCCCGCCACCAGCGGCGCGCCGTACTTGAGCAGATCATGCAGAAGGGCCTTATCCCGCAATAGCAGGCTCTTCAGCCGGAAATTCAGCCGGTCGTCCTTGCACAGCACATACACCCCCGCCACAACGGTTTCCACAAAGCGGGCGGCTACCGTGGCGATGGCCGCGCCCTTCACTTCCATGCGGGGCAGGCCCAGCTTGCCGAAGATCAGAACATAGTTCAGGGCCACGTTCACCAGCAGGGAGATGAAGGAGGTCAGCATACCGACGAAGGTGATTTCCACCGAACGCATGGCGGAAATCAGCGCCTGCGTAATGCAGAAGAAGATGTAGGACACGCTGACCCAGCGCATATAGAGCATGCCCTCGGCAATCACCGCCTCATCCTGAGAGAAAAAGCGCATGATGGGCTGGGAAAACGACAGCACAAGGCCGGTGAAGATCAGCCCCACCAGAGCCGACGCCCGCAGGCCGATGGCCACCAGTCGCCGAATGCTGGCGGTATCCCGCTTGCCCCAATATTGGGCGGAAATAATGAGAATGGCGCCGCTCAGGCCGTTGGTGAACATCTGAATCAGCGTCTGGACCTGACTGCCCATGTACACGCCGGAAACGGCGGTGTCACCCAGTTTAGTGACCATGTAGTTGTCGGCAAAGGTCACCAGAAAGGTAACCAGGTTTTGCAGCGCCACGGGAATGGCGAGGGTGACAAGACTCTGGTAATAGCTTTTGTCCCGGGTAAGCCAGCGGTTCATGCATACTCTCCTTTGTTTTTTCTTCGTCGCCTTATAATCTGATTATACCCCCGCGGGAAGATTTATACAACCGCTAATTTTGCAAAACGCGACTGCTTTTCCCCGGCCGGGGCAATTGTATCCCTTATCCAAATATGGTAAAATGAATTCATTCTACAAAAGGCGGTTTATTGCCCATGCATTCCAGATGGATTCGAATATTAAAAGTTCTGGGGGCCGTTTTTCTGGCCCTGGCGGTGCTGGATCTGTTCTGCGCCTGGTATTATAACCCCACCTCCTACCTGCGGGATCCGGACCGGGCCACCGACCTGATTCGCCAGCCGGAGGCCTTTACCTCCCGGGCCACGGAGGGCTTCGCTTCCATGCGCATGGACGCTCAGGGATACAACAACGCCGCCGTCCCGGACGAGGACATTTTTGTACTCATGATGGGCTCTTCCCATACCGAGGCGCTGAACGTGCCCCAGGATCAGAACGCCTCCGCCCAATTGCAGGCCCTGCTTTCGGAAGCCGGCTATCCCGGCGCGGTGTATAACATCGGCATTTCTTCCCATACCTTTGCCCGAAACGCCGCCAACCTGCCCCGGGCGCTGGATAAATTTCAGCCCACGGGCTATGTGGTCGTCGAAACCGCCGATGTGCTGATGTTTACCGCCGCGGTGCACGCCGCCCGGGACGACGGCATGGAGCTGCTGCCTGAAACCGATTCTCCCCTGCCCGCCTGGCTCACTAACCGGCCCCTGGCCGCCACCCTGTACCGGCAGTGGGGCAACCTCACCTCCGAGGAGGAGGAGCAGATCGACACCAGTTACATTCCTCCGGACATTCTGCATCGCTATCAGCAGGCCCTGACGGAGCTTTTCCTGCAAATGCGCACGGAGGCGGACGCGGCGGGCGTGGAACTGATTTTCTATTACCATCCGCACCTGGCGCTCACCGGGGACGGCGGCGCGGAGACCATGACCCAGCGGCAGTGCCTGGGGGCCTTTTCCGCTGCCTGTCAGGAGGCGGGGATCACCTTTCTGGATCTGTCGGATATCTTCCTTCAGGCCTATGAGGCCGGTTTCACCCTGCCCCACGGCTTTGTCAATACTTCCCCCGGAACGGGCCATTTGAACGCCGACGGCCACGCCATGATCGCCCGGGCGCTGTTTAAAACCATCGCAGAAAAGGAGGCCGCCAAATGAGCTTTGTCAGCGTCGCGTTTTTCGTCCTGTTCGCGCTCACTCTGACCACGCAATGGCTTTTGCCCTCCCGGCGCCTGCGGCAGCTGGCATTGCTGGCCGCCAGTTATGTGTTTTATGGCTGGTGGGACTGGCGCTTCTGTTTTCTCATGCTTTTCCTCACCGCCGTGGCCTTCTTCACCGGCCTGCGGCTGGAGAAAAAGCCCGGCTCCCGGCCCGCGCTGGCCCTGGGCGTAACGGTGCCCCTGGCGGTGTTGTTCTTTTTTAAGTACATGGGCTTTTTCGTAGATTCCTTCTGTGCACTTTTCGGGCTGAACCCCGCCGGCGCGCTGCGGATTCTGCTGCCTGTGGGCATTTCCTTTTATACCTTCCAAAGCCTTAGCTATACCATCGACGCTTATCGGGGCAAGGTGGCCATCAGCCACGATTTCTGCAAATTCGCCCTGTATATCGCCTTTTTCCCCCAGCTGGTGGCGGGACCCATCGTCAAGGCGGCGGATTTTTTGCCCCAATTGGAAGAGGATCGCCGCCCCACCGGTGCAGGCGTTGCTCAGGGCATGAACCTGTTTTTATGGGGCATGCTGAAAAAGGCCGTGTTTGCCGACCAGATTTCTCCCTTTGTGGACAGCGTATTCGCCACCCCCGCGGCCTTTTCCTCCGGCACGGTGGCTCTGGCTGTGCTGGCCTATGCCATCCAGATTTATTTTGATTTCTCCGGCTATTCGGATATGGCCATCGGCTGCGCCATATGCCTGGGATACGACCTGATGAAGAACTTCGATCTGCCCTATCTTTCCCGAAACGTTTCCGAATTCTGGAAGCGCTGGCACATCAGCCTGTCCACCTGGCTGATGGAATACCTCTACATCCCCCTGGGCGGCAATCGCAAAGGGCGGGCCCGGACGTACCTCAACCTCATGATTACCATGCTGCTGGGGGGCCTGTGGCACGGCGCGGGAATTAATTTCATTCTCTGGGGCGGCTTTCATGGCCTGGCGCTGTGTGCGCACAAGGCCTGGGCCCGGAAATTCCCGGCCAAACCCTGCTTTTTCCGCACTGCCGCCGCTACGCTGTGCACCTTTGTGTTCGTCTGCCTTTGCTGGATTCCCTTCCGCGCCCAGACCTTCAGCCAGACCCGGGCCGTGCTGCAGAAGCTGTTCTGCTGGTCCGGCGGCGTGGTTTTTCCCCATACCTGGTCCATTGCCGCTATCGTGCTGCTGGTTCTGGCGACCCTTTACTGCGTCTTCCGCAACCGGGACGCTCAGGGCCGGGTGCATGGAGATGCGCCCGTATTCCGCCTGGGCAGCTTCTGGGGCACCTTCGCCTTCGCGCTGCTGGCGGGGTTCGTGCTGGTGTTGATGTACACCGGGGATAACCCGTTTATCTACTTCCAATTCTGAAAATTTCTGAAAAGGAGATCGCATATCATGGCGGCAATCATGCACATTCTGGTGGGCCTGCCCTGCTCCGGGAAAACCACCCTTGCCAAACAAATCGAATCCGAAACCGGGGCAGTGCGCTTTTCCCCCGACGAATGGCAGCTGTTCCTCTTTGGCCACGATATGGATCACCCGGATCATGACGCCCGACACACCCGGGTGGAGGAGCTCATGCGAAAGGTCGCAATTCAGCTTCTGCGTCAGGGAGCCAGCGTTATTTACGATTTCGGTTTCTGGTCTGTGCAGGAGCGGGACGAAATGCGCGCCCTGGCCCGGGAATTGGGGGTGGAATTCCGCATGCATTATCTGGCCACTCCGCTGGAGGAAATCTATCGCCGGATGGATCTGCGCAATGCCTCCGGCCGGGACGATATTTTCGTCTTTACCCGGGAAGACCTGGCCCAGTGGCTTCCCTATTGGCAGCCGCCGCTTCCAGACGAGGAAGGCTGCCAGTTCGTTCTGCCGGGCGGCGGCGCGTAGCGCCGCCGCCCGGATGCGGGCCCAATGCCGGCGGACTGCGTCCGCCGGCATTGGGCCCGCGGGGGGCCGGGCCGCCTTCGGCGGCCCGGCCCCAGGGGGCGCAAAATGGGCGTGCCAATGGCACGCCCATTTTGCGCCCCCGCGGCCGCTGCCGCCGCCCCCGAAGGGGGGCGGCGGCAGCGGCCGATTTCATTCTTCGATATTCATTCCCGCCAGATCTCTGGCCGCGTCCTGCATGAGTCGCTCGAATTTGGGAACGTTGGTTTTGTTGGAAAGCATCACAAGGATGAAGGGATTCTGCGTGAAAACGATGGCCGCGTCGTGGGTAATGCCGTCGTCTTCGCCGGTTTTATGGGCGATAGGACAATCCAGAAAGAAGGGAATTTTCCCATTCAACCGCTGATTTTTCAGGATAGAAAGCATCTGTTTCGAGGCGTTTTCGCTGACCAGTTCGCCATGATACAGGCGATGAAGGAAAGCGCCCACCCCCGCGGCGGTTACGGTGTTCTCGATTCCCCGGGCCGCGGCCTCCGCGTCAAAGAGCTTCCGGTTCAGCCGGCAGCCCTCGCCGCCCACGGACTGGCACATTTGATTGATATTTTCCATGCCCAGGCGGTCGATCAGCAGGTTGGTGGCGGTGTTATCGCTCAAAATAATCATCAAAGTCACCAGATCCAGACAGGTGACCTGAAGCCCATCGTGCATATAAGTCAGCGCGCCGCAGGAGGGCATCTTATCTTCGGCATGAAGCGTGAAGCATTCGCCCGGATCCAGCGTACCTTCTTCAAACCGGCGGAAGGCTTCCGCCATAATGAAAAGTTTGATAATGCTGGCCGCCACCAGAGGAGTCTGTTCGTTGCGGGAATACACCTGTTTCGTCGTCAGATTCTCATACCATACCGATGTGATTCCCCCGGTAAGACCGGACATTTCCAGGATATCTTCGATCATAAAAACCTCCCAATGGGGCTATTGTTCCAAAAATTCCATGCCGTTGTAGGCGTCGGTTTCCCGAACGCCGGAAAGTCCGGCCACGGGGCGGGTGGAAAGCACCATGCCGGTGCGGAAGCAAAGGCCCATCACCGGCAGCTCCTGGGCAATCTGCATCTGCAAATCGCTGAAGGCGGATTCCATCTCCTGCTCGGTAGTGGCAGTCAGGGTCGCCGTCAGAAGGGTATCCATGGTATCGGTATGATAGCCGGAATAGTTCACGTCTCCGCCCGCCGCCAGCAGGGGCACCAGGTTGGGGGATTCGGACAGGTTCAGCGCCACCAGCGCCAGGGTGAATTCGCCCTCCCGCATGGCCTTGCGCACCTCGGTGCGGGAAAGCACTTCGACAGAGGCGTTGATGCCCACGGCCCGAAGGTTTTCCGCAATCTGATTGGCGGCGTTGCGGCGCACGTTGGAGGAAGCCTCGTCATACACCAGAATTTTCACGTCGATGTATTTCAGAACGCCATTTTCCACCTGATTGAGCATGGTGTCTCCCGTCAGATCCACCCAGCCGGCTTCGTTCAGGTACTGCAGAGCCCGTTCGGGGCTGTAATAATACATGGCGGAGCGGCTTTCGTAGAGCCAGGAGCCCGGGGGCACGGGCACCTCGCACTGCTGGGCCATATCCAGATAGACATTGGAGATCAGGGTATTATAATCGATGGCGTAAAGGATGGCCTTGCGCAGATTCAAATCGGAAAGGATGCCGGAAAGATTGGGTACCAGCACCTCGTATGTGGAGGTGGAATAGTCCATGGAGGTGCAATACGAAAGTTTTTTGGTGAGGGCGGCGGAGGTGGAGCGGGTCTGCATCATTTCCACCTCGCCGGACTGAAGGGCGGTCAGCAGGTTGGAAATATCCCAATAATGCAGAAAATTGATGGAATGCACGCTGGGCTGCTGTTTCCACCAGAAGGGATTGGCCTCCAGGCGCACATAGGAATCCTCCACATAGCCCACGCACCAGTAAGGCCCGGTGCCCATGGCCACATTAGAGGAAAGGGTATTGCGCTGCACCACGGGGAAGGTGAGGGCATAAAGGGAGATCATGCCGGGATATTTGGAGGTCACGGTCAGAACGAAGGTATCCTGCACGGCCATTTCCTCGATGCAGCTGAGCCGGCCCTTATAGGGGTTATCGTCTCCGGCGTTTCGGAACATGTAAAAGGTATCCACCACATCCTGAGCCACCAGTTCCACGCCATTATGGAACAGCACGCCGCTGCGCAGGTAAATGGTCCAGGTTTTCCCATCCTCGGACTGGTTCCAGCTATCCGCCAGCACCGCCTGGGGCTGCAGATTTTCGTCCAGTTCAAAGAGGGATTCATAAATCAGGGAATTGATGCTGATCATATCCCGTTCGTTGCACAGGAAGGGATTGAGCTTTGCCCCGGAGGCGGAAAGGTAGCCGCAGGTAACGTCGGCGGCGTCCGGGGTGGCGGCAGCGGCGCTCACCGCGGGGGTTTCCTCCGGCAGGACGGGGTCCCCAGCCTCCTCCGCCCCGGCGCAGACGCAGAAAATCAGCGCCGTCACAAGCGCCGCAAGGCTACGGAGCCTGGGTCGCAGCAAGCTTTTCATATTCTCCGAGATAATAATCATAATATTTCAGCACCCGTTTCACATAGGTATCGGTGGAAGCAAAGCCAATGGCGGAAAGGGTTTTCCCATCGGCGCTGAAGGCGGGATCGGAAAGCCACTTATCCACCGTGCCCTGACCGGCGTGATAGGCGGCCACGGCGCAGGTGAAATCCCCTTCATATCGGCGCAGGAGAAAGCCCATGTACCACGCGCCGTAGCGAATGCTCACATCCGGTTCAAACAGCGCCTGTTCCGAAAAGGGTTCGTCCAGCTTTCCGGCAATCCAGGCCCCGGTTTCGGGCATCACCTGCATCAGCCCCCTGGCTCCCACCCCGGAAACGGCATTGGGATCGTAAGAGGATTCGGCCATGATCATGGCGGCCAGAAGGGGCGCGGGCACCTGATTTTCCAGGGCGTAGAACTGAATTTCCCGGGTATACAGCACGGGATAGCGGGCCACCCGGGAGCGCTGCAGCGCCCGGAAGCCCAGGGCCAGAAGGCCCATAAGCATCACCGCGCACAGGCCCAGAAGCAGTGCGCGAATCGCGCCGCCCTGTTTTTTCCTACGATTTCTGCGGGGGCGGCGGGCATTGGTATGCGGCATGACAATCTCCGTTCATTGGTGAATCAATTTTCTCTTTCCCGGGCGGTTTTCAGAAGCTGCTGGTACAGACTGCCCAGTTCGCTTTGAAATTTTTCCACGGTCTGGTCGTTGCGAATGACCCGGGTGGCCCGGCGGGCCCGGTCTTCGTCGGACATCTGGCTTTCCATGCGGTGGATCACCTGTTCCCGGGTCAGGCCGTCCCGGGCCATCACCCGGGCGATGCGCGTCTCCGGATCGGCGGTAATGAGCCAGGTAACGTCGCAGAGGGCGTCCATGCCCGTTTCGAACAGCAGCGGCACATCCAGCAGCACTACCTCGGCCCCCTCCGCCCCGGCCTGATCCACCATGGAAAGGGCCCGATGCTGCACCCGGGGGTGAATGATGGCCTCCAGCGCCCGGCGGGCGGCCACATCCTGAAACACCATTTCTCCCAGCGCCCGGCGATCCAGCGTGCCGTCCGCCCGGAAGACCCGGTCGCCGAAGGCCTCCCGAATGGCGGGCAGGGCCTCGCCGCCGGGAGCGGTGAGCGCATGGGAAATAGCGTCGGCGTCCACATGCACCGCGCCCAGGGTGGAAAGATAGCGGGCGGCTTCGGATTTACCGCTGCCCACGCCGCCGGTAATGCCCAGAATCAGGGGTTTATTTGCACGCAAGCCAATTCCTCCCAACGGAAAGATCAGTTTTCAGCGGTACCGCAAGGGTGATGACGTTTTCCATGCATTCCCGCAGCAGTTCCTGCACCCGGGGCACCTCCGCCTCCGGCGCTTCCACCATGAGTTCGTCGTGCACCTGCAAAACCAGCCGGGCGGAAAGGCCCTCCCGCCGGAACGCGTCGTGCACCCGCACCATGGCCAATTTGATGATGTCCGCGGCGGTGCCCTGAATGGGGCTGTTCATGGCGCAGCGTTCGCCAAAGGCGCGGACGTTGAAATTGGAACTGTGAATTTCCGGCAGATAGCGCCGCCGGCCCATGAGGGTGCGGGCATAGCCCAATTCCCGGGCGCTGGATACGGCGGCGTCCAGATACGCCTTTACCCCGGGATAGCGGGCGAAATAGCGATCGATATAGTCCCGGGCCTCGGCCCGGGAAATATGCAGATTCCGGGCCAGGGTGAAATCCGAAATACCATAGACGATGCCGAAATTCACGGCCTTGGCGGCGGAGCGCATGGCGGGCGTGACTTCCTCGGGGGACACGCCGGCCACCTCGGCGGCGGTGCGCCGGTGGATGTCTTCCCCGGAATTGAAGGCCGAGATCATGGCCGGGTCGCCGGAAATATGGGCCAGCACCCGCAGCTCGATCTGGGAATAATCCCCGTCCACCAGCAGATAGCCGGGCCGGGCGATAAAGGCGGCGCGAATGCCCTTACCCAATTCCGTGCGCACGGGAATGTTCTGCAAATTGGGCTCCAGAGAGGAGATGCGGCCGGTGGCCGTGGCCGTCTGATCGAAGGAGGTATGCACCCGGCCGTTTTCATCCCGCAGGCGAATCAGGGCCTCGATATAGGTGCTTTCCAGCTTTTTATACTTGCGATACTCCAGAATCTTCGCGCAGATGGGATAATCCTGCGCGAGATTTTCCAGCACCTCCGCGTCGGTAGAGAAGGCCTTGCCCTTTTTCTTGGGGGCGGGCAGGCCCATTTTTACAAACAGCAGTTCCGAAAGCTGCTTGGGGGAATTGATATTGAACTGTTCCCCGGCCAGGTCGTAAATTTCCCCGGTGAGCCGGGCGATGTGCTCCCGGAAGGAGTCTCCCAGCGTCCGCAGGGCTTCCGCGTCGATGAGCACGCCCTCCCGTTCCATGGAGCGAAGCACATGGGAAAGGGGCTTTTCGATTTCCTCATAGACGGCGGTCATTTCGGTTTCGGCCAGCGTTTTCTCATAAAGGCCGTAAAGCGCCTTTACCGCCAGGGCCGGGCACCGGGCGCACAGGCCCTCCAGCCCCTCGTCCTGGGCCAGAGAAGCGACGGCAAAGCTTCTGCGCTGGGGATTGACGCAATAGGCCATGAGGGCCACGTCGTCGCCGTTTCCCGGCAGGGTAATGCCGCAGGAATATTTGGGGATTTCCATCTCCAGCAGGCCCATGGCCGCCTGAAGGCCCTCGCTTCTTGTTATGCCGGGGGTCAACAGATCGCCACCGGCCAGGGTCAGGGAAAAATTTCCCTGATCGGTGGAAAGGCTGATTCGCCCGTCCTCCGCCGCCACGCTGACCCACCGGGCCGTCTTTTCCCGGGCGCGGCAGGCGGCCGCAAAGGCCTCCAGGGAATCAAAGGAGGTCACCTCCGCCGACTGTTCCGGCGGATTTTCCGGCGCGGCGGGATGAGAAGCCGGCTGCGGGCAGATTTTCGCAAGCCGCTGGGCGGCCTGGTTCATGCCCAGTTCCTTCAGCCGGGTCAGCGCCCCGGCGGGGTCGCCGATGGTCAGGGAATCCGGCGTGACCTCCAGCGGCACCCGGCGGTCGATTTCCGCCAGGGTTCGGGAAAGCCGGGCCTGTTCCGCCTGGGTCAGAAGCCGTTCCCGAAGCTTGCCCTTTTCCCCGGTTTCCGCCTGAGCAAGGGCATTTTCCAAATTGCCATATTGGGCCACCAGCCGCAGGGCGGTCTTTTCCCCCACGCCGGATACCCCGGGGATATTATCCGATGCATCCCCCATCAGGGATTTTACGTCGATGAGCTGCCCGGGGGAAACGCCGTATTTTTCCGCGATGTAGGCCTCGTCCACCACGACGGTATCCGACAGGCCCTTTCGGGTATAGAGAATATGGGTATGCGGCCCCGCCAGCTGGAAGGAATCCCGGTCGCCGGTGACGATGAGCGCGTCGTCCCCGGACTGTTCGCACAGAAGGGACAGGGTGCCCAGAATGTCGTCCGCCTCATAGCCCGGCTTTTCGATCAGGGGAATGCCCATCAGAGAGATCAGTTCCCGAATCACCGGGTCCTGAGCCCGCAGGTCCTCCGGCATGGGGGCGCGGTTGGCCTTATAGCCGTCGTACATCTGATGCCGGAAAGTGGCGGCGTGGGCGTCGAAGGCCACGGCCATGCGCTCGGGGCGCTCGGTTTCCAAAAGGCGCAGAAGCATCATGGTAAAGCCGTGCACCGCCGTGGTAGGCGTGCCGTCGGGGGCGGTCATCGGCGCGGTGGAAAGGGCATGATAGGCCCGGTACATCAGCGAATAGCCGTCCAGAAGCAATACCTTCATGCATACACCTCCATAAATACAATCCCAGAATATATTATACAACCTTTTTTCGCGTTTTGTTTGCGTTTCCCGTTTCCTTGTTGTAAGAAATTTCGTCTAAGTGGACAGAAAACGGGGAATATGCTATGATGAAGGACAGGGAGTGATGATTTTTGAAAAAAGTCAACGTGATATTGGGGATTCTGCTATTGGCGCTATTGATCGTCGGGGCCTATTATTTCTGGGGCACGAACCTGAAGGCCGACATATCCGCCGCCCGGGAGGAAAACGGCGTGCGCTGCGACGTGGCGCTTTCCAACGGCAGCCTGTTTCCCTATGAATATCTGGAAATTCTGGTAAAAAGCCCCGACGGGGCGGAGATCGCCCGGACGGATCTGTCCGGAATCGACCTGCCCGCCCTGTCCCGGAAAAGCGGCTCGTTTCTGGTGACGGGAGCCTCGGAGCCCTACACGGTAGAAATCGGCTATTACGTGCTGGGCCGGCGCAAAACCCTGGAAGTGGTGGTGCAATAAAGGCTTACCACAGAAGCGCACCGGTCAGGTCGTAGAGATGGAAGGCCCCTTCCCCGGGCAGATAGACCGCCACCGCGTCGCCCGCCAGAGCGGCAAGGGCGTCCTCCGGCAGGGGAATGAGGATGGTCTCCCCCATAGCATCGGACCAGAACAGCCCCTCCTGCCTGCGCAGGAGCAGTCCGCCGGGCCAGGCCAGATAATCCCAGTCGTAATCCGCCGCCGCGGGCTGAATTTCGCCGGTGGAAAGATTCATCTGATACAGCCGGCCGGCCAGGCGCGCGTCTTCCCCGGTTCCCTGAACGTAAGCGTCGGCGTAATTGTGAAAATACAGGGTCTCCCCCACCAGGCGGAGATCCGACGCGCCGGATTCCGTCAGAGCCGTGCGGCTGCCGGTGGAAAGATTCATCCGGTACAGCCGGCCCACGGCGGCGGAAATTTCTCCCTCCGGCGCGGAAGCGGAAGATGCGACGGGCTCCTCGGCGCTGATATAATAAACCTCGTCGCCCACCAGCACGTATTCCGTCATGGGCGCGTCCGCCAGCTTCAGCGCAAGGCCCGCCTCCGGATAGACGATATGCAGCTGGCCATCCAGCAGCAGGAAAAAGTTTTCTCCCCTTTTGGACAGGCAGGCGGCCTCCCGCCCCGCCTCCAGGGGCATGACCTCCCACCGGGAGGTATTTTTTCGCCCGGCAATGGCCCATGCGCCGCCGGTTTTACACAGGTAATACACCGCGTCTTCCCCGGATACCAGGCTGCGGATTTCCTCCGCCCGCTCCGCCGCGGTTACACCGTCCTGAGAAAACCGCGCCAGGAGCGTATCCTCCGCCTCCGGCAAAATCCAAAACCGATCTCCCGCCGCCGCGGCCGCCGTTTCTCCCGGCAGAAACGCGCCTTCCTCCGCCAGTGCAGCGGATGCAAATACGAAAAAAAGCGCCCACAGGACGCACAAACCCTTCTTCATAGGAACATGACCTCCCGGATTTATTATAAAACAACCCGCGGCGGATTGCAACGAAGCGGGCGTGAAAAATGCCCTGCGGTCGAACCGCAGAGCACGGGGAGCCGAAGAGAAAACAAAAAAGCATCCGAGAGACGTTCTGTCGCCTGAAATTTCCCCCGGGTCAGTCCATCATGGCCAGGATTTCGCTGTCGCTCATTTCCGGCTGCAGGGCGCGGTTAATGCCCATGGCGATCATACCGGCGCTGTCCTGAATCAGTCCGTCGATTTCCCGGGGGGTCACGATCATGTCCCCCGGGCCCGCGCCCATCAGTTCCCGTTCCATCTGCTCCAGGGCGGCCTCGGTTTCCTCCCGGCCCGCGGCGGCGGCGAAGCTGTCCCGGGCCAGGGTGGCGGCGTAGATCACCGTGGGCATGCCCACGGCGATGACCTCCACGCCCAGAGTTTCCCGGTTCAGGGCCAGGCGGCGGTTGCCCACGCCGGAGCCAGGCTGGATGCCGGTATCGCAGATCTGCACCGCCGCGCCGATGCGCCGGGCGCTGCGGGCGCTGAGGGCGTCCACGCACACCACGCACCCGGGCCGGATTCGGCGCACGATGCTTTCCAGCATTTCCGCGGTCTCGATGCCGGTAACGCCCATAACGCCCGGGGCCATGGCGCACACGCTGCGCAGGCGTTCGTCGGCGTACTGGGTCAGTTCCTGAAAAATCTGCCGGGTGACCAGAATTTTATCCACGGTCAGGGGGCCCAAAGCGTCGGGGGTGACCATGCGGTTGCCCAGGCCCACCACCATGGCGCCCCTTTCCCCGATTTCTCCGGCCATGCGGGCAATTTCTTCGCCGATCATGGCGCTCATGGCCAGCCGCGCGTCCGGATCCCGGCGGCGAAGGGCCTCGGATTCCAGGGTGATATAATTGCCCACGGGCTTGCCCAGCTTCTGCGCGGAATCGGGGTCGGTCAATTGCACCTCCGTCACATGAATGCCAGCGTTTTCCCAGCCGGAGACCTTTACCCCCGGCATATCCCCCGCTTCCCGGGCGGATTCCATGGCCATATCCGTGCGAATCTGTCTCATAACAGCCTCCTGCAAAGCGCTTTTTGTCCTTAGTTTACCCAAGTTTAGCATCAAAATGCGCTCAGGGTATTGCAATTTTCCCCAACAAGTGCTACAATAAGTGATGCTAATTTGCGTGGGGAGGTGACAATTTTGCCGAATATCAAGTCTGCCATCAAGCGCGTTAAGGTGACCGAGAAAAAGAACCTGCGCAATCGTATGGTGAAGTCTGCTATGAAGACTCAGCTGAAGAAGTTCGAAACCGCCGTTTCCGCTAACGAGGCCGATGCCAAGATTCTCAGCGCGACTCAGGGCGCGGTTGACAAGGCGCTGGCGAAGGGCGTTATTCATAAGAACGCAGCCAATCGCAAAAAGGCCCGCTTGGCAAAACGCCTTGCTAAGGCTGCTGCCGCCGAGTAAAAAAACAATTCATCGCTATGGGGGACGCAGATGCGTTCCCCATATTGCTATACGCAAAAACGCAAGGAGGACGTTTTATGAAGCACCGCATCTCCATGCTCTGGCCGGACGGCCTGAAAAAGGCGGTTACCTTTTCCTACGACGACGGCGTGATGCAGGATCTGCGTCTGACGGCGCTGTTTCGCCGCTACGGCCTGAAGGCCACCTTCAACCTGAACAGCGGCTTTTTCGGACAGATCGACTCCTCCCTGCAGAGGGGTCGGGAGATCGACCATTCCCACGTGCCGGAGGAGGACGTCGCCTGCGTATACGCGGGATTTGAATGCGCCGTACACACCGCCCATCACCCGTGGCTGACTCAGCTGTCGGCGGTAAACGCCGCGGAAGAGATTCTCTCCGACCGGGCGGCCATCGAAGCCGTGATAAAGCAGCCGGTGCGAGGCATGGCCTATCCCTTCGGGGCGGTGAACGCTCAGGTGAAGGACGTTGTACGCGCCTGCGGCATCGTCTACGCCCGGGGCACGGGGGTCACGGGAGATACTTCCCTGCCCGAGGACGCGTACGATTGGAGCTGTTCCTGCCATCACAGCGCGCTGGAGCCGCTGATCGAGCCGTTTTTAAGCGACGACCGGCGGCTGGCCCTGTTAAGCGTATGGGGGCATTCCTACGAATTCGACATCACCGAAACCTGGGACGAATTCGAGGAACAGCTTTCCCGGCTGGGGGGCAAGGACGACGTATGGTACGCCACGAACCTGGAAATTTTTGATTACATCGAAGCCTACGGCCGCCTGAGATGGACGGCGGCGGGAGACGTGGCAGAGAACCCCACAGCCACGGATCTGTTCATCGAATGCGACGGGGAGACCGTATGCATTCCCGCGGGGGAAAGGATCGAATTATAATGGACGACCTGTTCACCGCCGCCCGGGCCGCCGCGCCCGCCCAGGGCCCCCTGGCAGATCGGATGCGGCCCCGGACGCTGGACGAATTCATCGGGCAGAAGCACATTGTGGGCCCGGGCAAACTGCTGCGCCGGGCCATCGAGGCGGACCGGCTCACCAGCAGCATCTTCTGGGGGCCTCCCGGCTGCGGCAAAACCACACTGGCCTCCATCATCGCGGAGACCACCCGTTCGGACTTTGTCAAGCTCAACGCCGTCACCAGCGGCGTATCCGACGTGCGGGAAGTACTGCGCCGGGCGGAGGACGCCCAGGTGATGTACGGCCGGTCCACGTATCTTCTGCTGGACGAATGCCACCGGTGGAGCAAGGCCCAGTCGGATTCCATCCTGCCCGCCATCGAGAAGGGGACCATCCGGTTCATCGGCTCCACCACGGAAAACCCCATGATTGCCATGACTCCCGCCATCGTCTCCCGCTGCCGGCTGTTCCGGTTTGAAAAGCTGAGCCGGGAGGACGTGAAGCAGGCGGTGCGGCAGGCTCTGAGCGACCGGGAGCGGGGCTACGGAAGGCAGGAGATCCGTCTGGACGAGGACGCGCTGGAGCACATCGCCCTGGTGGCCAACGGCGACGCGCGATGCGCCCTGAACGCCCTGGAGCTGGCGGTGCTCACCACCCCCATGGGGGCGGACGGGGAAAGCCACATTACCCTGGAAATCGCCGAGGAATCCATTCAGGAAAAGGCTCTGCCCATGGACGAGACCCTCTATTACGACATGCTCAGCGCCTTCTGCAAATCCCTGCGGGGTTCGGACAGCGACGCGGCGCTGGCGTGGTTTGCCCGGCTGGTTTACGCGGGAGTGGATCCCCGAATCATTGTGCGGCGGATCATCGCCCACGCCAGCGAGGACGTGGGCCTGGCCAATCCCAACGCCATGCTTACGGCGGTGGCGGCCATGCGGGCGCTGGAGGACATCGGCATGCCGGAGGCCCGGCTGCCCATCGGCCAGGCCATTATCACCGTGTGCGAAAGCCCCAAGTCCAATTCCGTGGTAGTGGCCCTGGACAAGGCCTTTGCCGACGCGAAGAAAGGGGGCTTCCAGCCGGTGCCCATGCACCTGCGCAACGCCCTGAACGAACGGGAGGCGGCTTCCGGCATAGGCGTAGGCTACCGGTATGCCCACGATTACCCGGGGCATTATGTGGAACAGCAATATCTCCCCGACGAGGCGGCGGGCACCCCCTATTACGTGCCCTCGCAGCAGGGCTTCGAGGTGGAGATTCGCAAAATCCGCGCTGAGCGGCACAAGGAAGACCCGCCGGAGGCGCATCCGTAAAAAATCCTTCCCCGTCTGCAAATCCGCAGGATGCAAAGCAGGCGGGGACGCGTTATTTTTTGGCAACCTTTTCCACCTGAGAGCCGTCCAAAATAAAAAACGTTCCGGCTTTTTTACCCCAGGCAGGTTTTTCGCAGCCACCGTCGTGGTACAATAAAAGCAGACGCATTAAAAAATTTCGGAGATTCAGATATGTCAGAAACCGCCCGCAAAAAGACCCCTTCCGCTTCTTCCGCCAAGAAGCCCCGCGCCCCCAGAAAACCGGCCCGGGATCCCTACGATTTCCCCGAGGACGACTTCAAGCGGCCCGCGCCGAAGAAGAAAGCCCCCGCCCGGAAAAAGGCGGACCGGGATCCCTATGATTTCCCGGAGGACCGCCGGAAAAACGCCGCAGCGCAATCCCCGAAGACCCCGTCCAAGGCTGCCGCGAAAAAAAACAGCGCTTCTTCTCACAAAGCCGCCGGGAAAAAAGGCGGCGGGAAAAAGGGCGGCGGCCGGGGCGGCTATCTGTCGTTTCTGCTGGCGGGGCTGATCGTGCTCTGCGTGCTGGCCGGGGCGTACCAATTGACCCGATACGCGAAGTTCATGAAGATGCGCGCCGCCGTGGACGCGGAGGGCTTCTATGCCGGCACCGCGGTGGAGGGCGTGGACATTTCCCAGATGACCCTCAGCCAGGCCCAGGCCCACTGGGCGGAACAGATCGAGCCCGCCTATGCCGGGCGCACGGTGACCTTCGACGTGGGCGGGTCGGTAACGGCGGGGGAATTGGGGTACGAAAGCGATTACGCCCAGGTGCTGGAAAAGGCCTGGTACGGGCAGAAAAACGGCTCTCTGGCCCAGCGATACGCCGCCCTGACCGCCGCGGGCGACCAGGGATACGTCGTCACCCGGAAGCTCTACGACCCGGCGGCCGTGGAGGCCTACGTCCAATCCGCCGCCGAAAAAATCGACACGCCGGTGCAGGAGGCGGGGGTTTCCGGCTTTGACACGAATTCCCTTGCCTTCACCTTTACCCAGGGCACCCCCGGCCGAACCCTGGACCAGGAGAAGCTGGCTTCGGACATCGAATCCGCCCTGGAGGCCGGCGGCGGCGAGGTTGCGCTTTCCATTGCGGAAACTGCGCCCCAGGTGGCCACAGAGGACATTCAGGCCCAGTACGGCCTGCGGGCCTATGCGGTGACGGACGCGTCTTCCTCCAAAAAGAACCGGCTTTCCAACATCCAATTGGCGCTGAGTTCCATCAACGGCCTGTGTCTGCAGCCCGGGGAGGAATTCTCCTTCAATGAGGTGGTGGGCAAGCGCACCGCCGAGCGGGGCTACAAGGTGGCCACCGCCTACAGCGCGGGAGAGGTCACCGAGGAACTGGGCGGCGGCATCTGTCAGGTGTCCACCACGCTGTTCAACGCGGTGGTGAAAAGCGATTTGGAAATCACTGAACGGCACAACCATTCCATTCCCGTTTCCTACGTGGACAAGGGAAAGGACGCCACCGTCAGCTGGGGCGCGCAGGATTTCAAATTCAAAAACAACACCGACGCGCCGGTTTACATTGTGGCGCTGCTTTCCGAGGACAAGAAGGTGCGCATCGGCGTATTCGGCAAGGTATTGGAGGACGGCATGTACATCACGGTGGAATCGGAAGTGACCCACCGGGACAAGCACCAGACCACCTATCAATACAACGCATTTCTCTCCCCCGGCACCCAGTCCGAACTGCAATCCGGCCGGGACGGCTATTCCGCCGTGGCCTACAAGCTTTACTGGACCAAGGACGGGGATCTGATCAAGAAAGAGACCCTGTGCAAATCCGAATACCGTCGCAGGGACGCGATCATTGAATACAACAACTGACGCGGAATAGGACGTTTCAATCGTTTCCGAAGGAAACGCCGCCGATTTTTCCTCTGGAAAAATCGCTTCCTTTTTCGGCAGGGGGGTGCGGGGGGAGCGGAGCTCCCCCCGCTTTCGTTTCGGCGGCCCGCCCAAAGGGCGGGCCGCCGAAACCCCCGGCAATTTGCCCCCGTCCGAAGCAAAAACGCCCCAGAAAGCCGATTCTTTACATGGGGCGGTTGCATTTTTCGCCGGCATGTGCTAAACTGCCTAAATGTGACTATGGATAATTGTATTCATATAAGAGGCAGGAGGAAAACTCAATGGCTACTACTTTCGAAAAGCTCTCTTCCAACAAGGTCAAGCTTGGCTTCACCGTGGACGCCGCCAAGTTCGACGAGGCCATCCGCAAGGCCTATCAGAAGGACGTAAAGAACATCACCATCCCCGGCTTCCGCAAGGGCAAGGCGCCCATGCAGGTCATCGAGAATCACTACGGCGCGGGCGTTTTCTACGAGGACGCTTTCGAGATTCTCTTCCCCGAGGTTTATCAGGCTGCGCTGACCGAGCACGGCGTGACCCCCGTGGACCGTCCCGAGCTGAACATGGAACAGATCGAAAAGGGCAAGGACCTGATCTTCAGCGTGGAAGTGTTCGTGACCCCCGACGTGGAGCTGGGTCAGTATAAGAACCTGGGCATCGAGAAGAAGGTGGACGAAGTCACCGAAGACGACGTGAAGGCCGAAATCGAGCGCGCCCGCGACCGCGCCGCCCGTTACATCGACGTGACCGACCGTCCCGCCAAGCTGGACGACCAGGTGAACATCGACTACGCCGGCTTCGTTGGCGAAGAGCAGTTCGAAGGCGGCACCGCTCAGGGCCACGACCTGGTGCTGGGCTCCGGCCAGTTCATTCCCGGATTTGAGGATCAGCTGGTGGGCGCGGAAGCCGGCAGCGACGTGGAAGTGCACGTGACCTTCCCCGAGAAGTATCACGCCGAAAACCTGGCCGGCAAGGAAGCCACCTTCAAGGTAAAGGTGAATTCCATCCGTGAAAAGGAAGTGCCCGCGCTGGACGACGACTTCGTGAAGGAAGCCAGCGAGACCGCCAACACCGTGGACGAATACAAGGCCGAGATCCGCGAAAAGCTGGAGAAGCAGGCCGAGCAGAAGGCTGACAATGCCTTTGAGAGCGAAATTCTGGAAGCGGTTGTGGAAAACACCAAGATCGACCTGCCCGAGGCCATGATCGAGGAGCAGATCGACAACATGCTGCGCGACATGGAAATGCGGCTGATGTATCAGGGCATGCGGCTGGACGACTATCTGAAGTACACCGGCCAGACCCGCGAAGACCTGCGCAAGGTTTATCACGACGAGGCCGAGCGCCGGGTTCGCACCCAGCTGACCCTGGAAGAGATCCGCAAGGTGGAAGAGATCAAGGCCGAAGAAGCCGACATCGACGAGGAAATGAAGTCCCTGGCCGAGCAGAGCCGCAAGTCCCTGGAGGACTTCAAGGCCAGCCTGACCGAGAACGACAAAAAGTACTTCGAAGAGGTCGCTTCCCTGACCAAGACCATCAAGTTCCTGAAGGACAACGCCGGCAAGGCGGAATAATTCAGCGCGGAAAGCTCATCCTTTCGCGACATAACAAAAACAAAACCCGGTGGGGCGGCATAATTCGTCCCACCGGAAACATACTTTAGTAAACGGTGAATTGGAGGTGCGCCCATGAACCTTATGCCTTATGTAATCGAACAGACCGGCCGCGGCGAGCGTTCCTACGACATCTACTCCCGCCTGCTCAAGGACCGCATAATCTTCCTGGGCGGTGAGATCGACGACGACGTGGCCAACGTAATCGTCGCTCAGATGCTCTTTTTGGAAATGGAAGACCCCGACGCGGACATTCAGCTCTACATCAACAGCCCCGGCGGCGTAATCACTTCCGGCATGGCCATTTACGACACCATGCGCTACCTGAAATGCGAGGTTTCCACCCTGTGCATCGGCATGGCGGCCTCCATGGGAGCGTTTCTGCTCAGCGCCGGCGCAAAGGGAAAGCGCAAGGCGCTGCCCCACGCGGAGATCATGATCCACCAGCCCTCCGGCGGCGCCCGCGGCCAGGCCACGGACATTGAGATCCAGGCCGAGCAGATTCTGCGGGTGAAGAAGACCATGAACCAGCTTTTGGCCGACCACACCGGTCAGCCTCTGCGGACCATCGAGCGGGATGTGGAGCGAGACCATTACATGACCGCCGACCAGGCCCTGAAATATGGACTGATTGACGAGATCATTGCGCCGAGGAGATAAACCATGCCCAAGGATGATTTTAACAACAATCGCATTCGCTGCTCCTTCTGCGGAAAGACCCAGGACCAGGTGCGCCGCATCGTGGCCGGGCCCAACGCCTACATCTGCAACGAATGCGTGCTGCTCTGCCAGGAGATCGTCTCCGACGACGTGGACAGCGTAGCCAAGCGGGGGGACATGGAAATCAAGCGTCCCCAGGAAATCAAGGAAATTCTGGATCAGTACGTAGTGGGCCAGGACGAGGCCAAGAAGGCCCTGTGCGTGGCGGTATACAACCACTACAAGCGCATCCAGCACATGCAGACCACCTCCAAGGCGGACGTGGAACTGCAGAAATCCAACATCGTGATGCTGGGCCCCACGGGCTGCGGCAAGACGTATCTGGCCCAGACCCTGGCCAAGATTCTGAACGTGCCCTTCGCCATCGGCGACGCCACCAGTCTGACGGAAGCCGGATATGTGGGCGAGGACGTGGAAAACATTCTGCTGCGGCTGATTCAGAACGCCGATTACGACATTGACCTGGCCCAGCGGGGCATCATCTACATCGACGAAATCGACAAGATCGCCCGCAAGGGAGAAAACGTCTCCATTACCCGGGACGTTTCCGGCGAGGGCGTGCAGCAGGCGCTTCTGAAGATGCTGGAGGGCACGGTGGCCTCCGTACCGCCCCAGGGCGGACGCAAGCATCCTCACCAGGAGTTCATTCAGATCGACACCACCAACATCCTGTTCATCTGCGGCGGCGCTTTCGACGGCATCGACAAGATCATCGAATCCCGCATCGGCAAAAAGGTGATGGGCTTCGGCGCGGACATTCGGGGCAAATCCCAGAAGGCGGATCAGGCGGTGCTTTCCCAATTGGAGCCGGAAGATCTGCTGAAATTCGGCCTGATTCCCGAATTCATCGGCCGACTGCCGGTGATCGTGACGCTGAACCAGTTGGACGAAGAGGCCCTGGTGCGAATTCTCACCGAGCCGAAAAACGCCCTGGCCCGGCAGTACAAGAAGCTTCTGGGCTTTGACAACGTGGAATTGGAATTCACGCCGGAGGCGCTGAAGGCCATCGCCAAACTGGCGCTGGAGCGCAAAAGCGGCGCCCGCGGCCTGAGGGCCATTATCGAAAGCGTGATGATGGACACCATGTACGAACTGCCCTCTCTGACGGGCATTACCAAGTGCGTGGTAACCGAGGACTGCGTGCTCAAGGGGGCGCGGCCGCAGCTGATTTCCGGGCAATTGGAAACCAAGCCGGAAAGCGCGCAGCTTTCCCCCGCCGAAAGCGAATCCGCCGGCGCCTGATTTTCACCGAATCAGGCCCGGGGGATTCCCGGCTTTTTCCTGGGTCAAAGATTGTGACATTGTAAAATTTGTTATTGCAGGATTGGAAGTATTGAAATATACCGCAATGGGGTTTATAATGTTATAGTCTGCCCCGAATGAGGGGTTTCGTTGTCGTATGACGATTTTATTTACGGGAGGTGTCAGGCGAAATGGCATCGGATAAGCGCGTTAAGGTTACCCTCGCGTGCGCTGAGTGCAAGCAGCGTAATTACAATACCATGAAGAACAAGAAGAACGATCCCGACAGGCTTGAGATGAACAAGTACTGCCGCTTCTGCAAGAAGCATACCACGCACAAGGAGACCCGCTAAAGTTTCCTTCGGACCAGAATGAAGGATGTGAAAACATGGCAGCCACCTCTTCCGCCAAGGCTCAGAAGCCGAACTGGTTCAAGCGTTTTCTGAATTTCTGGAAAAAGCTGGGGCTGAAAATCGGCAAGGCGTTCAAAAACACCTTCTATGAGCTCAAGAAGGTCACCTGGCCTACCAAGAAGGAGCTTGTGACCTACTCCTTGGTTACCCTTGGTTTCATGGTTGTGATGGGCATTATCATCTATCTGATTGACCTGGGCTCCGGCGAATTGGTCAATCTGCTGCTCAAGATCTGATCGTTGGGAGATAGATATGTCTGATAACGCAGATATCAAGTGGTACGTGGTACATACCTATTCCGGGTATGAGAACAAGGTAAAGGTCAACCTTGAAAAAACCGTTGAAAACAACGGTCTGCAGGATCTGATCACCGAGGTCAAGATCCCCACGGAAGACGTTACGGAAATCAAGAACAACAAGCGCCGCGTGGTGCAGCGCAAGCTTTTGCCCGGTTACGTAATGGTCAAGATGAACATGACCAACGAAACCTGGTACATTGTGCGCAACACCAGGGGCGTAACGGGTTTCGTGGGCGCGGGCAACAAGCCCACCCCCCTTTCCGAGACGGATTTCGCTTCGATTTTTGACACCAAGCCGACCACCAGCATCGACATTCAGGTCGGCGACACGGTTCGTATTCTGGCGGGGCTTTTCGAAAACTTCACCGGACGCGTGACCGCCATGGATCCCGCCACGCAGACGCTGTCTGTGGTGGTGCCCATGCTCAAGCGCGAAACGGCCGTGGATCTTGCGTATGACGAGGTCATTCGCGAGGAAGACTGATTTTCCGCTCTGAGGGGCGGGTTTCAGCGTGGGAGGCGCGTAAAGCGCGCCGCATCACCACATACATGTAGAGGAGGATACCCCAATGGCAAAGAAAGTAACTGCGCTTATCAAGCTGCAGGTCAATGCCGGCAAGGCGACGCCCGCGCCGCCCATCGGCCCTGCGCTGGGCCAGCACGGCGTGAACATCCCCGGCTTCTGCAAGGAGTTCAACGACCGTACCGCCAAGCAGGTCGGCCTGGTCATCCCGGTAGTGATCACCGTCTATCAGGATCGCTCCTTCACCTTCATCACCAAGACGCCCCCGGCGGCCGTGCTGATTAAGAAGGCCTGTGGCCTGGAGCACGCTTCCGGACGCCCCAATCGCGATAAGGTCGCCAACATCACCAAGGCTCAGGTGCGCGAAATCGCCGAGCTGAAGATGCCCGATCTGAACGCCGCCAGCATCGAAGCCGCCATGAGCATGGTCGCCGGCACCGCCCGTTCCATGGGCGTTGTGGTGGTCGACTGATTTTCCCAAGAGGGCTAGAACTGGTTTAATACGTGGGAGGGTCGTTTGATCCGTTTGACCACAAGGAGGATTTGAAATGAAGAAGGGTAAGAATTATACCGGCAGCCTGAAGCTCATCGACCGCTCCAAGCTGTACGATCCCGATGAGGCCGTCTCCCTGATCAAGCAGACCGCGAAGGCCAAGTTTGACGAGACAGTTGAAATATCCGTGCGTCTGGGCGTTGACCCCCGCCATGCGGACCAGCAGGTTCGCGGCGCCGTGGTTCTGCCCCATGGCACCGGCAAAAAGGTCACCGTGCTGGTGTTCGCCAAGGGCGACAAGGCCAACGAAGCGCTGGCCGCCGGCGCTGACTTCGTGGGCGCTGAGGACATGGTCGCCAAGATTCAGGGCGGCTGGTTCGGATTTGACGTCTGCGTAGCCACCCCCGACATGATGGGTCTGGTGGGCCGTCTGGGCCGCGTTCTGGGCCCCAAGGGCCTCATGCCCAACCCCAAGAGCGGCACCGTGTCCATGGACGTTACCCGCGCCGTGAACGATATCAAAGCCGGTAAGGTGGAATATCGCGTGGACAAGACCGCTATCATCCACTGCCCCCTGGGCAAGGCTTCCTTCACCGAAGAGCAGCTGCAGGGCAACCTGAAGACGCTGATGGACGCCATCGTGAAGGCCAAGCCCGCCTCCGCCAAGGGCACTTATATCCGCTCCGCCGTTATCTCCAACACCATGGGCCCCGGCATCAAGCTGAACCCCCTGAAGTTCTAAGATACGGTATGCGTTATGAGGACTGCGTCTGTTTATGCAGGCGCGGTCCTTCTCTTTTCTGCCACAAAATGTTTCTACGCCCAAATTTTATCTGCACTTTATTGCACAAAAGGCGATAATTTCTCTTCCATTTGCGTAAAATCTATGCTATAATAGTTATCAGATAACTCAGAATGAAGGGAGTCACTCATATGGAAAACTTCAATTTGGAAACCCTCGAAAAAGGCATAAAGAAAAGATCTAGAATCAGGAACCTTCTGATCGTTCTTGTAATTCTGCTTGCCCTTTATACCGTCATCATCGCCGGCGACATCTCCAGCGCCAAGACCAAGGAAAAGAACCGCCACGCCACCGAAATGGCCGAGCTGGACACCGCCGTTGAAGAGCTGGAAAAGAAGACTGCCGACGACGAGGCGAAGATCGAAAAGTACAACGAGTCCATCGCCGAGCTGGAAGCGCAGATCGCCGAGCTGAAGGGCAACTAATCGACAGGAAAATTAGAAGGGAGTTTACTGCTTTATGGAAAGAAAGTATCATGGGCTGAAAAAGGCCATTATCATCCTGGCCGTGGTTGCCGTTCTGCTGGTGGCCGCCATCGTTTACTGTCAGATTCGCATCAAAAATGTGAAGGCGAATGAAGAGAAAAAATGGCAGGATCATCTCACCTCCCGTCAGGAAGAGCTGGACAAGCTGCAGGCTGAGTATGACGCCAAGGGCTACGACGCCACCAAGGACGAGCTGAAGGACAAGGAAAAGGCCCTGAAGGACGAGCTGAAGGAGCTGGAAAAGGCCGCCAAGGATGCGGAAGCCACTCCCGCGCCCACCGAGGAGCCCGCCGAGACCGAAGCGCCCGAGGAAGATGCTACGGAAGAACCCGCCGAGACTGCCAAGTCTGACGACTAAGGAAAGCCATGCAAAACGCCGCCTTTTAAGCGGCGTTTTTTCATAAGGGGAGGGGATTTTTTCATGACAAGACGGATGCTCGCGCTGGCCATGGCGCTGATGCTGGCGGCGATACCGGGATATGCCGGAAGCTGCGCCACATATGACGAATTTCCCGGGTACACCACGCCCTGGGATACAGACGAGATAACGTATCTGGACGCATGGGCCACCAGCGAACTGTACGAAAAGAAATACGATCATTCGGCAAGCTGCGCCTTTGACGGCAATTTCAGCACCGCGTGGGTAGAGGGCGTCGACGGGCTGGGCGAAGGTGAGACGGTATGCGGTCAATGGGACGTTTCCGGGGAATGGTGGCTGGTGGGCGTATGCATTGCCAACGGCTATCAGAAGAGCACTTCCGCCTTCGAAAACAACGCTGCCCCGGACTGGGTGACGCTGACGGTCAACGGCGAATCCTTCTCCGCGCAGCTGGGGCGTACATGGGGCTGGCAGGCGGTGGGCTTTGACGAGCCGGTAAACGTCTCCGGCAGCTTCACTCTGGGCTTTACCATCGACAGCGCCACCGGCGGCGACCGGTATCAGGACAGCTGTGTTACGGAGCTGCTGCCCCTATTGATTCCCACCACCAGCGAATACCGCGGCTTTGCCCTGGGCTTTGGTGCGGAGGGCGGCACTTCCGACCCGGAAATGGGCACGGACTACATCGAAGGCGCGGAGGCCGTCCGGGCCAGTTGCGAAACCCTCGTGACTTACGAAGACGGCAGCTATCTGTATTCCTATGGCTGGTCGGAATCCGACGAGCTGGTATGGAGCCGGGTGGATCATTGCACCTTCACCACGGAACTGGACACCGTGGCCGCCTTCCAAACCGGGGATTTATGGCTGGTCTACAACGCTGACGAGGGGCTGATTGCCCTGGATCTGGCCACGGGAAACGAAAAATGGTTCCTGTCCGCCGCGGAACTGGATTACACAGCCGGCGTCTGCTGCGCCGTTGGCCCGGGCAACGTGATTTACCTGGGCGGTTATTACGGGCCGGATCCCATCGCCATTTCCCCGGAGGGGCGCATCCTATGGCGAGCGGATCTGGGCGACACGGACATTTACTGGCTATACGAAATTTTCCCCACAAAAACCGGCATTGAATGCTCCTACGAATCCATTTACGGCTCTCCCGGCGTGGTGACCTTTGATTACGACGGCAATCTGCTGGATCTGGATTTTTAGATTTTCATTCTGCATCCTTTATTTCTGCCAGCTGCGCGCGGGTCCAGGCGATTTGCGCCCGCACCGCTTCCGGAGCTGGGCCGCCTTCCACCGTGCGCCGGGAAACGCAGTTGAGCAGGTCAATGGCCTGATAGAGGTCTTCCTCAAAGGCCGGATGCGCCGCCTGATAGGCGGAAAGAGGCAAGGTTTCCAAAGTGTAGCCCGCTTCCACGCACTGTTTCACCAGCGCACCCACCACATGATAGGCGTCCCGGAAGGGCACGCCTTTTTTCGTCAGGTAATCGGCACAATCGGTGGCGTTGATGAAGCCCTGGGCCGCGGCCTTACGCAGGTTATCCGGATGGAAGGCGGCGCTTTCCAGCATGGGCGGCAGCACCTCCAGGCACAGGCGGACGGTATCGACGGCGTCGAACACTGCCTCCTTATCCTCCTGCATGTCCTTATTATAGGCCAGGGGAAGGCCCTTCATGGCGGTCAGCAGCGTCATCAGATCGCCGTACACCCGGCCGGTTTTACCCCGCACCAGTTCGGCAATGTCCGGATTCTTTTTCTGGGGCATAATGGACGAGCCGGTGGAGAAGCGGTCGTCCAACGTCATAAACCGGAATTCCCAACTGCACCACAGGCAGATTTCCTCGCTTAGCCGGGACAGGTGCATCATGAGGATGGATAGCGCGCTCATCAATTCCAGGGCGAAATCCCGGTCGGAAACGCCGTCGATGCTATTCATGGAAATGTCGTGAAAGCCCAGCTCCTGCGCCACCATCCGCCGATCCAGGGGGTAAGTGGTGCCGGCCAGGGCGCCGCTGCCCAAGGGGGAGACCATGGTGCGGCTGCGGCAGTCCTGCAGGCGGCTCATATCCCGCAGGAGCATCTGCGCATAGGCCATCAGGGCGTGGGCCAGGGTCACCGGCTGGGCCCGCTGCAGGTGGGTATACCCTGGCATTACGTCCGTCAGGTGCCCCTCTGCCACGGTGCAGAGGGTCTCTGTCAGGTGTTTGACTCCCGCAATCAGCTCCAGCGTCTCATCGGCCAGATACAGCCGGTCGTCCAGGGCCACCTGATCGTTCCGGCTGCGGCCCGTATGCAGCCGCTTTCCCGCGTCGCCGATGCGGGCGGTGAGCTCCCCTTCCACGAAGGTATGAATATCCTCGGCTTCGGGATCGATGGTCAGCCTGCCTGCGTCAATATCCGCCAGAATTGCCGCCAGGCCGGACAGAATCGCCTGGGTATCCTCCGGGGAGAGAATGCCCGTTTTGCCCAGCATCCGGGCGTGGGCCATGGAGCCCCGAATATCCTGCCGATACATCCGCTGATCAAATCCGATGGAAGCGTTCAGCTGGTTCAGCCTTGCATCCACTTCCCCGCTCATCCGTCCTTCCCACAGCTTCATTTTTCATTCCTCCGCGTGCATTATTATTCATTTATAATGTTTAATTATACTCACATATCCAGCAGTTTCAAGCACATCATGTAAATTTACACACAAAAATAGCCCCGCCCGAAGGGCGGGGCCCCCGCGGGGCAAACGGGGCGGGAAACTTGTTTCCCGCCCCGTTTGCCCCGCTTTGAGGGGGGTGCGGGGGGAGCGAAGCTCCCCCCGCCTTGGGCCGCCGCAGGCGGCCCGGTCACTCCCGGTCCGCTCCGACCCGGCAGTAGGTCAGCAATAACACTTGTTCAGCGCCCGCCTGTTTCAATGCCAGGGCACAGGCCTGCGCCGTAGCTCCGGTGGTATGCACGTCATCGATCAGCAGCACGGTTTGTCCCGTGAGGCTTTTCCGGGCGCGAAACGCCCCGCGCACGTTGGCGTATCGGGCGGCGGGCCCCTTGAGTCTCGCCTGCTGTTTACAGCTGCGCACCCGCTTCAGCAGGCGTTTGGCCGGAATATGGCATTGTTTACTCACATGCCGGGCCAGCATCTCCGCCTGATTGAAATATTTTGCCCACCTGCGCCGCCAGTGCATGGGCACCCATGTGATCACATCTGCCCGGGGAAATTCCGCCGCCTGAGCCGCGGCCCACATTTCCCGGGCCATGTCTGCGGCCAGGCAATGCACATTTCGATATTTCAGCATGCGAACCAATGCGCCCGCCGGGCCGGCGTAGGGATGGGCCGCCGCCAGGTAATCCAGATCGCCCACGGCAAGTTCATGGGCAGGCGCGTCCCGTTCCAATTTGGCCAGGCAGCCCTTGCAAACAGGCCCGTCGCCGCCGGTGGGCCTACCGCAGCAGACGCATTTCAGGGGCCATGGATAGAGAATTTCCGCCAGCACCATTCCTCTCAGCCCTCTCTCAGCCGCTTTTCCAGGCCGCTATATCGCCGGTGAATGTGGTTATTGTCCACCATACGCTTGACGCAATCCTCCCGGCCCACGATGACCACCAGGCGGCGGGCCCGGGTCACGGCGGTATAGAGCAGATTCCGCGTCATGAGCATGGGCGGCCCGGCGAACAGCGGCAATACCACGGCGGGAAATTCGCTGCCCTGGCTTTTATGTACGCTCATGCAGTAAGCCAATTCCAGCTCCTCCAGACAGCCCGCGTCGTATTCCGCCTGACGGCCGTCGTCGAAATCCACGGTCAGGCCGCCTTCTTCCCGATTGATCCGGGTGACATAGCCAATATCGCCGTTGAAAACGCCGGTGCCTTCCTCCCCCGCCCGGGTCCATTCCAGGTCGTAGTTATTTTTCACCTGCATGACTTTATCTCCCACCCGGAACAGGCCGTCGCTGCGCCGCAGTTCCGCCTTTCCCGCCGCCGGAGGATTCAGCTTTTCCTGCAAAAGTTTATTCAGTTCGTACACCCCCGCGTCGCCTTTTTTCATGGGGGCCATAACCTGAATATCCCGGATTCCATCCACCCCCAGATATCGGGGCAGGCGGCTTTGGGTCAGGGCCACCACGGACTGGGCCACTTCCTTCGTGGAATTTTTCCGTTCCAGAAAGAAATCGGTATCCCGGTTGAGAATCACAGGATATTCCCCATGATTGATGCGGTGGGCGTTCATGATGATGTTGCTTTCCGCGGCCTGCCGGAAGATTTCCGTCAATTGCACCACGGGAATCGCGTCACTTTCAATGAGATCCCGCAGTACGTTGCCCGCGCCCACGGAGGGCAGCTGATCCGCATCGCCCACCAGCACCAGCCGGGCCCCGGGCTTCACGGCCCGCAGCAGCGCCCGCATGAGGAAAATATCCACCATGCTCATTTCATCCACGATGACGCTGTCCGCGTCCAGGGGATGGTCCGCGTCCCGGCCGAAGCCCTCGTCCTCCCCCGCGTATTCCAGCATGCGGTGGATGGTGCGGGCGGTTCGCCCGGTGGCCTCGGCCATGCGCTTGGCCGCCCGGCCGGTGGGGGCGCACAGTTCGATTTTGCCGGTTTCCTCCAGCAGGTCGATCAGACAGCGGATGGAGGTGGTTTTGCCGGTGCCGGGGCCGCCGGTGATCACCGTAACGCCCCCCAAGGCCGCCGCCAGCACGGCCTCCCGCTGCTTTGCCCCCAATTCCACGCCGGTTTCCCGCTCATACCGGGCCATGCGTTTTTCCGCCGCCTGGGGGTTCATGCCGGCCTTTTTCCCGGCGGAAAGCAGCCGCCGCAGCCGCAGGGCCGTTTCCTTTTCCGCCTGATACAGTCGGGGCAGGTACAGGGCGGTAACGCCGTCCATTTCCTCCCGGGTCAATTGCCCTTCCACGATCAGTTCCGCGATGGCGTTGGTCACGGCCTCTTCCCCGGCGGCCAGAATCTTCCGGCTTTCCCGCAGCAGTTCCTCATAGGGCAGGTACACATGCCCCTCCCCCGCCACGGCTTCGGTGAGCACATAGCGCACGCCGGACTTCAGCCGAAAGGCGGAATCCCGGGAAAAGCCCAGGTTCAGGGCGATCTGATCGGCGGTGCGAAAGCCGATGCCCTCCACCTCATCCGCCAGTCGATAGGGATTGGCCCGCACCACAGCCTCCGCCATGTCGCCGAATTTGGAGGACACCTTTCCCGCCATGGCGGGGGTCAGCCCTAGGCCCTGCAGAAACATCATGGTCTGGCGGGCCCCCACGTTGGCGGCGAAGGATTCCCCAATGAGGGCGGCGCGCTTGGGGCCGATGCCGGGCACCTCCGTCAGCCGATCGGGCCGGGATTCCAGCACGTCCAGGGTCTTATCCCCAAACCGACCCACAATCAGCCGGGCGGTGGCCGGGCCCACGCCCTTAATCAGCCCAGAGGCCAGATATTTTTCGATATCGCCCACCTTTTCGGGCAGCAGGGTTTCATAGGAATCCACGCGAATCTGTGCGCCGTATTCCCGGTGCTCCACCATGGCTCCGTGAAAGACCGCCCGTTCCCCCACCGCCAGAAAGGGCAGCGTGCCCACGGCGGAGAGTTCCTTTCCGTCCTCCAGCTTGACGGAAAGCACGGTGAAGCCGTTCTGCTCGTTGCGGTAGACGATATCCTCTACCATTCCTTCAAAATCAGCCATAGATACGCTCGATCATTGCGTCGCTTTCCGCGTCCGCCTGAGGCAGGCTGCGGATGGAGCGCATACTTCCCCTTTTATCAATCCAATTGATTTCCGGATGCTGTTCCGTATAGGCCGTCCAGCCCTCGCCGGGGTTCCCCGTGCGGGCGAAATTCACCCACCAGTCGGTCATCTGCAGGGACAGCTCGTAATCCACCCCCGTAAACGGGCGATTGGAGCGCATCAGCGTGCCGAACACATACCAAAGCTCGCTGGAATGGAAGGCGCCGGGGTGGTCGTCTCCGGGAATTTCCCGGCAGAAATGGTACACATAGGCCCCGGCCTTGCCCATGCGCAGCCGGGCCTTGGCCATGGCCGCGGTGGCCGCCGCCGCCCGCTGATCCGCGTCGCCCCCCGCCAGGCCGAAGGTGCCCGCATCGCCGGTTACGGTGCCCATCATCAGGCTTTCATCCGCCGCGTCGCCCCGGGCGAAGACCGTCCCCGGATCTTCCGGCAGCACATAGCCGTCCACGCAGGGGCGGAACCGCAATCCATCCCCCTGGGCCAGCACTTCCCGGCCGATGCGCAGAAGCTCCATGGGGTCCATTTTCTGCAATTTCTCCAGGCCGCAGCCGGCGATTTTTTCCACCGCCAGGCCGTTTTCCTCCGCCATCTTCTGAGTCATGCTGCCGCCCAGGGATTTCAGGGGGGAGCCGGCGCTCTGGATAATGGCCCGGCGGAACAGGCCGCGAGCCAGAGGCGAGGTCATCAGGCTCTGCACGGAGCCGCCCCCGGCGCTCTGGCCGAAGATGGTGATATTATCCGGGTCGCCCCCGAAGGCGGCGATATTTTCGCGCACCCATTGCAGGGCGAATATCTGGTCCATGAGGCCGTAATTGCCGGAATGGCCGTCCCGGGCGGTGAGCTGCGGATGGGCCATGAAGCCCAGCACGCCCACCCGGTAATTCACGCTGACCAGAATGGCCCCGCGCTTGGCGATGGCGTCGCCGTCGAATTCCATTTCATTGGAGAAGCCGTGCATATACGCGCCCCCGTGAATCCAGAACAGCACCGGCTGCTTTTCCCGGGACAGGTCGGTCCAGACGTTCAGATACAGGCAATCCTCGGACATCTCCACGCCGCCCTGATAGAACTCCGTCTCATAGAAGGAGCCCACGGGGTGCTCGGTCTGGATGGCCGCAGGGCCGAAGTGAGTGCAATCCCGCACGCCCTGCCAGGGGGCGTGGGGCTGGGGCGCGCGCCAACGCAGATCGCCCACCGGCGCGGCGGCATAGGGAATGCCCCGGAACACCGTAATCTTCTGAATGCCCGATTTTTCGCCCATTACCGCGCCCGCGGTGGTCATCACCGTTCTCATGCCGTTTCCTCCTTGATATTCGAAAATTCTTTTCTTTATTCTATCATATTTTTCCGGGAATTGCATCCCAAAACGACAATCGACCGTTCCCTTTGCGCAAAAGAGAACGGCCGTATGGCTGCGTTTTATCAGGCTTCCTCCGGATGCTCCAATTTCCTGGGGTCGGGCCGGGAAATGGTAAAGCGGAAGCAGGTGCCCTTGCCCTTGGTGCTTTCCACGGTGAGCTCCTCCCCCATCCACTTCCAGAGCTCCTTGGCAATGGAGAGTCCCAGGCCGCTGCCCTTTCCGGAATGGGACTTATCTACCTTATAGAACCGGTCGAACACGTAGGGCAGATCCTCCGGGGCGATGCCGATGCCCGTATCCGCCACGGAAACGGTGACCTTCTTTTCATCGCTCTGGAAGGAGACGGTCAACCCGCCCTTTTCGGTATACTTAATGGCGTTATCCAGCAGGATGACCATCAGCTGCTCCACCCGGTCGGGATTGGTATACACCTCCGGCAGGGCGGCGAAATCCCCCTTCACGTCGAAGGAGAGGCCGTGTTCCGCGGCCATACTCGCGTAACGTTCGCACACGTCCGCCAGCAGATCGTCAATGGGCATTACCTGTTTTTCGATGGCCAACGCGCCGCTTTGCAGCCGGGAGAGCTCCATCAAATCAGAAATCAGCCGGGTCAGGCGCATGACCTCCCGCAGGATGATGTCATAATAGCGCATGCGGGCGTCTTCGTCCTTCACCATGCCCTCCTTCAAAGGCTCGATGAGGGCGCGCATGGCGGTAAGGGGCGTGCGCATTTCATGGGAAACATTGGCCACATAATCCCGGCGGGTGCGCTCCAGGCGTTCCTGCTTGGTAATATCCGAGAACATGCCCAACGCGCCGGCGGACATGCCGATTTCGTCGATGAGGGGGGTAATGGAAATATGTACCACCTTTTCGGCGATTTCGATATTCCGTTCCACGCTTTCGCCGGTTTCGATGGCGCGTTTGAAATCCGCCCACACCCGGCCGTCGTCCATGCGGTGCAGCTTCACATCGGAAATGTGATTGCCCACGGCCATGATCTCGTCCACGGCGGGGTTCCGGTGGGTGATGCGGCCCTCGGAATCCAGGGCGATGATGCCTTCGGAAAGGTTATTGAGAATATGCATCAGCCGGTTTCTTTCCAGAATCAGCTGGTACATATTGCTGGAGAGCTTGGTGGAAAGCTGGTTAATGGCCCGGCCCAGCTGGCCGATTTCCCCGGGCGCACGCTCGTTGGCCCGGGTCTTCATGGAACCGGAGGCGATTTTCACCGCCGCGTTGCGCAGGGCGTTCAGGGGCTTGACGGTGTCGCTGACCAGGCGGCTGAGCCAGGGATATCCCACGGCGCAGGCGCAGAAGGCCCCCGCCGCCGTGCTGATGAGCACCACGGCCCAGGCCGGCATGGCCGAGGCGCAGGCCAGGATCAACCCCACCGCCAGCGCCACCGCCACGTCCGTGGCCAATATCCCGCACGCGCAGATCAGCGCGCGCTTTTTCAGCAAGCCCTTTGAATACATATTAAGCGTTTACCTCGAAGCGGTAGCCCACGCCGTAGACGGTCTTCAGCGCCCAGGGCACGTTTTCCTGGGGCAGCTTCTGCCGGATGCGCTTGATGTGCGCGTCCACCGTGCGGGTATCGCCGAAATAGTCGTAGCCCCAGACCCGGGAAAGAATCTGCTCCCGGCTGAAGACCTGGCCCACGTTGGAGGTGAGCATGTGCAGAATTTCCACTTCCTTGGGGGTGCAGGGAATTACCTTGCCCGCCGCCTTGACCTGGTAATTTTCCAGAGAAATTTCCAGCTGGGGCAGGCGGATGATGGAGGAATCCTCTTCCTCCGTCTTTTCAGAGAACCGGCGCAGCACCGCCTTGATGCGGGCCAGCACCTCCCGGGGGCTGAAAGGCTTCACGATATAATCGTCCGCCCCCAGTTCCAGGCCCAGGATCCGGTCGATCTCCTCGCCCTTGGCGGTGAGCATGATGATGGGCACAGAGCTCTTCTGCCGGATGGTACGGCACACGTCGGTGCCGCTCATCTTGGGCATCATCAGATCCAGCACGATCAGGTCGGGATGCTGATTTTCAAACATCTCGAGGGCCTGCTGGCCGTCATAAGCGGACTGATGCTCATAGCCTTCGCTGGTCAGGTAAAGACCCAGGGACTCGTGCACCACCGGGTCGTCATCGCAAATCAGAATAAGCGGATACATTGACATAAATACACCTCTTACGCCACATTCATACTTACATTATACATATTCACTTTCGATTTCGCAACCGTTGGAAAAAAGTGCCCAACTATTGTCCAATTCGACAATAAATTGACAGGCATAGCTTCCCGCGGCGGCTCAAAAAATATGCTTCGGAGGTGGATTTTCATGGATCAGACCACGCAGTTACTTTCCCGAATCGCAAAAAACGCCCGCACCGGCGCGGAAGCCACGGAACAGCTGATTCAGCGCACGCCGGACGGGCAGATGCGCAGCGAACTTTTGTTTCAGAAGGAGCAGTATCTTTCCACCGATCAGCGGGCGGCGCAGATGCTGACCCAGATGGGGCGCCGGCCCGAGAAGGCCGGGCCCATGGAAAAGGCCGGCATGTGGATGGGCATTCGCATGGACACGGCCCTGGACACGACCCCTTCCCACATTGCGGACATGATGATTCAAGGGGCCACCATGGGGGTCATCGACGCCACCAAGGCCCGGAATCAGTATCCCGACGCAAACGCGGAGGCTCACGGCCTGGCCAGTGAATATATCACCCACAGTCAGGACGCCATCGAGCGCATGAAGCAGTTTTTGCAATAAAAAAACCGGGCGGGGGAAGACGATATTTCCCCCGCCCGAAGGCGCCCTGGTTTACGCCCGGCGCACGGCCTCAAATTCCTTTACGACGGCCTCATCCGGCTTTGCGGTAACAAAGCTTACCAGGAAGATGGCGGCCAGAGCGCACAGGAAGGCCGGCAGCAGTTCATAAATGTCCAGCAGCCCGCCCATGGGCCGCACCAGGAATTTCCACACGAACACCATTACGCCGCCTACGATCATGCCCGCCAGGGCGCCGCAGCGATTGGTACGCTTCCAGAAAAGGGACGTGAGCATCACGGGGCCGAAGGCCGCGCCGAAGCCCGCCCAGGCGAAGGAGACAATCTGGAACACGGAACTATTGGCGTCCAGGGCGAAGAGTGCGCCCAGCACGGCGATGCCCAGCACGGTCAGTCGGGCGATATTCATGGTCTTTTTATCGGAGAGCTTTGCGCCGAAGACCCCGGCCACCAGGTCCTCGGACACGCTGGAGGCTGCCGCCAGCATCTGGGAATCGGCGGTGGACATGGTGCTGGCCAGAATGCCGGCCAGGATGGCACCCGCCAGCAGCGCAAGAATCACGGAATGGGTGCTCATGAAGCTCGCCAGGCGCACGATGACGCTTTCAGCGGCAGAGGCGGATTCAAAGCCCTGGATTGCGCCGGCCCGGGAGGCGGCGAAACCTACCACGCCGATGGCGATGGCCACGAACATGGACACGGCCACCCAGCCGGTGCCCACCCGACGGGAAACCTTCAGCTTATTGGCGTCGGAAATGGCCATGAACCGCAGAAGGATATGGGGCATACCGAAGTAGCCCAGGCCCCAGGCCAGGGTGGAGACGATGGTCAGCACCGAATAGGGGCCGGACTGGCCGGTGACCACGTTGGCGGTTTTGGTCATGTCCAGATATCCCGCCACAGACCGGGCGTTTTCCATCACCTGATCCATGCCGCCGGCGATGGTGACGCCGAAAATCAGCACCGCCAGAAGGGCCATCGTCATAAACAGCGACTGGATAAAGTCCGTAATGCTGGCCGCCAGGAAGCCGCCCAGGGTGGTATACAGCGCAATCACCAGGGCGCTGATCAGCATGGCGGGAATATAATCGACCCCCAGCAGCGAGGAGAACAGCTTGCCGCAGCCTGCGAATCCGGAGGCGGTATAGGGCACGAAGAACACAATAATCAAAATCGCGGCGATGGCCTGCAGGGCCTTGCCATCGGAATGGAACCGTCTGCGGAAGAAATCGGGGATGGTAATGGCCCCCAGACGCTCGGAATAGTTCCGCAGGCGGCGGGCCACGATGAGCCAGTTGAGATACGTACCCACCACCAGACCGATACAGGTCCAGGCCGCGTCGGAAATTCCGCAGAAATAGGCCAGACCGGGAACACCCATCAGAAGCCAGGAGCTCATGTCCGAGGCCTCTGCGCTCATGGCGGTGACATAGGGGCCCAGCTGGCGGCCGCCCAGGTAGAAATCCCCGGCGGAATTATTTTTTTTCGCCAGCAGTGCGCCCACCAGTACCATGCCCAGCAGGTAGAGCACAATCATAATCAGCATGCAAGTGATATTCCATGTCATAAAAACACCCCATCGACGTTTGATGGGGTGAATTATAACACACTGAAAATTAGACTGCAATACAGAACGAAGTATAGACTGAAAAAGCACATCCACCCTTCATTCTTCATTATTCATTGAATTTTCTCACTAGACTGACAGTAGTATTTTGCTTTGCACATTTCGTAAAATTTCCGTGTACTTTTTCATTGACCCCTCGCCTCCGCCAGGAAAAGAGGCATCATTTTCTGGGAATACAGCGTCAGGGAATATTCCCCGGAACAGATACACCAATCGTACAGAAGCGCCCGTTCGCACAGGGCGTAGAGCTTGGTAATCTCCGCGGCGGGGATTTCCCGGTTGATCTGCCCCCGCTCCTGGCCCTCCAACACGATGCTGCGCAGAAGCCTGTAATACACCCGGTTATGATCCAGCAGGTGCTTTTCTCCCCGGGTCACCAGCTGAGTGGAATACATCCGGGCCAGCAGATCGATGGGCACCGTACGTTCGATCATGGAAAACAGTTCCCGGTTGAGATACATCAGCTTATCGAAGCTGTTCATTTCCGGGTCCATCCTGGGCGTCAGTTCCTCATATTTTTCGTCGAATAATATGGAAAGGGAGCTGAGCAGCGCGTCCTTCCCCTCGAAATAATGATAAAAGGAGCCCTTGGACGTGCCGGAAAGTTCCACAATGTCGTCCACAGTGGTATTTTCATATCCCTGTTCGTAAAACAGTCGCCAGGCGGCGGATACGATTTTCTTCTTGGTCTGATTCTTCTTTCGCTCCATCTCCCGCGCCTCCCTTTTATTTTTCATTATAGCACATTTTTCCTTCCCGTGGGTAAAAAACGACGGCGCACGTCCTTTTCGACGTGCGCCGCCGGGCCGGGAAGCGAAAACCGGCGCGTTCCTTCGCGGCATTCCCCCTGCCGCACGCCAGGCGCGCTTCCTCGGCCAAGCCGGGCGGGATCCCCTCTTCGCCTGGCAAACCCACGGACTATACGGGCGCCCATCCCGGGAACAGCACGCCTGCCAGCAGATAAACGCCCCCGCACAGAGCCATGGTCAGCACCGGATTCCACTTCCATTTCCGCAAAAGCAGCAGCGCCGCCGCGAAAAGCGCAAGGCCCAGGAAGTTGACATTTTTCAAATCAAAGGAGCCGTTCAGCGCCGCCACGGAAAAAATCGTCACCCCGGCGGAAGCGATCAGCGCCACCACCGCTGGCCGAAGGCCCTTCAAAAGCCCCTGCATCAGCGAAAGGCCCCGATATTTATAATACAGATACGCCAGCAGCGTCACAATCACCAGCGACGGCAGGATGCTGCCCACGGTCGCCGTCAGTGCGCCGCCCAGGCCCGCCACCCGATTGCCCACGAAGGTGGCGGAATTGACCACAATGGGCCCGGGGGTCATCTCCGCTATGGTCACCAGATTCGTGAATTCCTCCAGCGTGATCCAGCCCCTGCCCGCCACCACCTGGCTTTGAATCAGGGGCATGGCCGCGTATCCGCCGCCGATGCTGAACAGACCCACCTGCAGAAAGCTCACAAACAGCTGCCAGTAGATCATTTGGCCCTCCTTCCCCGGATCAGCGCCCGGGCAAGGCCCAGCAGCCCCGCGATGAGAATAATATAAATCACGTTGATTTTCAGCACAAATCCCGCCGCAAAGGCCAGCAGCATCACCGCGATATTCACCGGATCCTTTTCCCGGGCGACCCCCGTTCCCAGGCCCAGCACCACGTCGCAGATCACCGCGGCCACCCCTGCCTGCATGCCCTTCAGCGCCAGGGCCACCAGGCGGTTCGTGCTAAAGGCGGCGTAGAAGGCGGAAATCACCGTCAGGATCACCAGCGGCGGCAGCACCGTGCCCACCACGGACACCGCCACCCCCACCGGCCCGGCCACCCGCCAGCCCACCAGAATGGAGGCGTTCACGGCGATGGCCCCGGGGGTGGACTGGGCGATGGCCACCAGATCCAGCATTTCGGATTCATCGATCCAGTGCAGGCCGTCCACGAAGCGTTTTTTCATAAAGGAAGTAATGACAAAACCGCCTCCGAAGGTAAAGGCGCTGATATAGAGCATATTCAGAAAAAGCGTAGTCAGGCGATGCAGACGGGATTGTTCCTGTGGCAAACAAATTCACCTCTTCTATCAGTATACTGCTTGCACGGGCATGTGTAAAATGCTATAATCTCATCAACGTTATATTTGAATCGACATAGATGGAGTTTTTGCCATGACCGTAAAACACATGAAAATCTTTATCCAGGTGTACCAGACCCAGAACATCACCCGGGCCGCGGGCCTTTTGCACATGACCCAGCCCGCCGTTTCCCGGGCCATTCAGGAATTGGAAAAATATTACGGGGTCAATCTGTTCGAGCGGATGAATCATCATCTCTACGTCACCGAAAGCGGCCGCCAGTTCTACGCCCACGCCCTGCACATTGTGGAATCCTTCGACCTGATGGAAAAAGGCCTGCGGAACTGGGACGAATCCGGCGTGCTGCGGGTGGGCGCCAGCATTTCTCTGGGCAATTTCCTCATGCCCCAATTGGTCACCGAATTCCAGAAGCGCCGACCCAATCTGCAAATCAAGGTGCGCATCCACAACGGATTGGCCATTCAGAACGAATTGATGGAAAATTCTCTGGACATGGCCTTTATCGAAGGCGGCGTAGTTTTGCAAAACCTGGTAACGGACACCTTTGCCGACGATCATCTGGTGCTCATCTGCCCGCCGGGACATCCCATTCTGGCCAGGGAAACCCTGAATCTCATTGATTTACAGGATTGCAGCTTCCTGCTGCGGGAACCGGGCAGCGCGGGCCGCACCTTTCTGGACCACGTTTTCGCCCTGCACAATCTCTACGTAGAGCCCGCCTGGGAATCTGTCAGCACCCACGCCATCGTAAAGGCCGTGAACGCGGGCCTGGGGGTGTCCTTTCTGCCGGAAAAACTGGTGGAGGCGGACATTGCCGCGGGCGTCGTGGCCACCCGGCCCATTGACGACGAGACCTTCCGCCGGCATAACTTTATCGCCTGGCATCAGAACAAGCTGCTTACCCCCGCCATGCGGGAAATGATCGATCTTTGTCATACGTTGACGGACAACGCCTGAAGAGGAGACTCCGGGTGAGGTTTGGAGAGGGCCGCGGCCCTCTCCATTTTTATCAGGGCTTTTCCGGCGGGAAAAGCCTTCCGCTTCGCCGGGGGGGTGCGGGGGGCGGAGCCCCCCGCCCTGCCCCGTCACCCCGGGGTCACCTGCGCCCCCGCCACCCGGAACAGGCGGCCGATTTCCGCGCCGGCCAGGTCTTCCGGATCCGTGCAGGTAATCAGCGTCTGCACCCCGGTCAGGTACGTCACCAGCTGCCGCCGGCGGACGGGATCCAATTCGCTCATTACGTCGTCCAGCATCAACACCGGCCATTCGCCGGATTCATTTTTCATTACCGTCAGTTCCGAAAGCCGCAAGGACAGGGCGGCGGTGCGCTGCTGCCCCTGGGAGCCGAACAGCCGGGCTTCGTGGCCGTCGATGAGCAGGGCCAGGTCGTCCCGGTGCACCCCCACGGAAGTGGTCGCCCGACGCAGATCCGTTTCCCGGGCGGCCCGCAGTTCCGTCAGCATATCTTCCTTTACGCTGGGCCGGTATTCCACCTGCAGATTTTCCCGGCTCATGGAGATATGCCCGTGCACCTGCCGGGAAACGGCGTTGAGTTTCTCCACATACCAGTTCCGATAGCGCATGATTTCCTGCCCGGCGGCGGAGAGCACCTGGTCAAATTCGTCCAAGGCATAAGTGGCCTGGGTGCGCAGAAGCTCGTTGCGCTGCTTCAGGGCCCGGGAATACCGCTGCAGGGCGTAATAATAGGCGGGGCGCAGCTGGGACACGGCGATGTCCAGAAACCGCCGGCGTTCCCCCGGCCCGTCCTTAATGAGGGACAGATCCTCCGGAGAGAACAGCACCCCCGTCACGTGGCCCAGCAGTTCCCCGGAACGGCTGGCCTTCTGCCCGGCGATTTTCAAAATGCGCTTTCCCGCTGCCGGGAGAATCAGCTCCACCTCGTGACTGCCGTCCCGGCGGGTGGCGTACACGTGCACCCCGGCGAAATCCGCGCCCCAGGAAATCAGCTCCTTATCCTGGCGGGTACGATGGGAGCGCCCGGTGCAGGAAAGGTACACCGCCTCCAGCACGTTGGTTTTGCCCTGGGCGTTCTCCCCCGCCAGCACGTTCACCCCCGGGCAGGGGCAAAGCTCCAGCGCGGCGTAATTCCGGAAATTTCTCAATTGAATGCGATCGATCTGCATAGGCTTTATGAAAAATCCCCGGCGTGGCTGGCCGGGGAAGGTCGATATTTTTTACCCGTTCTTTTTGCGGGATTCCAGCTTCTTACGCATTTCAGTATTGAGAATGCGTTTGCGCATGCGGATGGACTTGGGGGTGATTTCCACCAGTTCGTCGTCGTCGATGAATTCCAGGGCCTCCTCCAGGGTGGGCACCTTCACGCCGGTGATCTTCAGGGCCTCTTCGGCGGAGGCGCTGTTGCGGCTGTTGGTCATGTGCTTTTTCTTGCACACGTTCACATCGATGTCGCCGGGGCGGGAGGACTGGCCGATGATCATGCCGTTATAGACCTTCACGCCGGGCTCGATGAACAGCTCGCCCCGATCCTGCAGATTGAACAGGGCGTAGCTGGTGGATTCTCCGGTTTCCCAGGCCACCAGGGAGCCCACGGGACGGGTGGGGATTTCGCCCTTCACGGGCTCATAATCCTCGAACACGCTGCTCATGATGCCTTCGCCGCGGGTATCGGTCAAAAACTCGCTGCGATAACCGAACAGGCCGCGGGAGGGAATCAGGAATTCCAGGCGCATGCGATCCTGGCCCTGCATGGACTGCAGAACGCCCTTGCGCCGGCTGATTTTATCGATGACAGTGCCGGAATAATCCGTGGGCACGTCGCACACCAGCCGCTCGATGGGCTCGCAGGTCACGCCGTCCACCTCGCGATAGATCACCTGGGGCTTGGTCACGGCGAATTCATAGCCCTGACGGCGCATGGTTTCGATGAGGATGGACAGGTGCAGCTCGCCGCGGCCGGACACCTTGAAGGCGTCGGTGGTTTCGGTATCGGCCACCCGCAGGGACACGTCGGTCTGCATTTCCTTAAACAGCCGGGCCCGCAGATGCCGGGAGGTGACGTAGGTGCCCTCGGTGCCGGCGAAGGGGCTGTCGTTGACCACGAAGTTCATGGAAACGGTGGGCTCGTCGATTTTCACAAAGGGCAGGGGCTCCGCCATGGCGGGCTGGCAGATGGTATCGCCGATGAGCAGATCTTCAAAGCCGGAAACGGCCACGATATCGCCCACCTTGGCGCTTTCGCAGTTCACCCGCTTCAGGCCGTCGAATTCGTACAGGCCGCCCAGCCGGGTGGGCGCGGAAACGAAGGATTCGCCGTACACGCAGCGAATGGCCATCTGGCCGGCGGAGATGGTGCCCCGCTCGATGCGGCCCACGCCGATGCGGCCCACGTAATCGTTATAATCGATGGTGGAAATCAGCAGCTGCAGGCTGCCTTCCGGGTCGCCCTGGGGCGCGGGGATATGGCTGAGGATCATGTCGAACAGGGGCTTCAGATCCGTACCGGGCTTCTGCCAGTCCAGGGTGGCGGTGCCGGTGCGGCCGGAGGCGAACACCACGGGGCTGTCCAGCTGTTCGTCGGTAGCGTCCAGCTCCAGCAGAAGCTCCAGGGTCTCGTCCACCACCTCGGCGCAGCGGGCATCGGGACGGTCCATTTTATTGATGACGATAATGACCTTCAGGTTCAATTCCAGCGCCTTTTTCAGCACGAAACGGGTCTGGGGCATGGGGCCTTCGAAGGAATCCACCAGCAGAAGCACGCCGTTGACCATCTTCAGCACGCGCTCCACCTCGCCGGAGAAGTCCGCGTGGCCGGGGGTGTCCACAATATTGATGCGGACGCCGTCGTAATGCACGGCGGTATTTTTGGAAAGAATGGTGATGCCGCGCTCCCGCTCCAGGTCGTTGGAGTCCATCACCCGTTCGGCCACCGCCTGATTCTGGCGGAAGACGCCGGACTGTTTGAGCATTTGATCCACCAGAGTAGTCTTGCCATGGTCAACGTGAGCGATAATGGCGATGTTTCTCAAATCTTCGCGAACGATATTCAATGGAGATCCTTCCTTTCGTCTGAAGGCGCGCGTTTTGCGGGTTCATTAATCCATGCCGTCGGCGGTGAGCCGGTCGGCGGTTTCCGCCAGCACCAGGCCCTCGTTGTTTTCTCCCGCCAGGCGGATGGACCATTCGTTTTCAAACAGCAATACGTCCCGGCCGTGGCGATCCACGCCCAACTGGGTGGTGGAGGTAAGCCGCAGCTTTTCCACGGGCTTGGGGGTTTCGGCAATCCAGCGTACAAACCGGAAGGGCAGGCTTTCCCGGATGATATTTACGCCGTATTCGGACTTGAGCCGGTATTCCAGCACGTCCATCTGCAAAGCGCCCACCACGCCGGCGATCATTTCCTCCCGGCCGATATTGGGGCGTTTGAAGGTCTGAATGGCGCCTTCCTGGGAAAGCTGGTTGATACCCTTGAGGAACTGTTTGCGCTTCATGGAATCCTCGGGGCTGACCCGGCAGAAAAATTCCGGTGCGAACAGGGGAATGCCCGAATAGCGCACGGGGGACCCGGTGCACAGGGTATCGCCCAGGCGGAAAATGCCCGGGTCGAACAGGCCGATGATGTCCCCGGGGTAGGCCAGGTCCACGCTTTCGTGCTCCTGGGCCATAAACTGCTGGGGCTGGGCCAATTTGACCTTTTCCCCGGAGGAGGAATGCCACACGGTCATGCCCTTTTCGAACACGCCGGAGCACACCCGCATGAAGGCCAGCCGGTCCCGGTGGGCGGGGTTCATGTTGGCCTGAATCTTGAAGATGAAGCCGGTGAACTTCTCGTCCGTGGGCTGAATCACGCCCACGTCCGCCACCCGGGGAGTGGGCGACTTGGTATAGGAGAGGAACCTGCGCAAAAAGGGTTCCACGCCGAAGTTATTGGAAGCGCTGCCGAAGAACAGGGGGGTCAGCTGGCCGGAGAGGATTTTCTCCAGATCGAACTCGTCCCCCGCCACGTCCAGAAGCTCGATGTCCTCCTGCAGCTTCTGATAATAGCTTCTGCCCAGAATCGTTTCGCATTCCGGGTCGTCGATGGACACGGTGCGCACGTCCACCTGGGTCTGGCCATGATCGCCGCCGGCGTAGAGCTCCACCAGGCGGGTATCCCGATGGAACACGCCCTTGAAATCCCCATGGATGCCGATGGGCCAGTTCACCGGGCAGGAGCGGATGCCCAGCACGGATTCCAGTTCGTCCATCAGGTCGAAGGGATCCCGGCCGGCCCGGTCCAGCTTATTGATAAAGGTAAAAATCGGGATGGAGCGCATGCGGCAGACCTTGAACAGCTTCACCGTCTGCTCCTCCACGCCCTTGGCGCAGTCGATGAGCATCACGGCGCTGTCCGCCGCCACCAGGGTACGGTAGGTATCCTCCGAGAAGTCCTGATGGCCGGGGGTATCCAGAATATTGATCCGATAGCCCTCGAAATCAAACTGCATGGCGGAACTGGTGACGGAAATACCGCGCTGTTTTTCAATCTCCATCCAGTCGGAGGTGGCGTGCCGCGCGGCCTTGCGGGCCTTTACGGAGCCTGCCTGGCGGATGGCGCCGCCGTACAAAAGCAATTTTTCCGTCAGCGTGGTTTTACCAGCGTCAGGATGCGAAATGATGGCAAAGGTTCTGCGGCGGGCAGTCTCCTGCGCCAATTCCGGATGCTGCATCAGCACATTCCTCCTGAATATAACTCAACCTATATAGTTTATACGACCGATTCCCGTCTGTCAACGCGGGAACGCCGCTGATTACGTTAAGAAAAAAGGCCGGAGAAGGCGGCGCTTCTCCAGCCGGGTTCAGATCTATTTACGTCTCGCCGGATTCCGCCGGCGGCGGGGGCGCTGCGTCGATTTTTTCGGGGGACTGCCTTTCCCCCATCAGGCCCAGGCCATGGGCCCCGGCCACCGGCAGCAGGGTCGAAATCACCGCCGCAAGTAATCGAAGCGCCAGATAGGCCAGGAATTTCCCCAGATTCCGCTCGCCTCCGGCCGCCTTCAGGGTACAGTCCAGATAACAGGCATTGCCAAGGCGAACCAGCAGCGTGGGAAGAACCAGCACGCCGATGGCCGCGCAGATTTTCCCCCACATTTTCCAGCGGCGCATGCGGCGGAAGAGCAGGGTCAGCGGAGAAAGCGAGGCGATTCGGACGGCGTATTGCGCGAAATGATTGATAGCGTTCAAGCCGGGGATCCTTTTTATTCCACAGTATGCGCCTTCTTCAGGGCAGGCCTGCCTCTGAAAATGCGGTCAGACGGTCACTTCCATGCCGTCGTGGGCGGGACAGAATTCGGGGCGCAGGGACGCGTCCACTTCCCCCTGGGGGCCGTGGAGGGTGCGGGCCATGTGGGTCAGGTACACCGGCGCACCGGCCTTCAGCACGGGATGGATATGCCCGGAGGCGTTATGCTTGGCAAACATGGGCTGGCGCATGGTGCGCAGCATGATGCGGAGCATTTCGATGGAATTATGCTCGAAGATGCGATAATCGCCGGGATAGCCTTCGCCGATGGTGGCGTCGAAAATGGCGGCGTCCAGGGAGAACTTCGTCAGGGCGTACCATTCCCGGGTGAGAAGCCACGCGCCGTCGGTGGCGTAGAGCACGGTCTTTTCCCCATCCTGCAAAACGAAATGCACCGCGCCCTCGTCGTGGGGCTCCGGCAGGTGGTTGGCTTCCATGGGCAGCACGGTATAGCCCGCCGCCTGGAAGGATTCAAAATATTCGAAGGGGACGACTTCTACGCCTTCGCCGGAAATTCGATCGGCCCAGGAGGAATGGGCGTGCACCCGGATGGGGGCCAGGCTGCGGATCAGCTCCAGGTCGAAATGATCGCTGTGGGGGTGGGTCAGGAGCATATCGGTGATCTTTTCCGGATGGGTGATGCGGTCGCGCACCATCATGGTGCCGTCGATGAGCAGCTTTTCATCGAACAGAGTGCTGGAAAGGGCGCGGAATTCGCCGTTTACGGGCTCGCGCCAGTCCGCCGCGCCGGTGCCAAGGAAACGAATTTTCATAAGCTTTTCTCTCCTTTTGAGGGCAGATTTGCTGCGGGTATTATAGCATATTTTTCCGGGCCCGGCAATTGTTCTTTGTTTGTTCATACTTTTTCGCAAATTGTCGTGTATCATAAAAAACGAAAACAAGGAGGTGTTCCAAATGAGAACGCATCATTCTTTTAGAAAAGCATGGATCCTTCTGTCCGTGATGACAGTGGTCGCCCTGCTGGGCGTGTGCATCGGCATGCAGGTGCTGGCGGAAAACGGCGTCAAGGCCACCAATTCCACCCCCGTCACCTACGACATTGAAGACACCAACCCCGCCATTTACGTGGCCAACAAAAACGCCAATTCCGTGGTGGGCGTAATCACCAACGTGGAAAAGTGGAACAAGTCCACCCGGGAGACTTCCACCCAGACCTATTCTGAAGGTTCCGGCGTGGTCATCGCCGACGGCGGCTATATCCTGACCAACTACCACGTGATCTCCTCCGGCGATTCCTATCAGATTCTGATGCCCAGCGGAGAAAAGGTGGACGCCGAAGTGGTGGGCACCGATTCCTCCCTGGATCTGGCGGTACTGAAGGTGGGCGAAGAGGCGGCCAAGGAGCTGACTCCCGTGGCCATCGGATCGGTAGAAAAGGTGTACGTGGGTTCCACCGTGGTGGCCATTGGCAACCCCGGCGGCGAGACGCTGTTTAACACCGTTACCAGCGGCGTGATTTCCAGCCTGGCCCGCACGGTGAAGGGCGGCAACACCAGCCGCACCGTGGAGTACATCCAGCACGACGCGGCCATTTCCAGCGGCAACTCCGGCGGCGGCCTGTTCGACGTGAACGGCAACCTCATCGGCATCAACACCCTGAAGATGGGCAACAGCGTATATTCCAACGCTTCCTACGAAGGACTGGGCTTCGCCATCCCCGTGGACACCGCCTACCCCATCGCCTGCCAGATCATTGAAACCGGCAAGGTGCAGCGGCTGGGCCTGGGCGTGAGCGTGCAGGCTGTGGACGGCGCGGAGGAAGCCACCGACGACGAGACCCCCGCGGGACTGTATGTAGCATCCGTGGTGGAAGGCGGCCCGGCGGAAACCGCGGGCATCAAGGAAGGCGACTTCATCACCGCCATCAACGGCAACCGGATCACTTCTTCTGAAGACCTGACCGACGTCATCGACCAGTGCAAGGAAGGCGACGTGGTCACCGTGACCGTGGCCCGTTATGTGGAGGACGGCGCGTCTTCCGACGAGGAGGATACCTCCGACTTCACCCGCACCGCCTATGGTTACGGCTATGGCAGCGGCTACGGCTTCCCCTTCGGCAATCCCTTCGGCGGATACTACGACTACCAGCAGCAGCCCACCTACCATGTGGAAACCCTGGAAATCGAAGTGACGCTGGCTTATCTGAACTGACGACACGCACAGAGATGGGGCGGAGGAAAAATTCCTCCGCCACTGCCACCCCTCCCAGTTTTTGCTGAAATCTTGCAGATTTCCGGGCGCAAAAACTGCAAGGAAACGATTTTTGCTCTGGAAAATGGGATTTTCCGCCGCAAAAATCCTCCCGTGCCCACC